>SFEA01000060.1 GCA_004557385.1 Bacteroidales bacterium
CATCATCAAGCCGTCTTTCGTGATACCGGCGTTGTTCACCAAGATATCGATACGTCCGAAATCCTTCACGATCTCGGCAACGACGTTATGAGTCTCCTCAAAGTTAGCAGCGTTGGAAGCGTATCCTTTCGCCTTTACACCCAAGGCCTCGATCTCAGCCTGTGTAGCCAAGCCATTCTCATCGATCACTAGATCCGTGAAAGCGATGTTAGCGCCCTCTTGGGCAAACTTCAAGGCGATAGCCTTACCAATACCACGAGCGGCACCCGTTACGACAGCCACTTTACCTTCTAATAGTTTCATATTACTCAAATTTTTTAATATCAATGTTTAATCAAGCAAGCTCCCGTTGAATAGCCACCGCCGAATACCGTGATAGCGATCAAGTCGTCTTTCTTGAAATTCTTATCGTTCTGGGCATATACCAAGGCCGAGCTTACGGAACCCGTATTTCCCAGCTCCTCGATATTGTGTAAAAATTTCTCGTCCGGCAAGTTCAATTGCTTGGCGATATTCGCCATGATACGCATATTCGCCTGATGGCCGATGAAATAAGTAAGGTTATCCAGCGTATAACCGTTCTTCTCCAACAAATGAAGGACATTCTTAGGCATATAGGTACAAGCTTGGATAAATACGTCACGCCCCTCCGGCATCAAAGATATAACCTTATCCATCTGTTGACGCTTTGTGGCTTCAGCTCTTCTTCTATTATAAGCGATGTCTGAACATTTCCTACAACAATAATGCGAGTCCAATGTTTTGGCAAGAAACATTGAACCACAAACTTCGCATTTTCGCTTTATCTCATATTTCGCACTCGGCATAATTCAATATTTTTGGCTCGGTAGAACTACATAAAATCACTTAAGACTACATAAGACACACCTTGCCGTAAAATAAGACACGTTCCAAATATGGTGCAAATATAGCGAAAATAAATCAATTTTCGACTATCTCAGCCGAAAATGTGAAAAAGAAAATGGTGTGCAACTCGCTGAGCTACACTCCATTTATATGGATTTAGATATTTCAAAATTGACGGCTTACTTCACGAACTTGAATGCCTTGTCGCCTATCTTGGCTACATAGATGCCGGCGGGCATATTGGCTGTGCTGAGTGTGTTGTTGGCAGTGGCAACAAGAACTCCCGATGTAGTGAAGATCTGTATTGTACCGTTTGCGCTAATCACACCACCTGCGCGATTGTAGGCAAAGTTGGCAGCTTTAACTGCCTCAACGCCCGAAACCGGAGATACCTTTATGTCGAGAACTGAGCCGGCAGGAACAGCAACTGCTGAGAGGTCGGTCTTGGTAACACCGTCCACAGCGGCTTCGACTCCATAGCCTTCGGCAGCCGTGATGGTGAGAGGATTCAAAATGTCGGCTGAAAGCACAGTGTTTTCACCGGCGGTGAGGCTGAGAGTCTGGTTGTCGCCGAATGTCACGGCAACATTCTCAACGTCGTTCACTTTCACGGTGAACTGTGCAGTTTCGCCCTCCTCAATGATGTTGAGGAACTCAAACCACTCATCGGCATCCTTATAGGCAGCCTTCATGCCAACAGGCACAGTAACCACGCAGTTGAGCTTGTCAACGCCGGTCTTGTTCTCATCTGAGCTTACGAAGGCCTCATAGTAAGCCTTTACCAAAGTGTCGGGGTTCTTCACATAGATGTTCTTGATTGCAGTGCAGCCGCCGAAAGTCTTGGCACCGATGTTTGTCAGCTTGGCCGGGAGAGTAATCTCGGTGAGGCTTGAGCAATACTGGAAAGTTGCATCGCGGAGATTGGTAACAACCTCGGGAATCTCTATCGACTTGAGCGAGCGGCAGCCGTCGAATGCGTGTGCGCAAATGGCATTTTCATTTGCCAGTGGACGCACTGAAGAGCTTTCAACGAGAGTGGAAGGAAGAATGATGTGCTCAATGTTGTAGCAGCCTTCGAAAGCGTAGTCACCGATAGTTTCTACACCTTCGGGAATCACTACGGTGCCCTTCAGTCCGAAGCACTCAGAGAACGAAGAGTAGATCTTCTTGATTGAAGTGGGCAGTACAACCTCTTCAAGAGTAGTCTTTGTGAATACGAGTTCGGGCAGGCAGTCTTGGCGAGCAGCCATCTTGATGGGAGAGTCGCCGCCGATTGTCGCCTCTAAGTAGGCGTAGTAGTCGCTTTCCACAGGTACGCGGATGCCATTCTCATTGTAAGTTCCCTGATAGACGAGGGTGGCATTGGCTATGTCGAGGCGGCGGAGCTTGCCGTCGGTGTACTGTTGGTCGAAGCTGCGTCCTGCCATGTCGCGAATGAAGCAGAGGTCGCTGCCATTGAGCGGACCGGTGATGGTGAGGTCCTCAACTGCATATTTGTAGCTCTCGCCTACGACACTTGCAAGCTGTCCGGGCTCAGTCACTGTCACTACGCGCACTGCAGGGTTCTCAGGCTCGGTTGAGCCGCTGCCCTCCACGATGTTGGCAAATGCTGCCCAGTCGGCAACAGCCATGTAGTCAGCTTTTGAACCTTCGGGAACATAGAGTGTGCACGACTCGTAGTTGATGCCGTAAAGACCGTTGTATTGCACCTCGGCAGGAGTTGCCGATGTGCAGTGAAGCTCGGTAAGACCGGCTGCTGTGTTGAGGCAGCGGTTCTTGAGTGCAGCCACGGTTGCAGGAAGGGTGATTGATTTGAGTCCTGTGCCCTGGAATGCGTAGCTTTCGAGCGATGCAATTTCAGGCAGGTCGATTGCAGTGAGCGATGCGCAGTTCTCGAATGCGCTGCTGCCGATTGTAGTTACGCTGCTTGGGATTGTAATTGCCGCAAGGCTGCTGCAATTCTTGCAGAAGTTTGACGGCAGTGAAGTGATTTCGGCAGGCAGCTCAAGAGCGGTCAGTGAGCTGCAACCATAGAATGCGCTCATGCCGATTGTTTTCACCGTTTGCGGAATTGCCACCGATTCGAGCGAGCTGCAACCAGAGAATGTGCTGCTGGGAATCTCGTTTATTGCAGGCAATTCCACCGATTTCAGGCTTGTGCAATTCTGGAATACTGAGCTGCCAAATGTGGTGATGCTTTGCGGCATAGTCACCGAAGTGAGGGCGTTGCAGTTCTGGAAAGCCTCTTTTCCAAGGTGGGTGGCGGTTGCAGGAAGTTTCACAGTCACCAGTTTCAGCTTCTTGAACATGAAGTCGCTCACTTCGTTGTCCTTGACGAAGTATTCAGTCCAATTGTAGAAGTAGCCCTCGGTGTCGGAGTCGTTGGCTACGATTGTAGCCTCAGAGAGGTCGAGGTCCACAAGCTTTCCTTCGGTCTCGGCGTAGGCTCTCTCATCATATCCGCCCATTTGGCGAATGAGTTTGATGTCGGCATTGCTGATGGGACCTACTACCTTGAGCTCGGTAATCTCATACTTTCTGTCGCCGATGAGTTCGGCGAGTGTGCCGGCTGTTTCAAGTGTGAAGGTCTCGGCACTGCCCACAAAGCTGCAAGCCATGATTGCCATGGCTACAGCTTTGCTGCGTGTGATAAATGTTGATAGATGCATAATAATTGGTTTATTAAGAATTGGAATTAATTATTTCACTATAACAGTCTGTGCATAGTTGCCCACTTTCACTATGTAGGCTCCCGGTGCAACGTCAATCGAGTTGTTGCTCTCGGCTGTGAAGCCGGCAATTTCTACGCCTGCCACATTGTAGATGCTGACAGCCTCACCCTCGGCGCATGCCACGATGATGCGTTGTCCGGCAGTGGTGATGCTGATGCGTGTGGCAATGGCAGCGTTGTCGACTGAGGCTACCTTGGTGGTTACGGTGTTGGAGAATGCCGATTCACCGATATTGTAGAGAGCGGTTACATTGTAGTCGATGTCGCCCTCGGCAAGCATGTCGGCAAATGCGCATACAGTCACGGTCTCGTCATTGATTTTCACACCATTGCGATACACGTTGTAGCCAAGCAGAGATGGGGTCACCATAGCTTTAGCCTGGAACGAAGCATCGTCGACGAGCAGAGCAAAGCCATTGTTAACGTCAGCGGTGTGGCGTATTGCAAAGAAATTGGTTCCGGCAGGCACGGTGAAAGAAATCTCGGTCCAAGCAGACGGAGCATTGCCGCCTATGCCCTTCAGTGCCACAAAGCTTGCGCGGTTGATGGCTGAAGTTGCAGTCGATGTGAGTACCTCAAAGTTGTCGGTGTAGCCGGATACGCCCTTTATGTAGAACGAAATGGTCTGTTCCTTGCCGCTCAGCATGGGCGAGATTAGCCAGTCGTCGGTATTGCCTGTTTCGGCTATGAATGAGATTAGGCACTGGTCACCGCTATAAGCCTTCCAGTCCGATTCATATCCACCGTCGTAGTCGGCGCCGATTTCAGGAGCGTTGAACACGATGAATGCCTGTGGCTCGCTCATGTGCGGCCAGCTTCCATTGAAGTAGGCAGTTCCCTGACGGTCGACATCGGCAAGTGTCCAGTCGCCGATGTTGGCGATGATGAACGGCTCGTAGTCCTCGAAGTCGTCGAGCTGGGTGACGGTTTCGGTGACATCGGGGGCTGTCCAGGCAAGGTTTACAGTGCTGTTGTTGACTGATGCAGTTAGTTCTGTCGGTACGGGCTTGTGCGGCACCTTTATTTCCACAATCGCAGTAGCGGTGGTGTTGTTCTTGAGGTTCTGGTCGCGCGAGCTTTCAATTACTGCATAGAAGCTTGCAGTTTCGCCCGACGACGGGTCGGGAGTGTGGGTGAATGTGTAGCTGTAGCTTTCACCCGGTGAAAGGAATTGTCCGGACTGGGTGGCTACGAGCTTGCCGTCGCAATAGAGCGAAACCTGGTGCTCGCCTGTGTAGAACGACTTGGTTCCCACATTTGTCACGTTCACTGCAATCTTGCTTTCGGCACCCACGGTCATGCGCTTGGGCGCTGAAATGGAAGAGGCTTCAAGATTGTATTCGAGCACGTCGGTCACTGAGATATTGTCGAGGTGAATGCTGGTGAGTCCGTCGTGGGCAATGCCACGGAATGCAATCTGCACATAGCCCGACTCGGTGATGCAGTCGGTGAGGGAGATTGTAGCCTTTTTCCACTCGCTGCTACCGCTCAGCTCGGCAAACTTGATTGACTTTATGGCATTGAACTCATATCCGTTGGTCGAAGCCTCCACTACCAGTTCGTTGGTCGATCCATTGGGGTAGAAATAGTAGAATTCGAGTACCGGGTTGATTGCGCTGCCGATGCCGATTTTGCCGGAGTAGAGATAAGCCTCGTCGCCCACATATTGCGGCAGGAATGTGATGAGTCCGCCGTCGCCGTCTTGTGCGGTAGCCGAAGGCATTGTGCCGTAGGAGAGCACTTCCCACACGCCCGAATAGTCAATGTCATCGTCGATTATGCCCCAGGTTTCATAGTGGATTGATGCATCGCTGAACGATTCGTTGAACGGCAGCTCGTAGGGTGTGCCAAACACTATGATGTTTGATGAAGTGCCGTATCCGACACCCCTTTCATTCACTGCAAACACGATGTAGCGTTGCGCATATTGTGAATTGGAGGGCATAGGGTCGAATGTGTAGCTGTTGCCGGCTACGTTCATTGCGATAACGGTGCTCTCGTCGTTGCCGAAGAGAATGTGGTAGGTGAGGGCATCCGTGTCGATATAGCCGCCATTCTGTCCGGCAGCGGGAGCGTCCCAAGTGAGGACTGCCTTTCCGTCTACCTCTTTGAGGAGCACGTTGAGAGGCTCTCCGGGAAGGTCAAAGCCTACGAACACTGATGCAGTGGTCTCGATTGCATCGCCGAAATCATTGCTTGCATACACGGTGTACTCGTTGTAGCCGAGTTCGCATGCAGTGTCGACGAATGAAACCGAAGCTCCCGGCTCCTGGTTCTTCAGTGACTTGACGATAGAGTTTCCACGGCGTATGGTCACGCGTGGCACAGTGGTGAGTGCCTCGCCCTTGATTGTAGTGGCAGGCACGGTGAATGTCACTGTCACGCTCTTGGCTCCGTTGTCGCCGGCTTTCAGCGTGAGGTCATCGACCGATACCGGTGCATTGACCGAAGCCGCCTGCTCAATGGAGATGTCGTCGAGCGACAGCTTGAACATCATTGCGTCGCTCACCGACTGGAAGCCGAAGTAGTAGTCGTCGTCGGTGTCGATGCTGAAAATTGTCTCTTGTGCGGTGCTGTTCACGGTGTTGATGTCCGTGACACCGAATAGCTCGCTTGTCATGGCATCTACGGTGCGGTCAGTGCCAAATGCCACGCGTATCTTTTCGGGCCACCCCGACGATGCTGCATGGGCATTGAAGCGCAAGCGGTAGATGTAGTCGTTTGCGAGGTGAATAGGTGGGGTGATAAGCCAGTCGTTGGCATTCTCGGTCATGCTGTTGGAGCATACCGCCGAGCCTGAGTTGTCGAAACGCCAAGTTATGCCGTCACCGTTTGCATCAATCACGGTAAAGAGGTCGAAATTCGATGCACGGTCGAAAGTCTCGCTGTATGGCACTGTGAATGCGCTTCCAAGGAGTATCTTGTCGGAAGTAGCCGAGCCGCCTTCGCTATTGCCGCTGAATGCAATCACCTCATACCAGTAGGCTGAGATTGAAAGTGCATCGGGGGTGTCGGTGTAGGTTGTGGCTGTGAGTTTGTCGGCAATCACGCGATTTTCAGGGTAGCGGATAATCTTGTAGTTGACTGTTGAGGCATCTACATAGCCGTCGTGCTGTCCGCGCTCAGGAGCGTTCCATGCGAGCACGATTGAAGCCCCGTCGACTGTCGCCGACAGGTTGGTAGGTGCATCGGGGGTGTCTGCGCCAATCCACTTGCGCACTTTCTCGGAAGGGCTGTCGCCGGCTTCGTTGCGTATACGTACCGAAACGGTGAATTCGCCCACGGTCATATTGTTGATTCGCTCGGTGACTGCCTCGCCTGCATTTGCGCTGCTCACGATTTTTTCCTCATCGTTGAGGCTGATGATATAGTCGAGTTCACCCGATAGTGCCGATCCGTCGAATGTGGTAGTAGGCATGGTGAAAGATATATCCATCGAAGCTGTGGTTGCCACATCGTAGGTCACAGTGAGGTTTTCCACTGCTGCCGGTGCGGCATCAACAGCAGCCTGACCGGGAATGTAAAGACCTCCAAACTCCTCTTGACCCTGGAAATTGCCTACGAATGTAGCTTTTCCGGTAGTGGTGTCGACGGTGTAGAGTCCGGAAGTAGCATCGTTCATTGCAGCCCAATAGAGAACGCCTGTCTTTTGGTCGAAAGTTGCCGACTGGGTGTATTTAGGCAAAAATCCCGTGGTGCCCACCAGTGTGTAGCTGCCCGACGACTTGTCGAAGTTGAGCAGGCGGCCCGATCCGTCGATTCCGAAAAGTTCGCCCTCCTTGTTGGCTGCGATGCAGAATAGCGGGCCATTGAGGTTGGCAATGGGCGTTACGCCACCGTCGGCAGTGCTCATGATTCCGAGCACATATCCGTCCATTGTGTCGTTGAGGAAGCAGCCGTACACCTTTTTTGTCACCGGGTCGTAGGTGAGGTCGGTAGCTACGCTTGTAAGCTGCACGCGGTTTGATGTGATGAGCGACCACGATTCGGTGTTGTAGGCGTAGAAATAGGCGAAGATTCCGCCAAAGCCCGTGTCGAAGAAGTTGATGAAATAATACTTGTCGTCGACAAGTACGCCGCCACCGTTGGCATTGAGGCTTGAGTTCACTTCAACTGCTGTCACGGGGTCGGCAGAAGATGCCGGGAAGGAGTAGATACCGTAGGGTATGTCGCTTCCGTAGCCGCTACCACCGATGAGGCTTCCGTAGACTAAAGTCTTGTCGGCTGAAGCGTTCATCAGCTGCGATGACATTGCACCGACGAAGTTCAGTGTGTGACTTGTGCGTGAGAGAATCCGCTCGGGGCGTGTACCGGGAAACATTCTCTCAAAACGCACTTTTTCAAGTGTTGCCTGCGCCTCTGTGGCTTTTGTGCGTTTCTGTGCCACAGGCTGGGCAAGAACTGCCATTGGTGTCAGTGTTGCAAAGAGCACCAATGCAATTCTCGTTAATAATTTCTTAAAGTGCATGGTTACGATATTGATAATAATTATAAAAATGAATAATTATGCGATTATGTGTTCTAGTTTGTTAATTGATTGAATAATTACTGAATTTTGGCAGAATTGTTTTCAAAAAGAAGTAAAATCCACCAACAAACTTGACAAAGTTATAATGCTTTTTGCATATTTCCAAACATCATAGCAACATTTTTTTCATAAAAAAAAGCAGAGTCACTAGTGTCTCTTAAAAAATGTTAATCGAATTCAAGGTCAAGAGTCGGATGGCAATTTGCTATTTGGACTGGTTGCGGTTCCGGAGCCAGCAAGTCCTTGATATGCTCCTTTACAAGCAGGGAGCTGCCGAGGATTCTCATGACCTCGTAGATGTTTCTTTCAAGCTTCATCTTATGCTCGATTATTGCGACGACGCAGTAAGTGCAGATGGCCGCATAGATTTGTATTCTGACGGAAGTCTCGGAGTTACCCCAGAATGTCGTGACCTAAGGTGTTGTTTGATCCATTTGAAGAAAAGCTCCACCTGCCATCGGTTCTTGTAGAGGAATACAATCTGTTCGGCAGCCAGGAAGAAATTATTGGTGTAAAAGACAAAGCTTCTCTTCAAGTCGGGGATATACGCTACTATGCGCCTTATCCGGGATGGGTAATTGGAAGCATTGCGCTTGCCAGAAAACCGGACGGTATAGTCCTGAAGGATATTTCCATTCTCCGGCATATCCATGCCGTCTTCAACCACGAACTTCGGCTTGGATTTCTCTCTTATTACAAAGAAGGCACCGAGCTCCTCAATCTTATGAAGCCTCTCCAGATCCCAGTATCCCCGGTCGAATATATATCCGGCCAACGGCTCATAATCAATGATAT
>SFEA01000061.1 GCA_004557385.1 Bacteroidales bacterium
TGCTCGAAGTTTGTGCAGCACTATTTTGAGAATAAAGGTAGCTATAATTATTGTATAACAATCGTTTTTACGCCACAAAATACTCCCATTGTCAAAAAACGGCAATAATCTGCAAAGATTGTATCATTTTATTGCTGTTTTTCATCGCTTTTTTGTGCGATTCGGGCTGATTATATGTTGGTGGTTTGGTGATGTTTGTGTATATTTGCAGCGAAAGTCGTTTGAAAAAGTGGCGATTTCGTGAAAAAGTCCCTTGAAAAAGTGTCGATTTCTCGGAAAACTCCCTTGAAAAAGTGACGATTTCTCGAAAAAGTCGCTTGAAAAAGTGGCATAAAAACAGAACAAAGGCATGAAAATACTGTCTTTAAGGATATAGTTCGTTCTCTTTTTTTCGCATCTAAACCATTGAATCCCAATAAATAATCTTGCGCAATTCGTGTTTTTTAATGGTAACAATTGTATTCTTCATCGAGAGATATGGTGGGCTTGGGCGTCGTTGAGCACCCATTGCGCCACGCTGTTGGTGGTGTTGGCGCCGATTATCACGTCGGCGGCTTGTTTCACCTCGGGGAATGCGTTTTCCACCGCCACGCTGCAATTGGCAATCTGCATCATTGGCAGGTCGTTGCGGTTGTCGCCGAACACCACAATGCGGTTTGCTCCGATTTGGTTGGCGAGGGTGCGAATGGCTGAAGCCTTGGTGGTGCCGTGCGAATACACTTCGAGGATGCCCATCGCGGGGTCGAAGATGTCGTGATAGCACACCGGCGAGCATTGCACTTCTTGCACGATGTGGGCATACACCTGCTTGAGCAGGTCGTAGCGGTCGATTGAGAAGATAATCATTGCCTCGTCGTCAGTCGAGCCATATCCGTTGCCCAGCACAAAGCGTTTGAGCGGCGTGTGGCTGCGAGGTTCTACAAACTCGCGCTCGGCAGCCGACAGCTGTGCGCTGTGATAAGCCTCGATGATGCCTCCGTGGTGGCGGTAGACAAACGGGCGTGCGCCGTGGCGCTCGTAGATGCCCACAATCTGGCGTATTTGGGCTTCGCCTATGGTGCGCACATTCTCGTAGGCGCTTCTGACGGGGTTCCACATGGCGGCGCCCGCCATAGCAATCATGGGCAGCTGCATGTGTATGTTTTGCATCAGCGGCACGATGGTGGCTGGGGTGCGTGCCGTGGCGCAGGTGAATTGTGCGCCAAAACGCTCGATGGCTTCGTTGAGCATGGCTGCGCTCTCAGCCGACACCTGCGAGTGCTCGTTGAGCAGGGT
This sequence comes from Bacteroidales bacterium, assembly GCA_004557385.1. GTDB lineage: Bacteria > Bacteroidota > Bacteroidia > Bacteroidales > Muribaculaceae > SFTJ01. Next base: position 1,276 of record SFEA01000061.1, read on the forward strand.
GCCGTCGAGGTCGCTCACATATAGTGTTGAAATGGGAGAGTTATTGTTCATTTTTCCGACGCTTATATATTAATAATGTAATGAGCCTTTGTTGTGCAAAGCCGCTGCAAAGTTACGCAAAAATAGCCATTTTGCCATAATAAAGGGGTTGTTTGGCAGGGCAAAAGCGGTGTTGACGCAGCTAAAAAGCGCATAAAACGAGGTTAAAAGCAGAAAAATGAACAGAAATGTTTGATAATTAGCACTAATGTTTGTAACTTTGCAGCGATTTAACGAAAAAATTTTGGCAAAACTCGCTACATTCTGTATCCCCTTGAGGGGCGTAAAACAAGGAACGGACAATTATGAGTTCCTGCTTGACGATGAATTTTTCCGCGAAATGGAAAGCATCGACATACTTGGTGGTGCGGTTAAGGCGAGCGTTGCTGTGCGTCGCGCCAATGAGGCAAATTATTTTAGCATTCATTGCCAGGGCACGATACAGATAGTTTGCGACCGCTGCCTTGAGCCTATGGACTACGCAGTGGAAGCCGACTATGATTTGGCAGTTAAATACGGCGATGAATACGACGACAGCAAAGATGGCGTGCTCATCGTGCCGGAGGGCGACAACGTGCTCGATGTGGCACCGATTGTCTACGATACGGTGGCGCTGTGCATACCATTGCAGCACGTTCATGCCGAGGGCGAATGCGACGAGGCAACGTGGCAGGCGCTGCAGGCGCACACGGCACACGGCATCGACGACGAGCTGCAGGAGTATGGCAGCTATGCCGACGATGACTCTGCCGCCGAAGATATTGATAACAAAACAAACATCGACCCGCGTTGGGCGGAGCTGATGAAATTAAAAGATAACAAATTAAAAAACAAATAACAAGAAAATGGCACATCCTAAACGAAAACAATCGAAGACTCGCACAGCCAAGAGAAGAACTCACGACAAGGCTGTAGCTCCTACTTTGGCAATCTGCCCAAACTGCGGCGCATGGCACGTTTCACACACCGTATGCCCAGAATGTGGTTACTATAGAGGCCAAATCGCTATCGAGAAAGATGCTGCGGTTTAATAAAAAGCTTATTAAATCTTAACATTATTTCCCTGATAGAGAAAAAATAAAAATCTATATATCCTAAATAACAAAATGCCTCGAGAAATCGGACATTGCATTTAGGATATGATTTTCTTTTTTTATAGATTCAAACCTAACAATATGCTGAATGCTAAAATAACCGGAATAGCATCGTATATTCCCGACTACATTCTCACCAACGATGAGTTGGCTACTATGGTGGAAACCAACGACGAGTGGATTACCACTCGCGTGGGCATTAAGGAGCGCCGTGTGCTCAAGGGCGACGAACAGGGCAGCTCGGTGATGGGCACAAAAGCAATCAACAAGTTGCTTGCCGAAACCGGCGTTAAGCCCGAGGAAATCGACCTCCTGATTTGCGCAACCACCAACCCCGACTATCGCTTCCCGTCGACTGCTTCAATCATGATTGGCAACTGCGGACTCGTGAACTGCTACGGTTTCGACGTTCAAGCCGCTTGCGCCGGTTTCATCGTCACCTTGCAACAAGCTGCTGCCTATGTGCGTAGCGGCATGTACAAAAAGGTGATTGTGTGCGCAGCCGAGCAGATGACAAGCATGACCAACTATAACGACCGCACCACCTGCCCATTGTTTGGCGATGCTGCTGCCGCTGTGCTTGTTGAGCCAACCGAAGAGGAAGGCATTGGCGTTATCGACGGCGTGTTCCACGTTGAAGCCGACCACGAACACTTGGTGATGAAGGCTGGCGGCTCGGCTCGTCCGGCTTCGCACGAAACTGTCGATGCTCAAGAGCACTTCGTTTATCAAGAAGGTCGTGCCGTGTATAAGCACGCCGTAACCGACATGCTCACTTCGAGCCAGGACATTCTCACGCGCAACAACCTCGACATCAAGGACGTGAAATACTTCATTCCTCACCAAGCCAACTTGCGCATCATCGAGGCTGTGGGACAGCGCCTTGGCGTAACCGACGAACAAGTGCTGGTGAACATACAATATCGCGGCAACACAAGTGGCGCTTCGATTCCTTTGTGTATGGACGAAAACAAGCATAAGTTCAAGAAGGGCGATAAGATTCTCCTCACTGCATTCGGCGCAGGTTTCACCTGGGGCGCAATGTATATTGTTTGGGGATATTGATTAGGTCCACTAAAAAACGCTGACACAAAAAAGAGCTGGCATCAACATTCACCACGTTATGGCACACCGCCCCGGGTTACGCACCATGCAGGGGCGCAAGATGTGGCATAAACAACGGCGAAACGCAGAGAAGATGCTTTGCTGCTTTTTCTGAAAATAATCAACAAAAAATGCATCATCTCGGCAATAAACACTGACTGATGCGTTTTTTGTTCGTTATATAGGGTTGGGGGTTGTAATCCTCGCCGGCATGGCATCCATTCCCTTTGAGGAGCGCGCTCAACCTGCAATTGTGATGATTTAATATCGGTTTTATTCTTTTTAATCAAAAAAAACAGCTTCGCACCGAAGCAACAAGGAGATTGTGTTATGGCACATAAAGCAGGCTTTGTGAACATCGTTGGCAACCCCAATGTGGGCAAATCAACCCTGATGAACCTATTGGTGGGCGAACGAATGTCGATTATCACCTCGAAGGCGCAAACCACGCGCCATCGCATCACGGGCATTGTCAACACCGACGACTATCAGATTGTGTTTGGCGACACCCCTGGGGTGCTTAGCCCAAAATACAAGATGCAGGAAGCCATGCTCGACTTCTCGCTTGAGGCGCTCATCGATGCCGACATACTGCTGTATGTGACCGACGTGATTGAGTCGCCCACCAAAAACCAGACCTTCCTCGACAAGGTGGCGCGCGAAAAGATTCCTGTGATTTTGATTATCAATAAAATCGATTTGCTCAAAGGTCAGGACGACCTACTTGCGATTATCGACCGCTGGAAAGGCTTGTTGCCAAACGCCGAGGTGTTCCCCACATCGGCTAAGGAAAACTTCAACGTCGACAACCTGCTGCGCCGCGTGGTGGAGCTGTTGCCCGACTCGCCGCCTTACTTCGGCAAGGATGCCCTTACCGACAAGCCGGCACGCTTCTTTGTCACCGAAATCATTCGCGAGAAGATTCTGCTTAACTACGACAAAGAAGTGCCATACGCCACCCAGGTGATTGTTGAAAAATTCGACGAGAGCGACACCAACATTCACATCATGGCGGTAATCTACGTGGAGCGAGACAGCCAGAAAGGCATTATCATCGGTCAAGGCGGAAAGAAGCTGAAGCGATTGGGCATCGACGCCCGCAAGGACATCGAGACATTCTTCGGTAAGCATATCTACCTCGAAATGTTTGTTAAGGTGGAAAACGACTGGCGAAACCGCGATAACAAGCTCCGCGAATTTGGCTACATCGATTGATTGCGCAGCCGCCCGCATGCCTCTGAGGCGCTCATGGCAGCGTTGCCTCGTGGATGGGCTGCAATTGACCGATGTGGATACTGAATGATTTTTTTAACCCTCTAACACAAAGAAAGGAACCTTTCAAGACATGGGAAAATTAGTTGCCATTGTAGGCCGCCCCAATGTGGGCAAATCAACCCTCTTTAATCGTCTCACCGAAACGCGTGCCGCCATCGTAAACGACACGTCGGGCACCACTCGCGACCGCCAGTACGGCAAAGTGCTGTGGAACGGTGAGGAATTCTCAATCGTCGACACCGGCGGTTGGGTGGTGAATAGCGAAGACATATTCGAAGAAGAAATCAATAAGCAGGTTGCGCTTGCCATCGAAGAAGCCGATGTGATTCTCTTTATGGTGGACATCAAAAACGGCGTGACCGACCTCGACGACCATGTGGCTGACATCTTGCGCCGCTGCAAGAAACCGGTGATTTTGGTCACCAACAAAGCCGACAACAACGAGGGCGTGTATGCCGCTGCCGAGTTCTATTCGCTGGGATTGGGCGACCCGCTGTCGGTGTCGGCAATCAACGGCTCGGGAACGGGCGATTTGCTCGATGAGGTGCTGCGCCTGATGCCTAACAACGCTCAGGAACAGCAGACCGAGGACATACCGCGCTTTGCCATTGTTGGACGCCCGAATGCCGGGAAATCGTCGATTATCAACGCCTTCATCGGCGAAGAGCGTAACATCGTAACCGACATTGCCGGAACCACTCGCGACAGCATCTACACACGCTTCAACAAGTTCGGATTCGACTTCTACCTCGTCGACACCGCCGGCATACGCAAAAAAGCCAAGGTGAACGAGGATATTGAGTATTACTCGGTGATTCGAAGCATTCGTGCTATCGAAAACTCCGACGTGTGCGTGCTCATGATTGATGCCACTCGAGGCATCGAAGGTCAGGACGCCAACATCTTCTCGCTCATACAAAAGAACAAGAAGGGCTTGGTGGTGTGCGTCAACAAGTGGGACCTCGTGACCGACAAGAGCCAGGAGGCTATCCGCACCATGGAGAACGCCATACGCAGCCGCTTTGCCCCGTTCACCGACTTCCCCATCATCTTCGGCTCGGCACTCACCAAGCAACGCATCTACAAGGTGCTTGAAACCGCTGTGCAGGTGTATAACAACCGCAAGCGCGTGGTGCCTACATCGAAGCTCAACAACGTGATGCAGGAAGCCATTGCGGCTTATCCACCGCCATCAAACAAGGGCAAGTTTGTGAAGATTAAGTACATCACCATGCTCAAGGAGTCGGTGGTGCCAACGTTCATCTTCTTCTGCAACCTGCCACAATGGGTCAAGGACCCATATAAGCGTTATCTTGAAAACAAGATTCGCGAAAACTGGGAGTTTACAGGCACGCCTATCAACATCTTCATGCGCGAAAAGTGATGCGTTGATTGCAAGCATATCAAGGTACGGGCACAAATCGTAATGGTTGGTGCCCGTATTTTTTTTGCATAATAACCGTCCATATAATTGCCCAAATGCCATAGTTTGGGCACGGCTTGTGGAAAATTAATTTGCTTTTTTAAAGGTTTTGCATTAGATTTGCGTAGGAATAGATTTTTTTGCAATACAAAAGAGAGATATCAGCCAATGAGTCATTTAGCCACACCGGTTGTCGATGCTACGGCGCCTTATCGCAAGGTGCTGATAGTTCGCTTTTCGCTGTTGGGCGATGTGGCTATGACCATACCGGTTGTCTACTCGGTGTGCGTGGCACACCCAGAAACGCAGTTTGTGATTGTCACTCAGCAAGTGGCGTCGACACTGTTTTTCAATGCTCCAAAGAATCTTAGCGTGGTGGCAGTTGACCATCACGAGGCATATCGCGGCTTTGGCGGCATGCTGCGGTTGGCAGAGCGGCTGGCAGGCGAGCAGCAGCCCGATGCCATGATTGACCTTCAGGGCGACCGCCGCTCGTGGTTGCTGGGCATGGCAATGAGGTTGCGCGGCTGCAAAGTGAAGCGCATCGACATGGGCAACAAGGGCAAGCAAGCCCTCACGCGCCGCCGCAACAAGCGCATGTTTCCGCTGCGCACGTCGCTCGACCGCTATCGCGAGGTGTTCCGCCGAATGGGCTTTGCTTTCGAAGAGACGTTCACGTCGATTTTCGACGGCGGCAAGGGCGATGCGAAGGCATTTGCACACATCGTTGGCGCGAAAGCTCCCGGCGAGCGCTGGATTGCCGTGGCGCCATATGCCAAGTGGGCTGGCAAAATCTATCCAATTCATCTCATGGAAAAGGTGCTCGACACCATTGCCGCTTGGCAGGGCGTGAAGCTGTTTTTCTTCGGACAGGGCGATGATGAACGCAGTCAGTTCGAAAAATGGGTGAAGAAATATCCCAACGCCGTGTCGTTGGGCGAAAAACGCAACGGTTTTCCCGTTGAGTTGGCGCTGCTGAGCCACTGCGACGTGATGTTGTCGATGGACAGCATGAACATGCATCTGGCGTCGCTGGTGCGAGTGCCGGTGGTGTCGGTATGGGGAGCGTCGCATCCTTATTGTGGATTTATGGGATGGAAGCAGCGCGACGATTTGGTGGTGCAGCTCAATATGGCGTGCCGTCCGTGCTCGCTCTTTGGCGACAAGCGATGCTACTATAACGACTTCTTCTGTCTGACAGGCATTCAACCTCAAATGATTGTAACATCACTGAAACGAGTCCTTGACGAAAAAGCATAGTTTTCGCCTGAATTATAAGGACATGGCTGTTACGTTTCAAATTCTTCTTTTACATTAGCGTGGGTTGTTTTTTTGAATTTTATCTTTTCGAAATTTTGCAAAAATCTTATTAGTGTTGATTGTCAATAAGATAAAATATTTATAAGATATTTAAATGTTAAATAATATCTTAATATTAATTAAATGACTATTAAAGGCATAAAAAGATATTGCAATATTGTTTTTCTGTATTACCTTTGTGGCATCAAACTATGTTTCAAATATTTAGGCCTGCGTGATGCAGTACGAAAATATTAAGATATTCATAATTAGGTCATATAAATTAAAAGCACTTAATCTTAGTTTTTTTACAGAAGACACTAAGGAATAATGGCGGTGATTGATTCATCGCCATTTTTCATTGTTATTGTATACAATCAAGATGCCTGCAACATTCGGGCTGCGAGGGAAAATCAGGTTTTTTAATGTGGGATAATAGGCGCGGCTCCGGGGGATTGGGACGGTGCTGCAGTCAGGCTTTTTTGCGCAAAAAGCGGCCGAAAGCGTAGGAGAGCACCTCGCGCTGAATGTCGTTGCCGATGGCTGCGTTCATTGCCAAGTATAGGGTGGCGCCCACGATAATCTGGGCAGGCAGGAGCAGCCAAGCATCGAAGATGAACAGCTCAAGCATTTTAGCCACAAACACCGCCATTGCAGCCATGAGGGCATATACCACGGTTTCGCCTACGAGTTTGAGCGCGCTGTAGCCGATGGTGCGCTTCACAAGCACCACGTTATAGACATAGCAGATTATTCCGGCAACCACCTGCCCAATCACCAGCCAAGTGATGCCGTAGGGCACGGTTACCACTATGGCAGCCACCAGAATGGCGTTCTTCACCACCTCGCTATATACCAAGCGTTTGGCGTCGCCCACGGCGAGGATGAAGTTGTAGTAGACGGCAGCCACAACGGTGAATATTCCGCGCAGGGCAAGCAGCTGAAACAGCACTATGGCGTTGTCCCATTTGTTGCCGAAGAGCACATGAAAGATGTGAGGCGCGGTGAGCAGCAACAGCGCCATGCTGGGCAGCACCATGTAAGCCGACAGGCGGTTGGTTTTCGACACCATGCGGTGCAGCCGCTCGCGGTCGTCCTGCACGCCGCTGAGCACCGGCAGAAAGGTGGTGTTGAGAATCGACGACAGCGAAGCCACGCCCATTTTGCTCCATTTGTCGGCTTGGGTGTAGCAGCCCAGCTGGGTGAGGTTGTAGAACGTGCCTAT
>SFEA01000018.1 GCA_004557385.1 Bacteroidales bacterium
CGTCGAAGATGTCGAACAATATCAGTGAATGTTGTGCCACATTCGAGGCACATTGTTATTAAGTGTAGCCTTTCCGCAGGTTGCGCCCCTCAAGGGGCTTCACCAGCGGTTAAGCATGGTTCGCCATCTTCGATGACGCATATTAGTCCAACTGTGTGAGGCAAACACCTTTTTTGCAAGAGGGCGGCTGGGCGGCTGGGCTGCTGGGTGTGCAACCGCGGCGCGGTTGTGGATGGTGGGGGAGCATTCAGCCCTCCCCACATAGTCGCCTGCGGCGCCAATGCGGGGTTACAGAGGCTGTAACCGCTCACGCGGTTAATATCTCAGATAATCAGATGGCTAGAGATGTGCTGCAAAGAAGCGCCGAAGGTGCTTGACTATGCTTAACCGCAGGTGGAGCGATAGCGAAACCTGCGGTTAAGGCATCTTGTACAATCTGTCGGCGTCGAAGATGTCGAACAATATCAGTGAATGTTGTGCCACATTCGAGGCACATTGTTATTAAGTGTAGCCTTGGACGTAACCGGGACGCGGTCATGCCTATGAATTAGAATGGTTTTGGGCGAAAGTTGCCTATGAATTAGGAAATTTGTTGATAATAATCAGGCACATCGGGCGGGGGTGAGTTGCCGATGTGCCTGATTGTTGTAGTGTTATGCGATTATGCTTCAAGAGTGAGCGTTATTTCGCTTTCTTGAGCATATAATCAACGAATGGGGTGAGGTGCTTGTTGCCGAGGCGAGCGTTGTAGTCTTGCTTGCCGATGCCTTCAGCCATGCCTTCGAGGGCAACGATGTTGAATTCGGCACCGTAGGTGAGCGATTTGGCTTCGGCAGCAGCTTGTGCGTAGGCTTGAGCCTTGGCGTCGCCGGCAGGCATGGCAGCCACGTCGATGAGCTGGGTGAGCACAGCGGCGGTGTGACGCAGCTTAAGCAGCCATGGGCGGATGTCGGCATGGAAGAGCACCATGCTGGTGTCAGCCTCGATGCTGAGGGTGTTCACCTTGTTGCAGTCAGCCACAATGGCAGCCAGTTCGGCTTTGAGCGCGGTGGCGTTGCCGGTGTTCTTGTAGGCTTCGATGAGTTTGCCCATGCTTTCGGGGTCGTTGATGCGCAGATAAGGTAAGATGTGAGCCATCGGTTGAGCGTATTGCTTGCCAACGGCAGCCACGAGGGCAGCGTTCCAACTTTCCTTGTTGTTGAAAGTGGCGTTGTTCCAAGCGTAGTCGGCAGCGCTGAACAGCGGAATCTTGGCTATTTCGCCCTGTTGCATAGGGTTGCAGAGCAACGAAGCGCAGCCTTCGAGTTTTTCGGGCAGACGGGCGTCGTTGTCGATAGCCGGCATGTCGACGAAGTTAGAATACATGTCAACCGGGAAGGTGTAGGCGTCGGCATTGTCGTTGCAAGGGTAGTTCCACCACCAAGCCACCGGGCGACCGAGGTCTTCCTCAACAATCTTCAGGTCGGTGTTGTTAGGCACCGACCACACAGCCTTGCCAGTGATGTAGATTTGAGTCTTGGCAGGAGTGTTCGACAGCGCCGAGAAGAAGTTTTTGCGGCCTTCGGCTTTGGCCCAGCCATAAGCATAGAGCTGAGGCACAAAGTGCAGAGGTTTCACGGTATCCGCAGCCACAGCGCCAGGCTGATTCCACTTTTTGTCGATGGCGTTTTGCAGGTCGGTGAGACGCTTGGCGTTGAGCTTGAGTGTAGGTTCGTCGTAAGGCACACCCACGTCGTCGACAAAGCAGCCAAACTGACGTACGCCAAGAGAGTGCATAGCCTCGAATTTCTCCATGATTCGGTCAATCACTTTGTCGTCGTTGCCTGTGAAAGCCACACCCGGGTGTATTGCCCAAATGAAATTCACCTTAGTTGCAACCGACACTTCGCACATCTGCTTGATGTCGGCAGCGGTGAAGCAGCCCATCGATTTTTGTTCGGCAGTGAGCTTGTCGGGATACGGTTTTCCCCAGAAGCCCGAGTGATAAGGGTCGCTCTTAGCGCCATACATATAAGAATTCATTTTATAGCGCATCATGAATCGCAGCAAGTCTTCGGTGACGGCAGCCGAGTAGGGCACACCGTAGTAGCCTTCAACCACGCCACGGTCCTTGATGTCGGCATAGTCGTAGATAGTGACGCAAGCCATGTTGCTTGAGCCGCCATCGAGCATCTGCTCAAGGCTGGCGATGCCAAAGAACACGGCGTCGGTGTTTTCGCCAAGAATCAGCAGCTGAGCGTTGCCGCCTTTCTGTGCGGTGAGCGAGATGATGTGGCGGTCGAACTTGCCGTTGGCGAAAATGTTGCGTTTGAGGCGCAGTTGCTTAGCCAATTTGTCGGCAGCGCCCTTCGAACCGTTCACGCCAAGATAGATGTTGGCGCCCGTCTTAGCCGGTTTTGCGGCAAACTCAGCTTCGATGCCGTGCTGCTTGAGCACGTCGTAGAGGCGGTTCTTGGTGGGTTGGTCGATGCCTGTTTCGGCAATCACAGTCACGGCAGCGCCAAACGAGCAAGTGGCATTGCCCACAGTCTGCTGATGCGGAATAGGGTAGATGGTGTAAGCGTCGGCAGCCCACAAGCCCAGAGCGCACGCAGCCATTGCCATCAACATGATTTTTCGCAAGTTTTTCAAAATCATAGTTATGAGTTTTTTATTGGTTAGTAAATAAAGAATATTCTCACAGATGAATGGTTTATGTGTATGGTTTGCAGCAGATGTCCGCCGCAAACCGTAATGCAAATTTATCAAATTTCTGCCTAATCGCCTAATTTGCGTGTTATAAAGTTGGTGAGGGTAAAATATTTTGGCGGAAATATTTGTGATTTTCAGTGAGATAAGTTATATTTGTGGAAGCGAGAAGTAATAGTAATAGGAAATCTTAAATAGTTGAATGAATATGGATAATGGTGACTATGGACATGGCTTTATGAATGGCTTTTGGATGGCTTATATGATGAACAATATGCCAGTGAGCTATTCTCGCAGGCGAAGCAATAACATCTTCGCGCGTTTTTTCTATTTGATTTGGGACATAATTGTGTTTGTGTTTTTATATATGTTCTACAGCCTTTTGATAATTGCCGTTATTGGCGCGGTGTTCGCTTTGGTTTTGTTTATCGGATTGTGGATTTTCGGAGCCTTGTAGTACATAAATATATATTTGGGGTTGCAATTGGGTAGACTTTTTCGGGGCGTGATGATTGGTTGTTGCCGAATTGGCTACGTATATTTGGGTTGAGGTTTCGGCTGGTGCATATTGCACGGAAAGCGGAAATGTGTTAACTTTGTTAGGCATAAACCAAAGGCGAAGAACGATGGATGTTTTGGCAACACTTTTTGGTGCTGGTGATAATTTTGTTTGCGCCGTTGCTGTTGAACATGATTCGTGTGCCGTACATCGTGGGCTTGATTGTGGCCGGTGTGGCTGTGGGTCCATTCGGGTTTAATCTGCTCGACCGCGACAGCAGTTTCGAGATATTCGGTACATGGTATGGCAAGTTGCCGTATGACAGACATGCCGATTATTTGTTGTTTAAAGAATTGACTGAAGGTAAATAAAATGAGTATAGAACTGAAAAGATTATCGGTGTTTTTTGTGATTATAATGCTGTCTTTTGGGCAGTATGCAACTGCTGCGGAAGGACTATCGGATGAGCAGATTGTGGAAAAGGCTCGTGGAAATATAAGTGCTGATATGTGGGCGATTCAACCAGATGAAACGGCGACAGATAGAGATTTCCCATATTTTCCATGTTTCTTTGGTCAGATTGATTGGAGCAAGGGAAAAATCGAAAGGGTAAATGAAAGAGTGTCGTATGAACTGGATATTACAGGGAATGTGTTACAGACTTTTGTATCGAAAGAGAGTCTTGCGGAATATAAGAGGACTAATGATGCCAGATATGTATATAACTCAGTGCATTACATATATGAAGCTGATAGGGATGGCAAAAATGAAGCAGGTGTAATAATGGTAGTTGTGCCGTCGAAAGAATATGCTGATAGCGGAAGGCTTGGGATGGAATGTACTGATTGGAATATAGAGCCGAACTTTTCGGGGCATATTTTATATCTTTTCACGAGCGGACTTTTTTATTATGGCAATGAGTATAGGGATGGCAAGATTGTGGCAAAAGTTGTGTCAAAATCTGAAGGTGCATATTTCAGTAGAGGAAAAAATAACGAAAAGTTGCGTTTAGAAAGGCATCTTGGCAAGATAAGCGTGACCCGTGGTGCGGATGGTGAAGTCACGGTGACAACATCAAAATATAATACTATGGCAGGAACGTGCTTCGTGATGAATGATGAGAATGCCTTGCCATATAAAAAGACGCTTAAAGAAGGTGGCGGTGTGATATATGAAAGCATTCAGGATAGTCTCACCTCCCAGATGCAAGTATATTACAATGATAGTATGCCGTGGTTGTTTGGGACTTGTGTTGAGGAATCATATTGTACAAAGGCTGTAAAAGCTATTAGAAAATACGGCCTGTCAGACAAACAAATTCAAGAATTAGACTCATTGAAAAGACCAATGGGTGGTTGCCATGTGAATTTGTATTTTGATAAATACCGAAAATTGAGGAGAGTTACGCTCTGGGTACATGAAGGTGCAAATAAAATCATAGAGTCCGAGCCGAATGGCGTGGCCAGACTTTGGAAGGCGGTATGTAGCGTTCGTCTACCAGCCTTTCCTCATAAGATTGCAAAGTGCGACAAATATTTGTTCCATAGGATTCTGCCAATAAAGCAGGTGGGTGCGAATATATCAGAAGCGGATATTGAGGCGACGTTGCCGGTAATTGTGCCGGTGAAATGATGGCGGTGCGCTTTCGTGGGGTGGTATGTTAGTATTTAGCGAAAAATTTGTTAACTTTGTTAGGCATAAACCAAAGGCGAAGAACGATGGATGTTTTGGCAACACAAGCGATGATAACCAACCCGGTGCTGATATTCTTTTTGGTGCTGGTGATAATCTTGTTTGCGCCGTTGCTGTTGAACGTGATTCGCGTGCCGCACATAGTGGGCTTGATTGTAGCCGGAGTGGCAGTGGGTCCATTCGGGTTTAATCTGCTCGACCGCGACAGCAGTTTCGAGATATTCGGTCAGGTGGGTCTGCTGTATTTGATGTTTCTTGCAGGCCTTGAGATTGATATGTTCCACCTGCGGCTGAATCTGCGGCGCGGGCTTTGCTTTGGTTTGCTCACTTTTCTGCTGCCAATGGCGATAGGCACGCTCGCCAGCGTGTATCTGCTGCATCTCGATTGGGCAGTGTCGCTGCTAATGGCGTCGATGTATGCCTCACACACCCTCATATCATATCCGGTGGTAGCGCGCTTCGGCATCACCAAGAGTCCTGCCGTGCTCATAGCCATTGTGGGCACCATTGTGGCGGTGATAGGCGCGCTGCTTGTGCTTGCCGTGGCGGTTGACGTGAATCGCAGCGGCGGCTTCAATGTGATGAATTTGGTGTGGATTTTGATGAAGCTGGGCGCTTATTGCGTGGTTCTGCTTTATCTGTTTCCAAGGTTGGCGCGTTGGTTTTTCAGGAAATATAGCGACAATGTCACACAGTTTGTGTTTGTGCTTGCAATGGTGTTCTTGGCATCGTGGCTTGCACAGGTCATCGGGCTTGAAGCGGTGCTTGGCGCGTTCTATGCCGGGTTGCTTTTGAACCGGTTTGTGCCAAACGTGTCGCCGTTGATGAGCCGCATCGAGTTTGTGGGCAACGCTTTGTTCATCCCGTATTTTCTTATAGGTGTGGGAATGATGGTGGACGTGAGTGTGATAGTGCAAACCGACACCATCGTGGTGGCACTGAACATGCTTGTGATAGGACTTGCCAGCAAATGGATAGCGGCGTATGTGGCGCAGAAATGGTTCGGCATGCAGGCCGCCGACCGCCAGGTGATGTTCGGGCTCACCACGGCACACACGGCAGTGGCACTTGCAGTGGTCACCATTGGTTATAACATGATATTGCCCGACGGGTCGCGTATGTTGGGCACCACGGTGCTCAATGGCACGGTGGTGATGATACTTGTGACTTGCGCGCTCGCTCCGATAGTTACTTCGGGAGCAGCAGCAAAGGTGAAGCTGCGTATGCTTGGAGAGAGCCGCGATTCGGGTGATAAGCCACGCCGCAGCCTGATGAGCACACTAATACCGGTGTCGAACCCGGTGACGGCAGCCAGCTTGGTGGACTTGGCGCTGATGATGAAGCGCCGCACCACGTCGGAGTCGATATTCGCTTTGCATGTGCGCAACGACAACTCAAATTCGAGCAAGGCTATAGGCGAAACGGCGCTGAAGCTTGCGTGCAATACCGCAGCGGCAGCAAACGTGGCTATGACTGCCATTGAGCGTTACGACCTGAACACCGTGGCAGGAATAACAAACGTGATGAAGGAGCGCGACATCAGCGATGTGGTGGTGGGAATGCACCTGCGTGGCAGCATCGTCACCGACAGTTATCTGGGTGGCAAAATCGAGGCTTTGCTGCGCGACACCAACAAGATGGTGATTATTTCGCGTTGCTATATACCTGTGAACACGCTCATGCGCGTGGTGGTTGTGGTGCCCGAAAAGGCGGAGTATGAAACAGGCTTCGAAGCGTGGGTGATACGCGTGGCTACGCTGGCTTCACGCATTGGTTGCACGGTGGTGTTTGAATGTCCGCTTGCCATCAAGCCGCTCATTCGCGGCGTGATACATACCGAAAACATTGATGTGAATCAAGAATACCGTGAGTTTTCCGATTGGAACGATTTTGCGCTGCTTGCCAACCGGCTGCAGGACGACGACTTGCTTGTGGTGATAGCGGCGCGTCACACGTCGCTCTCGTTCAACTCCGTGATGGACGATTTGGCGAGCCTGCTTGGCAGATACTTCTCGCACACAAACATGCTGATGGTTTACCCTGAACAATTTGGCGAATCGCCCCAGCTGGTGTCGTTCAGCGACCCGATGACGAGCGACATCAACTCGTCGACAACCATCGTTACACGCCGATTGCGCACATGGCGCAAGTGGCTGCGTAAACGCTTGGGCTGAAGCTACTTTGTGCGTTTGGTTAAAAACGCAAAAAATTAACAATCGCAATTCGCTAAAAGTAAGCCTTTTTGATATTTTTGTAACATGATGTACGGGTGAAAGTTTTCTAAAAATATTTTTAATGCACTGATTTATAGATGAATAAAAAATTGAAACGAGGAAAAAGTTTTCCAAAACGAAAATTTTTACAAAAATATTTTGGGGTAAGTGTTGCAAAAGTGTGAACTAATAATTAGTTTTGCATAACGAAAACAATCAGTGTTAGCTACTGAAATAACCTGTTTTATTTGAACAATCTTAACAACTAAAATTAACATTATTTTTTAAGAAAATGATACAGACCGTTGTAAAACGAGATGGGCGAATTGTGGGCTATAACGAAGAGAAGGTAAAGGCAGCCATTCGCAAAGCAATGTTGCAAACCGAGAAGGGCGAAGACGAAAGCTTGATAATGCGCATTGTTGACCGTATCACTGCACGCGGACGTGAGAACATGGAAGTGGAGCAGATTCAGGATATGGTGGAAGATGAATTGATGAAGAGTTCTCGCAAAGAGGTTGCGAGAAAATATATTGCTTATCGCGACCAACGCCGCATAGCGCGCAACGCCAAGACGCGCGACGTGTTCCTGGAAATTATCAATGCCAAAAACAACGACGTGACACGCGAAAACGCAAACATGAATGCCGACAGCCCTGCCGGCATGATTATGAAGTTTGCCAGTGAAACCACCAAGAAGTTTGTTGACGACTATTTGCTTTCGCCAGAGTCGAAAGAGGCGGTGCGTGGCAACTATCTGCACGTGCACGACAAGGATTATTATCCCACCAAGAGCCTCACTTGCGTGCAGCACCCGCTCGACAACATTCTGAAATATGGCTTTACAGCCGGTCACGGCGAATCGCGTCCTGCCAAGCGCATCGAAACGGCAAGCGTGATTGCCTGCATATCGCTTGAAACAGCACAAAACGAGATGCACGGCGGACAAGCCATCCCGGCATTCGACTTCTATTTGGCGCCATACGTGCGCTCGTCGTTTATCGAGGAGGTGAAAAATATCGAGAAATTCGATGGTCAGGACCACAGCGACATGTATGAGCTGGAGCTTGACGACTATTTGATGAAACCACTCGACGGCCTTGATGGCAATGAGCGCGTATTGCAGCATGCCATCAACCGCACCGTGGCACGCGTTCACCAAGCAATGGAAGCGTTCATACACAACATGAACACCATCCACTCGCGTGGCGGCAACCAAGTGGTGTTCAGCTCGATTAACTATGGCACCGACACATCGGCTGAAGGACGATGCATCATACGCGAGTTGCTCAAGTCGACCTACGAAGGCGTGGGCAACGGAGCCACCGCCATCTTCCCGATTCAGATTTGGAAAAAGAAGCGTGGAGTGAGCTATCTGCCCGAGGACCGCAACTACGACCTCTATCAATATGCATGCAAGGTTACTGCACGCCGTTTCTTCCCGAACTTTGTGAACCTCGATGCCACATACAACTATAACGAAAAGTGGCGTGCCGACGACCCCGAACGCTATAAATATGAGATTGCCACCATGGGATGCCGCACCCGCGTGTTTGAAAACCGTTTTGGCGAAAAGACATCGGTGGGACGAGGCAACCTGTCGTTCTCTACCATCAACATCGTTAAGTTGGCGCTTGAGTGCCGCGAAATTGAAGATAAGCAACAGCGCATCGACATGTTCTTTGCCAAACTCGACAATATGCTCGAGGTTGCGGCTCATCAGCTTTGCGACCGCTACGACTTCCAAAAGACAGCCCTGGTTAAGCAATTCCCGTTGGTGATGTCGAAGCTGTGGAACGGCGCTTCGGGTCTCGACCGCAACGAAACCATTCAGTCGGTAATCAACCAAGGCACTTTGGGCATCGGCTTCATTGGCTTGGCAGAGTGTCTTATCGCCCTTGTGGGCAAGCATCACGGCGAGAGCGAAGAGGCCCAGCAATTGGGCTTGAAGATTGTGTCGTATATGCGCGACCGTGCCAACGATTTCTCGGAACGCTACCAACACAACTTCAGTATTCTTGCCACTCCAGCCGAAGGCCTTTCGGGTCGTTTCACTAAGGGCGACCGCAAGAAGTTCGGCATCGTGCCGGGCGTTACCGATAAGGACTATTACACCAACTCGAACCATGTGCCTGTTTACTATCACTGCAGTCCACGCCATAAGGCTGAGATTGAGGCTCCGTATCACGACCTCACTCGCGGCGGCCACATCTTCTATGTAGAGATTGACGGCGACGCCACTCACAACCCGGAGGCTGTGATGCAGATTGTCGACATTATGGACAAATACAACATCGGCTACGGCTCGGTGAACCACAACCGCAACCGTTGCATGACCTGCGGATACGAAGATTCGCAAGCCGACCTTAAGGTATGCCCGAAATGCGGCAGCGCCGACATCGACAAGCTTCAGCGCATCACCGGCTATCTGGTGGGAACCACCGACCGCTGGAACTCGGCTAAGCTGGCTGAGCTGCGCGACCGCATCGTGCACAAGTGATGCCCTGTTGGCTGGCACAAAGCATACAAATCAAATATTGCTAAGGCATGACACTGAGAGTGCTTGATATAGCCCGTGGAACATCGGTTGATGGTCCCGGGCTTCGCGATTCAATCTATTTTGCCGGTTGCCATCACGCTTGCGAAGGTTGCCACAACCCGCAGTCGTGGGACATGAACGGCGGCAGAGAGATGAGTGACGACGAAATAATGGAGATACTGCGATACGACGACTTCGATGTCACGTTCAGCGGGGGCGACCCCATGTATCGTGCCGCCGATGTGGCACGATTGGCGCGGCGCATCAAGGCGGAGCTCGGCAAGACCATTTGGTGCTACACCGGGTTTAAATTCGAGAGTATCGTCAGCGACCCGCACTTTCGTTGTTTGCTCGAGGCGGTTGACGTGCTTGTCGACGGGCCGTTTGTGCTTGCCGAGCGCGACATATCGCTGCGTTTCCGCGGAAGCGGCAATCAGCGCATCATCGACGTTAAGCGCTCGCTCGCTACTGGCACAGTGGTGCTGATGCAGCAATATATGTGACAATTTACTGAAATAAAGGCTATGACTGCTTGATGAAACTTCGGGCTATTATCCGAGGTTTTTTCAGGCAGTTTTTTTGTTGTTCGGCGCGATGATGTTGTGAAAATGTTGGAGTTTTCTTAATTTTGAGGAGATGAATTCAACCACACAAAAGATAATGACAAAGAGCGAAATATCCGAAGCGGCTGCGCGCAGAAACGGCTTGTTGGCAGGCGGCGTGCTTGTTGCCATCGCTGCGGTTTACGCTGTGATTGCTTACATCGTTCCGCTGGCGCTTGACGATTATGTTTTCATTGACACTTACACAAATGCGTTGCCCGACCCGCGAAGCGATTTTTCGTTGCGCCGATGGGCTGCGTTTGCTTCGATTGTGAGGTGCGAGGATAATGGCAGGCTTGCCAACATACTCTCGCCTGTGTCCACGCTGTTCACGCCCAAGTGGCTGTATGCGGTGATAACCGGCTGCGTGACGGCTGCGTTGGTCTGGCTTTTGGCGCGATTGACTAAAGGCGACAAACCTGGGTGGCAGCTGCTTGCTGCCATGTGGGCGATTGTGCTTGTGGTGTTGCCTTGGCGCAACAATCTGTTTGTTGCCGATTACGAGTTGAATTATATCTACACCGGCGTGCTATTGCTGGCTACGCTGCTCGAGGCAGAACGTGCAGCCGAGGGCAAGATTGGTGCTGCAGAAACAGCTGCGGCGTGCGTGATGGCGTTTCTGGCAGGGTGGATGCACGAAGGCTTTTCGGCGGCGCTGGTGTTCGGCATCGGGCTTTGGGCGCTTTGCGTAAGGTTTAAGATGCCCGCAAGGTGGTGGGCGGTGGTGATTGCTTTGGGAAGCGGAATGTTGGTGGCATTGACTGCGCCCGGCGTGTGGCTGCGATTCGGCGCTCAGCATGGCGTGCATATCAAGTCGATAAAGGCTATTGCCTTCAACTACGCTTCGCTCGTGATGTTTGCCCTTGTGGCGTGCATGCTGCTCAGGAGCGAGTGGCGGCGCCGATTGCGAATGCTGTTTTACCAAAGGCTGTTTGTGATTTCGTTAGGAGCTTCGTTTGTGGGGCTGCTGTATAGCTTTGTGATACGATTTCAGCCGCGCATGGCTATGATTAGCGCCACATTTGCCATAATTGCCATTGGCTGCATTGTGCGAGAGTGGCAAGTGGCGAAAAAGGTGGCTCGATGCCATTGGCTTTATGCCGTGGTGATGTTGGCGTGCCTGCTGCTCATGGCAAATGTGATTAGGGTGCAAAGCATACTCACAGCCGAGGCTGAAGCGGTGATAAAGTTGATGAAATCGTCGGCTCACGGAGTGGCGTTTTATGATGTGAGAGACCACCATCAGGACCATCTGTCGACCCTGGGTATGCCGCTGCGGCTGTATTGGGTTGAGGAATTCTCGTTTTCGTCGCTCGCGCAGGTGCTCGACAAAGATGAACCGATAGCCGTTGTGCCCACGGCGCTTCGCAACGCCCGCTTGGAGCAAGCCGAGAGTGTGCCTGGCAATGCCGGGATGAAGCGGCTGAACGGCTGCCTCGTTGGTGCCCCTGTGGAGGATTACAAGGAGGTGTTTCCGTCGTATTTCGACGTTACATTAGCCGATGGCAGGCGTTGTCGGTCGATGCTTGTGCTTTGTCAGCAGTTTGTGAGCGAAGCAGGAGAGCGCATGATGTACTACCGACCGCTTGACGTGCCGGCAACAACGCCCGTAGCTGAAGTGAACCGGATAGAGTGACCTTGTCAGGCAGGTTACTTGTAGGAGTCGGCTTGATTGTAGATGTGGGTGAAGATGTTACGGTCGTCGTCGGTGAGCGTTTTGCCGCGGCGAGCCATCACCCGTTCGGCAATCTGGAAGAACTTAGCTAACGATACGTCGGTGAACCCCGCCGCCGAACCCTCGGAGAACGACGGCACGAAAGCCCTCGGAAAACCCGCGCCGTGAATGTTCACGCCCACGCCAAGCACCGTGGCAGTGTTGAGCATGCAGTTAACGCCCACTTTGGTGTGGTCGCCCATGATTAAGCCGCAGAACTGCAGACCAGTGCGAAGGAAACGAGTTGAAGGATAGTTCCACAATTTAATCTCGGTATAGTCGTTCTTCAGGTTCGATGCCGACGTGCCTGCGCCAATGTTGCACCATTCGCCAACCACCGCATTGCCCAGGAATCCATCGTGCGCCTTATTGCTAAAACCAGTCATCACCACATTGTTCAGTTCGCCGCCCACTTTGCAATACGGACCCAGCGTGGTGGCTCCGTAGATTTTGGTGCCCATGTTCACGTGGGCGTTTTCGCAAGCGGCAAACGGGGCTCGTATGCAGCTGCCCTCCATCACCTCGGCATCTTTGCCTATGTAGATGGGGCCGTTGGTAACATTCAGGAAAGCCCCTTCAACCGAAGCGCCTTCTTCGATGAAAATCTTTGGCGAACCGTTGTCGAAAACCGGATTGCCAACCACGGTGTTGGTGCAGCTGAGCGGTTGCGACTTGCGGCCCTCGGTGATAGCCAGGAAGTCGGCAAGCAGTTGTTCGCCGTTTTTGAGGAATATGTCGTAGACGAATCGAATCTGGTCGGGGCAGAAATCCACCACCACCGACGGGGTGATGTTGCGTTTGCGGTAGTCGTCCTTCGAGCATCGGAATGCGATTACAGATTTTTTGCCCGAAGCGGCATCGTTGTAGCACAAAGCTTCGCCCATGTTAAGCTCGGCAATCAAGTCGGCAAGCTGTCGGGTGGGCAGTATGTGCGAGGCAATGAACAGGTTGTCGCGTGTGGCTTTTGTAGGGAATTTGTTTGAGAGATATTCAGGTGTGATGTACGAAATGTTGACATCGCCGCCGAATGCACGTTGCCATTTCTCGCTAATGGTGTTGATGCCCACTCTGATGTGGCTCACTGGTCGTGTGTAGGTTAGCGGCAGCAAGTTGTCGCGCACCTCTTTTTCGTCGTATAATACTATATTCTTCATATCGGTGGAATAACATTATGGTGAAATGTTGTAGCCTGCTTATGTTGAGCAGCGTTGAGCGCCGAGGCAGTTGCCCGGCTCGTTTGTTGATGCAAATGTAGGCATTATTTGTGGAAAACGGTGTTGTTCGCGCCGATTTTTTGCTTCGACGAGGTGTGGATTTGGCGCGAATCGATTGCCGACGGCGCGGAGATGGCGGTTGTGACGTAATGAGTGTTTGGGGTGAACCGATAAGTTAAATAAAAATAAGTAGAGTGAAATAAAGTTAAATTTCAATTAAATCAAAGATGCTCAACGGGCGCAAAATGTGCTATATAATAATGTGTGGGGCATGTTTGGGGATGAGGAGAGGCGCCAGAGGGTGCTGCAGAGTGGTTTTGGCTGCGAAAAACATTTGGTAATTAGCAAATTAGTTAGTAACTTTGCAACACTTTTGAGCGCTGTAGACTACGCCAAAACTATGTCTAACCCGTTGGGGAAGAGGTGGTTGCGGTGTGTTTAACGGTGCTGAAACTTAGAAATAAATATAAAAAGTTTAACAATTTAAAAAGCAAAAACAGAACTAAGATGCCTACAATTCAGCAATTAGTAAGAAAAGGCCGAGTATCTTTGGAAGACAAGAGTAAGTCGCCTGCTTTGGATTCATGCCCACAACGTCGTGGCGTGTGCGTTCGTGTTTACACAACCACTCCAAAGAAGCCAAACTCTGCAATGCGTAAGGTGGCTCGTGTGAGATTAACCAACGGCAAAGAAGTGAACTCTTACATTCCGGGTGAAGGACACAACTTGCAAGAACACTCAATCGTGATGGTTCGTGGCGGTCGTGTAAAGGACCTTCCTGGTGTAAGATATCACATTGTTCGTGGTACTCTCGATACAGCCGGTGTTGCAGGACGTACTCAACGTCGCTCGAAATACGGAGCAAAGCGCCCAAAGGCTGCTAAGAAGTAATACGAAGCACTTTTCGAACTATTTAAACAAAAACAAAATTTAATTTTAAACTTAGTTTTTGGTTTTATTGGATTGATTTAAAATCAGGTTGAGTAAATGGCGCAAGCGAGCGCCGTTGAAGAACAAAGAAGCAAACAACCAAGCGGACTAAAACTACAACTTTTTTAATTGAGAAATGAGAAAGGCTAAGCCAAAGAAAAGGGTCATCCTTCCCGACCCAGTGTATGGTGATGTAAGAGTTTCGAAATTCGTTAATCACCTCATGTATGATGGTAAGAAGAATACATCGTACACTATTTTCTACACAGCTCTCGACATCGTCGGCAAGAAGATGAAGAACGAAGAGAAGCCAGCGCTTGACATCTGGAAAAAAGCGCTCGAAAACATTACTCCTCAGGTAGAGGTTAAGTCTCGTCGTATCGGTGGTGCTACATTCCAAGTTCCTACTGAAATACGCCCAGACCGCAAGGAGTCGATATCAATGAAAAATCTAATCATTTTTGCACGCAAGCGCGGTGGCAAGACCATGGCCGACAAGCTTGCTGCTGAAATCATGGACGCTTACAACGAACAAGGCGGCGCATTTAAGAGAAAAGAAGATATGCACCGTATGGCAGAAGCTAACCGTGCATTCGCTCACTTTAGATTCTAATTGATTAAAGATTAAGCATTATGGCAAGCAAATTAGACGAGAGATTAAATCTTACTCGCAATATCGGCATCATGGCTCACATCGATGCCGGCAAAACAACTACTTCAGAACGTATATTGTTCTACACCGGTTTGACTCACAAAATCGGTGAAGTGCACGATGGCGCTGCCACCATGGACTGGATGGAACAAGAGCAGGAACGTGGTATCACTATCACTTCGGCTGCAACTACCGCATTCTGGAATTATAATGACAACAAGTATAAAATCAACTTGATTGACACTCCGGGACACGTCGATTTCACTGTTGAAGTTGAACGTTCGTTGCGTGTGCTCGATGGTGCCGTTGCCACTTTCTGCGCCGTTGGTGGTGTTGAACCTCAGTCGGAAACCGTTTGGCGTCAAGCTGACAAATACAACGTGCCTCGTATCGGTTACGTGAACAAGATGGACCGCAGCGGTGCCAACTTCTTTGAGGTTTGCCGTCAGGTGCACGACGTGCTCGGTGCTAATCCTTGCCCGATTGAAATTCCTATCGGTGCTGAGGAAACATTCAAGGGTCTTGTTGACCTTGTGAAGATGAAGGCGCTCTACTGGCCAGATGAAAAGCAAGGTGCCGACTACGTTGAAGAAGAAATTCCTGCCAACTTGGTTGAAGAGGCTGAAAGCTATCGCGACAAGATGCTTGAAACAATTGCCGAATTCGACGACGAGTTGATGGAAAAATACTTCGACGACCCATCAACTATCACTGTTGAAGAAATCAAGCGTGCTTTGCGCACCGCAACTTTGAAGATGCAGATTGTGCCAATGCTTTGCGGTAGCTCGTTCAAGAACAAGGGCGTTCAGCCACTGCTCGACGCCGTTTGTGCTTACCTGCCAAGCCCTGAAGACGCTGAGTGTGTTGAAGGTCACGCAGTAGGCAGCGACGAGGTTGTTACTCGCAAGCCATTGTTTGAAGAACCAATGTGTGCACTTGCATTTAAGATTGCTACCGACCCATACGTTGGTCGTTTGGTGTTCTTCCGCGTTTATTCAGGTCAAATCGAAGCTGGTAGCTACGTGCTCAACACTCGCTCGGGCAAGAAGGAACGCATCTCGCGCCTCTTCCAGATGCACTCTAACAAGCAGAACCCAATGGAAGTGATTGGCTGCGGTGACATCGGTGCCGGCGTTGGTTTCAAGGATATCCGCACTGGTGACACTTTGTGCGCCGAGGATGCTCCAATCGTGCTCGAAGCAATGGACTTCCCAGACCCAGTTATCGGTATCGCTGTTGAACCTAAGACTCAAAAGGACCTCGACCGTCTTGGCGTAGGTTTGCAGAAGCTTGCTGAAGAAGACCCGACATTCCGAGTACAGACTAACGAAGAAACCGGTCAAACCGTAATTAGCGGTATGGGTGAGCTTCACCTCGACATCATCATCGACCGTCTGCGTCGCGAATTCAAGGTTGAGTGTAACCAAGGCCGTCCACAAGTAACATACAAGGAAAGCATCACCAAGAGCGTTGAGCTTCGCGAAGTGTTCAAGAAGCAAACCGGTGGTCGCGGTAAGTTCGCCGACATCATCGTTCGCGTTGAACCAGTTGACGAAGGCTTCGAAGGTGGCTTGCAATTCATCGACGAAGTTAAGGGTGGTAACATTCCTAAGGAATTCATCCCATCGGTGCAAAAGGGTTTCACCACAGCAATGAAGAACGGTGTTTTGGCAGGCTTCCCTGTTGAGCAACTCAAGGTTACCTTGATTGACGGTTCGTTCCACCCGGTTGACTCTGACCAGTTGTCGTTTGAACTCTGTGCAATTCAGGCATTCAAGAAGGCATGCGAACAAGCCCGTCCGGTGCTTCTCGAGCCTATCATGAAGGTGGAAGTAGTTACTCCGGAAGAAAGCATGGGTGACGTGATTGGCGACTTGAACAAGCGTCGCGGTCAGGTTGAAGGTATGGAAACAAGCCGCAGCGGTGCACGCATCGTGAAGGCAAAGACTCCACTTGCCGAGATGTTCGGTTACGTGACAGCATTGCGTACCATCACATCGGGTCGTGCAACTTCAACAATGTCGTTCTCGCACTATGCCGAAGTTAGCACATCAATTGCAAAAGCAGTCCTGACAGAATGCCAAGGCCGCGTAGATTTGTTGAAATAATAGTTTTATCATTACAAACAATATGAGCCAAAAAATCAGAATCAAATTGAAATCTTACGATCACAACTTGGTCGACAAGTCGGCTGAGAAGATTGTTAAGACTGTGAAGGCTACTGGCGCCGAAGTGAGCGGTCCAATTCCATTGCCAACTCACAAGCGCATCTTCACTGTTAACCGTTCGACATTCGTTAACAAGAAGAGTCGCGAACAGTTCCAGTTGTCGTCGTTCAAGAGACTTATCGACATCAACAGCTCTACAGCTAAGACCGTTGATGCTTTGATGAAGCTTGAATTGCCAAGTGGCGTTGAAGTTGAAATCAAGGTTTGATAAGCCAGCGCTTGAATAGCGAAAGCAACAACAGTTTTATTCAATCAATTCATCGTAATTAAAAGAAACATTAAAAAATTAAAGAGAAATGCCAGGATTATTAGGAAAGAAAATCGGAATGACATCCGTATTCAGTGCCGACGGTAAGAACATACCGTGCACTGTTATCGAAGTAGGTCCTTGTGTAGTTACTCAAGTTAAGACTGTAGAGAAAGACGGCTATGAGGCATTGCAGCTCGGCTTCCAAGAAAAGACCGAGAAGCACACAACCAAGCCAATGGCAGGTCACTTCAGCAAGGCAGGCGTAGCTCCTCAAAGACACTTGGCCGAGTTCAAGAATTTTGACGGCGAATACAAATTGGGTGATACCATCACTGTCGATTTCCTCAGCGATGCAAAATTTGTAGATGTAATCGGAACTTCGAAAGGTAAAGGTTATCAAGGTGTAGTAAAGCGTCACGGCTTTGGCGGTGTAGGACAATCTACTCACGGTCAGGACGACCGTCTCCGCGCTCCGGGTTCAATCGGTGCTTGTTCATATCCTGCAAAGGTGTTCAAGGGCATGCGCATGGCTGGCCAAATGGGTAACGAACGCGTAACCGTACAAAATCTACAAATAGTAAAAGTGTTGCCAGAAAACAATCTCCTTATCGTTAAGGGTTCGATTCCAGGCAGCAAAGGTTCAATCGTTTTAATTGAAAAATAATGGAACTCGCAGTATATAATATTGAAGGAAAGGACACCGGGAAGAAGGTAACCCTTAATGATGAAGTGTTTGGCTTGGAAGAACCAAACAATCACGCAATCTATCTCGATGTTAAGCAGTACCTGGCCAACCAGCGCCAAGGCACTCACAAGTCGAAGGAAAGAAGCGAAGTTGCAGGTAGTACTAAGAAGCTCGGCCGCCAAAAGGGTGGTGGCGGTGCTCGCCGAGGCGACATCAACTCACCGCTGTTGGTAGGTGGTGGTCGCGTATTCGGTCCACG
Organism: Bacteroidales bacterium; assembly: GCA_004557385.1. Classification (GTDB taxonomy): domain Bacteria; phylum Bacteroidota; class Bacteroidia; order Bacteroidales; family Muribaculaceae; genus SFTJ01. Next base: position 18,166 of record SFEA01000018.1, read on the forward strand.
TCCACGCAACTATTCTTTCAAATTGAACAAGAAGGTAAAGGCTTTGGCACGCAAATCGGCATTGACTTATAAGGCTCAGAAAAATGAGATTGTAGTTGTTGAAGACTTCAACTTCGAAGCACCAAAGACTAAAAATTTCGTAAACTTTACTAAAAATCTTGAAATTGCAGGTCAAAAAGTGCTCGTAGTTTTAGAGACTCAGAAGAAAAACGTATATTTGTCTGCTCGTAACGTAGAGGGCGCAAATATTGTAACTGCTTCTGAGCTGAATACCTACAAAATTCTTGACAATAAGAAGATGGTAGTCACTGAGAGCAGTGTCGCTGTGTTGAACCAATTTTAAACTATAGGAGGTATAAATTAAATGGAAATAACAATTCAACCTATCGTAACCGAGAAGGCTAATTTGGTGACTGAGAAGTCGGGTCGTTACTCGTTCCGTGTATCTCCTGACGCCAACAAATATCAAATCAAGAGCTTGGTAGAAAAGCTCTACGATGTTAAGGTGGTATCGGTGAACACAATGAACTACAGCGGCAAGCGCAAGCAGCGCTACACAAAGAGCGGCCTTCTTCGCGGCAAAGTTGCAGCCTTCAAAAAGGCAGTAGTGACTTTGGCTGAAGGTCAAACTATTGATTTTTATAGCAATATTTAATAATAGAAAATGGCAGTAAGAAAACTAAAGCCCACAACACCGGGGCAAAGACACAAGATTATTGGTGTATTTGATGACATCACTGCTAGTACACCAGAGAAATCGCTTGTTGTCGGTAAGAGAGTAACTGGCGGACGCAACAACGAGGGCCATCGCACAATGCGCTATTTGGGCGGCGGCCACAAGCGTAAACTGCGTCTCATCGATTTCAAGCGCAATAAAGACGGTGTGCCAGCAACAGTTAAGTCAATCGAATACGACCCGAACCGTTCGGCTCGTATCGCATTGCTTTACTATGTTGATGGCTCGAAGGCTTACATTATCGCACCCAACGGTTTGCAAGTTGGCTCTACAGTGGTAAGCGGTGAAAATGCAACCCCAGACTTGGGAAATGCACTTCCACTCAGTAACATACCTGTTGGTACTTTAATTCACAACATCGAGTTGCGTCCGGGTCAAGGTGCAAAGATTGCACGCAGCGCCGGCAACTTCGCTCAGTTGACTTCGCGAGAAGGAAATTATGCTATTGTCAAATTACCTTCGGGTGAAACCCGCAAGATTCTTGCCGCATGCAAGGCTACCATCGGTGTGGTTGGTAACAGCGACCACGCTCTGGAGCAATCGGGCAAGGCAGGTCGCTCACGCTGGTTGGGTCGCCGTCCACACAACCGTGGTGTGGTTATGAACCCAGTCGATCACCCAATGGGTGGTGGTGAAGGCCGTCAGTCAGGTGGACACCCACGTTCGCGTACTGGTCTTTACGCTAAGGGCTTGAAGACTCGTGCTCCGAAGAAGCAATCTTCTAAGTACATTATTGAAAGAAGGAAAAAGTAATTTGATTAACAATTAGATTTTTATGAGTCGTTCATTAAAAAAAGGCCCATTCATTAGTGTAAAACTCGAAAAGAAGGTGGCAGCCATGGAAGAAAGCGGCAAAAAGTCGGTGATTAAAACATGGTCGCGCGCATCAATGATATCGCCAGACTTCGTTGGTCACACTTTCGCAGTGCACAATGGAAACAAGTTCATTCCCGTTTATGTAACCGAGAACATGGTTGGTCACAAGCTTGGCGAATTCGCTCCAACTCGCATCTTCCGTGGTCACGGCGGCAACAAGAAGTAATTGGGCCTGGGAATAGCATTTTTTTGATAAAAAAAGAATTAAAATACTACAATGGGTAAAAGAAAAAGAGAATCAGCAGAACTTATCAAGCAAGCTAAGAAGCAAGTTAGCTTTGCCAAGCTGAAGAACGTGCCAAGCTCGCCTCGCAAGATGCGTCTGGTGGCTGACATGATTCGCGGCGTGGAAGTTAACCGTGCCCTTGGTTTACTTAAATTCTCAAATAAAGAAGCCGCAGCAAAAGTGGAGAAGCTTCTCCGCTCTGCCATTGCAAATTGGGAACAAAAGAACGAACGTAAGGCTGAAGAAGGCGAATTGGTAGTGAGCAAGATTTTTGTTGACTGCGCACCAATGCTCAAGCGCCTCCGTCCAGCTCCACAAGGCCGCGGATACCGCATTCGCAAACGTTCAAATCACGTTACATTGTTCGTGGACACTATAACTACTAACGCTAAAACAGAAGCATAATCATGGGACAGAAAGTTAATCCAATAAGCAATCGCTTAGGCGTCATCAGAGGTTGGGATTCTAACTGGTATGGCGGAAACAACTATGGAGATACTTTGCTTGAAGATTCAAAAATCCGCAAGTACCTGAATGCTCGTTTGGCAAAGGGTAGTGTATCTCGCATTGTTATCGAGAGAACTCTCAAGTTGGTCACCATCACCGTTTGCACATCGCGCCCTGGCGTGATTATCGGCAAGGCCGGCAGCGAGGTTGACAAGCTTAAGGAAGAGTTGAAGAAAATTACCGACAAGGATGTTCAAATCAACATCTACGAAGTGAAGCGTCCTGAGCTCGATGCTCAAATCGTTGCTTCGCAAATCGCTCACCAAATCGAGGGTAAGATTGCTTACCGTCGTGCCGTTAAGATGGCAGTGGCATCTACCATGCGTGTAGGCGCCGAGGGCATCAAGGTGCAAGTGAGCGGACGTCTCAACGGCGCCGAAATGGCTCGCTCTGAGATGTTCAAGGAAGGACGTACTCCACTTCACACACTCCGTGCTGACATCGACTATGCACTGGTTCCGGCTCTCACCAAGGTGGGCTTGATTGGTGTAAAGGTTTGGATTTGCCGCGGCGAGGTGTATGGCAAGAAGGATCTTGCTCCACAACTCACCAACAACAGCAAGGAAGGTCGTGGTAATAACAACGGAGCTCGCAAAGGCGGCTTCAGAAAGCAAAAAAACAATCGTTAAACCGACTTTGAAAGAACAGAACAATGTTACAACCTAAAAGAGTAAAATACAGAAGACCTGCGAAAGGCGTGAGCAAAGGCTTCGCCGGCCGCGGTAATCAGTTGGCATTCGGTTCATTCGGAATCAAATCGCTTGAAACAAAGTGGATTACAGCCCGTCAAATCGAGGCTGCCCGTGTGGCTGTTACACGCTACATGCAGCGTCAGGGTCAAATTTGGATTCGAATCTTCCCGGACAAGCCAATCACCAAGAAGCCTGCCGACGTGCGTATGGGTAAAGGTAAAGGTTCTCCTGAAGCCTATGTGTTCCCAATCACTCCAGGCCGTATAATCATTGAAGTTGAAGGCGTAAGTTTCGACATCGCAAAAGAAGCGCTCCGCCTTGCAGCTCAAAAACTTCCAGTGACCACCAAGTTCGTCGTACGTCGCGACTATGACCCAACTCAAAACGTGTAATACATTTTAGATTATGAAAAAGGAAGAAATCAAAGAACTTAGCACCAAGGAACTGCAAGAGCGCCTTGAGGTTGCTGAAAAAGAATACCTTCAGATGAAGATTAATCATTCTATCTCGCCTTTGGATAATCCTGCAAAGATTACAGCCGACAGAAAGATGATTGCACGTATGAAGACTGAGTTGCGCGCTCGCGAATTAAACATCAAGTAATCCCCAAGACAGAACATGGAAAAGAGAAATTTAAGAAAAGAAAGAATTGGGGTTGTTTCAAGCAACAAGGGTGATAAGACAATCACTGTAACTATCAAGTGGAAGGAGAAACACCCAATCTACGGTAAGTTTGTCAACAAGACAAAGAAATACCATGCTCATGATGAAAAGAACGAGTGCAACGTGGGCGACACTGTACGCCTTATGGAAACTCGTCCATTGAGCAAAACTAAGAGATGGAGATTAGTACAAATAATCGAAAAAGCTAAGTAATTATGATACAGACTGAAAGCCGATTAGTAGTAGCAGACAACAGTGGCGCACGCGAAGTGCTCTGCATCCATGTGCTTGGTGGCACTGGACGCCGTTACGCTTCAGTAGGTGACATCATCGTGGTTACCGTTAAGAACGCAATTCCTTCTTCTGATGTGAAGAAAGGTACTGTATCGAAAGCAGTAGTTGTCAGAACAAAGAAGGAAATCCGTCGCGCCGACGGTTCGTATATCCGTTTCGACGACAACGCATGTGTTTTATTGAATGCATCGGGTGAATTGAGAGGTACACGTATCTTCGGCCCTGTGGCTCGTGAATTGCGCGCCACCAATATGAAGATTGTTTCTTTGGCACCTGAAGTTCTTTAATCTTTAAAGTAAACATTTTATTACAGATATGACTAAATTGCATATTAAAAAGGGTGATACCGTTTACGTTAATGCCGGCGAGGACAAGGGTAAGACAGGCCGCGTGCTTAAGGTGCTTATCAGCAAGAACCGCGCTGTGGTTGAAGGTATCAACATGGTGACTAAGGCCACCAAGCCTAACGCAAAGAACCCTCAAGGCGGTCTGGTGAAGATGGAAGCTCCTATCCACGTTTCGAATCTTCAGCTTCTCGACCCAAAGAGTGGCAAGCCAACCCGTGTTGGTTACAAGGTGAACGAAGATGGCAAAAAAGTAAGAATTTCTAAAAAATCAGGAGAGGAGATTAAATAATGACAACTCTAAAGAAAGAATATGATGAGAGAATTGCCCCTGCATTGCTGAAGAAGTTTAACTACACTTCTTCGATGCAGGTACCTCGCCTTGTTAAGATTGTTATCAACGAAGGTCTTGGTGAGGCTACTGCCGACAAGAAGGTGATTGAAACAGCAATCAACGAGCTGACTATGATTACTGGCCAGAAGGCTGTTCAAACCTTGTCGAAGAAGGACATCTCGAACTTCAAGTTGCGTAAGAAGATGCCTATCGGTGTGCGCGTTACTTTGCGTCGCGACCGCATGTATGAGTTCATGGAACGTTTCATCCGCATCGCCCTTCCGCGTATCCGCGACTTCAAGGGTATTGAGGGTAAGCTCGACGGCCGTGGCAACTACACTGTTGGTATTACCGAGCAAATCATCTTCCCGGAAATCAACATCGACACTATTCAGAAGCTCATGGGTATGAACATCACTTTTGTTACCACTGCCCAAACCGACGAAGAGGGTTACGAACTGTTGAAAGAATTCGGTCTTCCGTTTAAAAACGCAAAAAACTAATCTGATAGAATTATGGCAAAAGAATCAATGAAGGCTCGCGAAGTGAAGAGAGCAAAGCTGGTTGCCAAGTATGCCAAGAAGCGTGCTGAACTCAAGGCTGCCGGCGATTATGAGGCTCTTCAGGCACTTCCTAAGAACGCTTGCCCGGTGCGTATGCACAACCGTTGCAAAATCACCGGCCGTCCAAAGGGTTATATGCGCCAATTCGGCATCTCGCGTATTCAATTCCGCGAAATGGCTTCGGCTGGCTTAATCCCTGGCGTTAAGAAGGCAAGCTGGTAAGGCAAGTGCGCAATGCGGGGTGTGCCTGAGTGCACATTCGCGCGTGCCGCTCAAAAACAAAATCGACGAAAGAAGATTACAATAAATTTTAGTATTAAATATTGTTCGGCGAATTCACCGAATCAATTTAAAACAAATTTTTTATGACAGATCCAATAGCAGATTATTTAACAAGATTGAGGAATGCGATCAAGGCTCAACACAGAGTCGTTGAAATCCCTTCTTCGAAATTGAAGAGAGGCATCACTAAGATCCTCTTCGAACAGGGCTACATCTTGAACTACAAGTTCATCGAAGGCAATGTTCCGGGCGGTACAATCAAAATCGCCCTCAAGTATGACCCGATTGACAAGGTCAACGCTATCAAGAGTTTGCAACGTGTGTCTCGTCCAGGTCTTCGCCAATACACTGGCTACAAGGACATGCCACGCGTGCTCAATGGTTTAGGCATCGCCATCATTTCTACATCAAAGGGCTTGATGACCAATAAGGAAGCAAAGGCTCAGCAGATTGGTGGTGAAGTATTGTGTTACGTTTATTAATTTATAGGAGGAATATAATATGTCAAGAATAGGAAAATTGCCAATTGTGTTGCCTGCTAAAGTTGATGTGTCGGTTAAAGACGGCGTTATCACAGTGAAAGGTCCTAAGGGAGAATTGTCACAAAAGTTGAATCCTGAACTTACCATCAAGGTTGAAGATGGTCACATCTATGTAGAACGTCCAAACGACGAGCGTCAGTCGCGTGCTCAACACGGTTTGTACCGTGCACTCATCCACAACATGGTTGTTGGTGTGAGCGAAGGTTACAAGAAGGAAATGGAGCTTGTTGGTGTAGGTTATCGTGCCACTGCCAACGGTCAGGTTCTTGAACTCGCACTCGGCTTCTCGCACGCTATCTATTTGCGTCTGCCGGCTGAAATCAAGGTTGAAGCCAAGAGCGAACGCAACAAGAATCCTCTCATCATCCTCGAGTCGAGCGACAAGCAATTGCTCGGTCAGGTGTGTGCCAAGATTCGTTCGCTGCGCAAGCCTGAACCTTACAAGGGCAAGGGTATTAAGTTCGTAGGTGAGGTTATTCGTCGTAAGTCAGGTAAATCGGCATCTGCCAAATAATAATTAGAACAATTATGGTATCTAAGATAGCAAGAAGAATTAAAATCAAGAAACGCATTCGTGGCCGCATCTCTGGCACTGCCGCACGTCCACGCATGAGCGTTTTCAGAAGCAACAAGCAGATTTATGTACAGCTCATCGACGATGAGGCTGGCCGTACATTGGTTGCCGCTTCTTCGAAGGGAATTGCAGAAGGAACTAAGAGCGAAATCGCTGAAAAGGTTGGCGAAAACGTGGCTGCTAAGGCTATCGCTGCCGGCATCAACGAGGTAGTGTTCGACCGTAACGGTTTCTTGTTCCATGGTAGAGTTAAATCATTAGCTGAAGGCGCTCGCAAAGGCGGACTTAAATTTTAAGAAATCATGGTAAATAAAAATAACAGAGTTAAATCGACAAACGATATTGAATTGAAGGACCGCCTTGTTGCAATCAACCGCACCACAAAGGTGACTAAGGGTGGTCGTACATTCACTTTCGCAGCTATTGTCGTTGTAGGTAACGAAAACGGCATCATCGGTTACGGCCTCGGTAAGGCTAACGAAGTCACCACCGCCATCGCTAAGGGCGTGGAGGCTGCAAAGAAGAATCTTATCAAGGTTCCTGTTCACAAGGGCACTATCCCTCACGAACAGATTGCTAAGTTCGGCGGTTCGCGCATCATCCTCAAGCCTGCTACTCCTGGTACGGGTGTTAAGGCCGGTGGTGCTATGCGTGCCGTGCTCGAAAGTGTTGGCATCACCGACGTGCTTGCAAAGAGCAAGGGCTCGTCGAACCCTCACAACCTTGTAAAGGCTACTATCGCCGCTCTTGGCGAAATGCGCAGCCCGATGCAGGTGGCTCAACACCGTGGCGTAAGTCTGGATAAAGTGTTTAACGGTTAAAAATTTGTTGAAGAATTATGGCAAAAATAATGATTAAGCAAGTGAAGAGCCGTATTGGCCGTCCTGCAGTTCAAAAGGCAACTCTCGATGCTCTTGGACTTAAGAAATTGAATCAAGTGGTGGTGAAGGAAGCTACTCCATCAGTCTTGGGTATGGTTAAATCTGTAAGTCACCTTGTTGAAGTGACTAACGCTTAAATATTTTCAGTTTAATTATGGATTTAAGTAATTTACAACCTGCTGTAGGTTCTAACAAGAAAGGTAAAAGAATTGGTCGCGGCGCTGGCTCGGGCAAGGGTGGAACATCTACTCGTGGTCACAAGGGTGCTAAGTCGCGTTCTGGTTACAAGAACAAAGTTGGTTTCGAAGGCGGTCAGATGCCACTTCAACGCCGCTTGCCTAAGTTCGGTTTCAAGAACCACTTCCGTGTGGAATATAAGGCTGTCAATCTGTCGGTAATCGACGAGGTTGCTACAACTGCCGGACTTGACAAGGTTACTGTTGCCGACCTTTTGGCTGCAGGCAAGGTGCGCAAGAACCAATTGGTGAAGGTGCTTGGCGAAGGCACTTTGTCAAAGAAAATCGATGTTGTTGCAAATGCCTTCTCGCGTTCGGCTGAGGAAGCAATTGTGGCAGCTGGTGGAACAGTAGAAAAAATCTAATAACTCCGATTCCCAATGAGATTTGTTGATACAATAAAAAACATCTGGAAAATTGAGGATTTGCGCAAGCGAATCACCATTACAATTGCGTTGGTGCTCGTGTACCGATTCGGTTGTTATGTGGTTCTGCCCGGAATCAGCCCTGCTGAGCTTGATGCGTTGCGCAACTTCACAAGCGGTGGCTTGATGCAGTTGCTCGACATGTTCTCGGGTGGTGCGTTCTCGCAAGCCTCGATTTTCGCCTTGGGTATTATGCCTTACATTACGGCTTCAATCGTTATCCAGCTTTTGGGCATGGTGTTGCCATCGTTCCAAAAGATGCAGCGTGAAGGCGAAAGTGGGCGTACAAAACTCAATCAATACACACGCTACCTCACAGTGTTCATTCTGTTGCTTCAAGGTCCGGCTTACTTGATGAACCTTCAGTATCAGGTGCACGCAGCAGGCGGAGTGTCGAGTTTTGGTTATTGGTCGATTCTTTACCTCACAGTGATTCTCGCTGCCGGCAGCATGTTCATCATGTGGCTTGGTGAGAAAATCACCGACAAGGGTATTGGCAACGGTATTTCGTTCATCATCCTTGTAGGTATCATCGCCCGTTTCCCTGGCGCATTCATTGAGGAATTCACAAACCGTCTCACCACAGCACAGGGTGGCCTTGTAATGTTCTTGGTTGAAATCATCCTGTTGTTTGCTGTGATTGCCGGCGCTGTGCTCTTGGTTCAAGGCACACGCAAGGTGCCTGTGCAATATGCAAAGCGCATTGTAGGCAACAAGCAAGTGGGCGGTGTACGCCAATACATACCATTGAAGGTAAATGCTGCTAACGTGATGCCTATCATCTTTGCTCAGGCTATCATGTTTATTCCTATCACTCTTGCAGGATTTGGTAGCGCAGGTCAGAACAGCTCGTTTGTTCGCGCATTCAGCGACATGAGCGGTTTCTGGTATAACCTTGTCTACTTCTTCCTTATCATTGCGTTCACTTACTTCTACACAGCTGTCACTGTTCGTCCAACCGACATGGCTGATGGCTTGAAGCGCAACAATGGCTTTATTCCGGGTGTTAAGCCTGGCACAAAGACTGCCGACTATCTCGACTCGATTATGTCGCGCATCACTTTGCCTGGTTCAATCTTCTTGGGTATTGTAGCCATTTTGCCTGCTTTTGCTCGCATTTGCGGTGTAAGTCAGAATTTCGCACAATTCTTTGGTGGAACATCATTGCTCATCATTGTGGGTGTAGTTCTCGACACGCTTGCTCAGGTTGAAAGCCATTTGAGCATGCACCACTACGATGGCTTGATGAAGTCGGGTAAAATTAAAGGTCGTACAACAGGCGCTTATTAAAACCCCTGCTTCTATTTAAAGGAGACGTGAATAGATGATTTATCTTAAGACAGAAGAAGAAATTGAATTATTAAGAGAGGCAAATCTCGTGGTAGCCCGCACACTTGGCGAAATGGCCAAGTGGGTGGCTCCCGGGATAACGACCCTCAAACTTGATAGCATAGCCGAGGAGTACATTCGCTCGCAAGGTGCGGTGCCTGGCTTCCTTGGATATGGAGGATATCCCAACACACTCTGCATCTCGGTTAACGAGAATGTGGTGCATGGCATCCCTTCGAACTATGCCCTTCGCGAAGGCGACATCGTTTCGATTGATTGTGGTGCTGTTAAAGACGGATTCAACGGCGATTCAACCTACACTTTTGAGGTTGGCGAAGTGGCTCCGGAGGTGCATAAGCTGCTCCAGACCACCAAGGAATCGCTTTACGTTGGCATCGAGCACGCCCTGCCGGGCAATCGCATTGGCGACATTGGCCATTCCATTCAGGAATATTGCGAGAAGCGTGGCTACAGCGTTGTGAGAGAACTTACGGGTCATGGTGTAGGCCGCAAGCTTCATGAAGACCCCGAAGTGCCAAATTACGGACGTCGCGGTGTGGGTGCGCTCATCAAAAACGGCATGGTTATTGCCATTGAGCCAATGATTAACCTCGGAAGCAAGAACATAGTCATCGAACGCGACGGCTGGACTTGCCGAACCAAGGACCGCAAACCATCGGCACACTTCGAGCACACCATTGCCATTCACAATGGCAAGCCGGATATTCTTTCTTCCTTCAAGTATGTTGAAGAAGTTTTAGGAGATAAATCAATTTGAAATTAAATATATGGCAAAACAACAAGCTATCGAGCAAGACGGAGTAATCGTAGAAGCATTGTCGAATGCAATGTTCCGCGTAGAACTTGAAAACGGACATGAAATCACAGCCCACATTTCGGGCAAGATGCGCATGCACTACATCAAGATTCTTCCCGGTGACAAAGTGAAAGTTGAGATGTCGCCCTACGATCTCTCGAAAGGAAGAATTGCTTTTAGATATAAATAAAAAAACTACAATACGATATGAAAGTAAAAGCATCAGTAAAGAAGCGTACCCCAGAATGCAAGATTGTTCGTCGTAAAGGTCGCTTATATGTGATTAACAAAAAAAATCCTAAGTACAAACAACGTCAAGGATAATTTATATTATTTTTGAAAAATAACAGTAATAATATATGGCAGTAAGAATTGTCGGAGTAGATTTACCCCAAAACAAGAGAGGTGTTATCGCCTTGACTTATATCTATGGAATCGGCCGTAGCGCAGCATCTACCATCCTGAAGACTGCTGGAATCAGCGAAGACATCAAGGTGAAGGACTGGAGCGATGCTCAGGCTGCAAAGGTGCGCGAAGTGATTGGCGCAAACTACAAGGTTGAAGGTGACCTTCGTAGCGAAACACAATTGAACATCAAACGTCTGATGGACATCGGTTGCTATCGTGGCATCCGTCACCGCAATGGCCTGCCAGTGCGTGGCCAAAGCACCAAGAACAATGCCCGCACACGTAAGGGTCGCAAGAAAACAGTCGCTAACAAAAAGAAAGCTACTAAATAATATTAAAGTATGGCAAAAAAAACAGTCGCAGCAAAGAAGAGAAATGTCAAGGTTGACGCAGTTGGTCAGCTCCACGTACATTCTTCTTTCAACAACATTATTGTGTGTCTTGCTAACAGCGAGGGACAAGTTATCTCTTGGTCAAGCGCCGGTAAGATGGGCTTCCGTGGTTCGAAAAAGAACACTCCGTATGCAGCCCAAATGGCAGCTCAAGATTGTGCAAAGGTCGCTTTTGACCTCGGACTCCGTAAGGTTAAGGCTTATGTCAAGGGTCCAGGCAACGGCCGCGAATCAGCTATCCGTACCGTACACGGTGCTGGCATTGAAGTGACTGAAATCATCGACGTCACTCCACTTCCACACAACGGATGCCGTCCTCCTAAGAGAAGAAGAGTTTAATTCGTCAGTTACACTTTCAAGTTAACTCTTTAAGTATTTTTACATTATTTTTCACCGAATCTCACGCAAAGTGAATAAGATTGTACTTTAATATAACCTCTCTGCAATCGCGGCTGCACTTTCGAGATTCAACACAAACTTTAATAATTAACAAAATGGCTAGATATACCGGTCCAAAATCAAAAATCGCTCGTAAGCTTGGCGAACCAATTTTCGGTGAAGATAAGGTGCTTGCTAAAAAGAAGAACCCTCCCGGACAACATGGCGCCAACAAACGCAGAAAAATGTCGGAATACGGCACACAATTACTCGAAAAGCAAAAGGCTAAGTACACCTATGGCGTGCTCGAAAAGCAATTCCGCAACCTCTTCAAGAAGGCTTCTTCAATGAAGGGTATCACTGGTGAGCTTCTCCTTCAACTTCTCGAAGCCCGTCTCGACAACATTGTTTATCGTTTGGGTATTGCTCCTACTCGTGCAGCTGCACGTCAGTTGGTGCTCCACCGTCACATCACCGTTAACGGTCAAGTGGTGAACATCCCATCTTACTCTGTTACTCCAGGTGAAGTGATTGCCGTACGCGAAAAGTCGAAGTCGCTCGAAGTGATTGCCGACTGTCTCGCTGGTTTCAACCACAGCAAGTATCCTTGGATTGAATGGGACGAAAGCATCAAGGGTGGCAAACTGTTGCACAACCCACAACGCGAAGACATCCCTGAAAACATCAAGGAACAACTTATTGTAGAATTGTACTCTAAACAATAAATTTAATTCGATCCATGGCTATATTAGCATTTCAGAAACCCGACAAAGTGGTAATGTTGGAAGCCGACAACTTCTTCGGCAAATTCGAGTTCCGTCCATTGGAGCCCGGTTATGGAGTAACTATCGGAAATGCGCTTAGACGAGTGCTGCTCAACTCTCTCGAGGGTTTTGCAATTTCTTCTATCCGCATCGACGGTGTGAAACATGAATTTGCCACAATACCCGGCGTTAAGGAAGACGTTACCAACGTAATCCTTAACCTCAAGAAGGTGCGCTTGAAACAAGTAGTTGAAGACACTGAGTTTGAAAAAACTACTGTGAAGGTTGCGGGTCAGGATGTGTTTAGAGCCAGTGATATCAGTAAAGCACTCAAAGGTTTTGAGGTACTCAACCCCGATTTGGTTATCTGTCACTTAGACCCAAGCGTAAGCTTCCAAATCGAGCTCACCATCAACAAGGGTCGTGGTTATGTGCCTGCCGATGAAAATATGAATCCAAACGATGCCATCGACGTGATTGCAATCGATTCGATTTATACTCCTATCATCAACGTAAAGTATTTTACTGAAAACTATCGCGTTGAACAAAAGACTGACTACGAAAAGCTGGTTATTGAAATTACTACCGATGGATCTATCCTGCCTAAGGACGCTTTGAAAGAAGCTGCCAAGATTCTCATTCATCACTTCTTGCTCTTCTCCGATGAGAAGATTGCCCTCGAAACCACTGAAACCGAAGGCAACGAAGAATTTGATGAAGAAGTTTTGCGCATGCGTCAGCTGCTTAAAACCAAACTTGTTGACCTCGACCTCTCGGTGCGTGCGCTCAACTGCTTGAAGTCGGCTGAAGTGGAAACCCTCGGCGAATTGGTACGTTTCAACAAGACAGATTTGCTCAAGTTCCGCAATTTTGGCAAGAAGTCGCTCACCGAACTCGACGAACTTTTGGCTCAACACAAGCTCAACTTCGGCATGGATATTTCAAAATATAAATTAGATAAAGAGTAATTAAACGATGAGACATAATAAAAAATTCAATCACTTAGGCCGCAAGAAAGCTCACCGCGACGCCCTCCTTGCTAACATGACTATTTCTCTTATCGAACACAAGAGAATTTTCACTACTCTGGCTAAGGCAAAAGCCTTGAGAATCTATGCTGAGCCTATCATCAACCGCGCTAAAACCGACGACACCGCTTCGCGCCGCGTTGTGTTCAGCTATCTGCAAAGCAAGACTGCTGTCAGCGAACTTTTCAACAACATCGCTCAAAAGATTGCTGACCGTCCAGGTGGATACACTCGCATCCTCAAGACTGGCAACCGTCTTGGCGACAATGCTCAAATGTGCTTCATTGAACTTGTCGACTACAACGAAAACATGCTCAAAGCCAAGGCTGGCAAGAAGGCTAAGTCTACTCGCCGCGGTCGCAAGTCGGCTGCTAAGGCCGAAGCTGTTGAAGCTGCTGCTGAACCGGTTGTTGAAACCGCTGCTGAGTAAGCAATTTGCTTGGCCTCAACGGTGCCGCATTTTTGCCACACCCCTGGTGTGAGCATTGCAGTAGCATTGGAGAAAGCTAAGCAGAATATAAAATAAAAGAGGTTGAATCGCGCCCCGTGCGTGAAATTCAGCCTCTTTTTGTTTTTATTTATCAATGAACTTCTGTATATTTGTTGTGAATCAAATATCGATAAATTAAACCTTGAATTAATTGATTAAATATTTTAGGATTAATAATAAAAATAGTGTGACTATGGATTCAAAGGAATTTTTTGCAACTCTTCATTATGAGGAAAACGTTTTTGAACTTGTTGAAGATACCAAGATGGAGTTCTTGGTGTACTTTAGGGCTCCTTTTACGGGCGCTGGTGAGATTGTTGTTCCGGCAGGCACAAAGTTTGTGGCTCGCGGCAGGATGCGTGACGACGCTATTTATATTCACCCGGTCGGTCCCGAAAAAGAGCTACTTGAGCGTATGAATAAACAGGAAGCGGCACATTACCCCGAACTGGCAAATAAATTAAATGGATATTCGTTTTTCATTACTGAGGATAATTTGCGCACCTGGAAGTTGAAATACCATAGCGGCAGCAGCGAACGTCTGCTTGAGATTTTGCGCCTGATTATAAAGCATCACAATAACAGGCATAGAGAAACACAACCTGTGGATACTCAGCCTGTGCAAGAACCAAACTCGGTTTTTAATCGAATTCTCGGCAAACTAAAGAGATTCATCTGCCGGAAGTGATGAATTTTGTATGGTTTGATTTCTGGCATGAAACGGTGTTGCTTTGATTTTTTAGCTGCAGCCCGGTATTATTATGCAGATATTCTTTGTAGTTCTTTTTTGTGTGACAGAAAATGACTACATTTATGCTCGGATATAAACCTTACAGTTTTTTGCATGGAGCATTTGTCACATTTTCGCTCGCTCGACGAATTGATTCGCGCCCTTGAGAGGGAGCGTAGGCTTATACATGCTCTTTTCCAGGATAGAAAGCGGCTTTCGTTTCGCTACGACCTTGCGCGCGAGTTGGCAAGCAAGCGTGACGAGAGCATCGACTTTTTGCGCCGCTTTGGCGTTATTCGTAGTAATGCCGATTTTTTGGAGTTGGAGGATGTGTACTTGCGGTTTTTCGAGGAGGTGCTTGAGGTTAACGAGGAAATCAGTGTGGCGAGTGTGAAGGAGAGTATAGATAGCCTGAATAATGCAATCGACTACTATAGGAGTGAATCTAACCCAGGGCGAAAGTATGGCTATTTGCGTGATGTTAAACGCATGCTTCGAAACATTGCTCTCACCACATTGAGAAATGTGATTGACCTGAAGCGAAATATCGATAACACATACAAAAACGAGCCTACTTTTGCAGTAAAAAAGAAAAAACTTGTTCACTTAGATGAGAAGCGCCGCGATATTGCAGCTCTAATCAATGAATGTGAACGGCTTATCGACGTTAAGCAGTCGAACTTCTTCATGGAGGAGGTTATGGATGTTCAGTTGAAGGATATTGTGACTGATGTTAAATTGCAGTTGCGTGAGGTGTATCACAATTTGCTTGAGCTTGATCGCCAGATTATTAACTATCTAAACCTGATTGAGTATCAAAACCGATTGTTGCAAAAAGTGCAGAAACTGAAATACTTGCGCGACCAACTGTTGCTTGACACTAACACCGACGTGAGGGAAAAACTGAGCACTCGCAATCCTATTTGGATGGAGCCGCGTCCGCGATATTCGCTAAAGGTGTCGTTGTCGATGCTGCGCAACTCGGAGGATGGCTTGAAGATTTTGCATGACGTGGCTAATGGCAAGGTGAACAACAGGTTGCGAAAGGGCAATCTTGCCGAAGCACTAACTGAGGACGAACTCGCTGAACAGCAGCAGATTAGCAAAATGGTAGATGTTGGCGAGGTGAAGAATGCCTTTATGGCTTCGGGCGACAATTTATTTCATTTTGTAATGAATTATTCGGGCTATCGAATGGAAATTGACGAGGAAGCAAAGTTGGTGCTGTTTTGCCAAATTGCGTCGCAATATCTTGATGAGCTTTCTATTACCGACGAATTTTGTCAATATGGCGCAATAGAGTATCCGCTAATCTATCCTATTACATTAACCACTTAACATTCACATCATCAATGCGTTACACTAAAGAAATATTCGACATATTGAGTAAAGGGGGCTTTATCTCTCGCAACTCCATATCGCAACAGCGTTCACATTATTTCGACGCCATAGAGGATAGTTTTCAGGACTATTACGATTATTATCTTGGCATAGGTTTTGTGCTCGAGGGTGGTAATGGCTATTACTACTTTACTCGAACAGAGAATCGAGTGGAACTGGCTGACAAAGTGCAGCGTTTGGCGCTGTGGATTGACCGCGTTGATTTCCTAAAAACCTTTAATAATACCTTTGGCCCCGGGTTTTTATTTAGAGTGTCGAACATACTTGAGAAATTTTCAAGCGATATTGAGCTCAAGGAGAAGGCTCGCACTTTGTATGCCGACGTGAAAACCAATAAAGAAAAGATTGAGAAACTTGTTGGTGATTTGGAGCGCTTGGGGTTTGTTGAACTGGAGAACGAACTTGATGGCACTTACAAGGTGACAGATGCATTCCATTATATTGAGGAGCTTATTGATTGTCTCACCATTTATGAAACTGAAGAATCATGAGGTCGTTGCGAAAAATAGTTTTTGTGAATAGTGCCAACATACGCTTTGCCGAGGTGAAGCTCGACGGAAACGTTCATTTTATTGGCACTCAGGGCGTGGGAAAAAGCACATTGCTCAGGGCTATATTGTTTTTCTATAATGCCGACAAACTGCATCTGGGCATCCCTAAGGAGATGCGTTCGTTCGACGATTTCTACTTGCCGCATGCCAATTCCTATATCGTCTATGAGGTTGAGCATGAGCATGGCCCGTTCTCTATTCTGGTGTTCCGCTCGTCGGGCAGAGCTTGCTACAGGTTTGTCGACGCCGCATTTCGCAAAGAGTGGCTTATCGACGAGCATGGCGAAGTAACTGCCGAGAGCAAGGTTATTCGCGACCGGCTTGGCGGCGTTTTTATGAGTGGCATTATCGACCGATACGAAACATATCGCAATATCATCTATGGCAACAAGCAGTCGGCGTTAGATGGTAAGTTTGCTCGGTTTCATCTGATTGAAACCAATCAATATCAAAACATTCCGCGCAGCATCCAGAACGTGTTCTTGAACTCGCGTCTCGATGCCAATTTCATCAAAGATATCATCATACGTTCAATGAGCGAAGAGGAAGCCAATATCGATTTAGGGTATTTTCGTCGTCAAGTGGCTGACTTCGAACAAGAATATAAAGATATCTCGTGTTGGTATAAGCTCAATCAAAAGGGTGAGTCAACGGTGCGAACTCAGGCTGATAATGTTGTGAAGGCATATCATCAGTTGCTTTTTGTAAAGCATCAGATTGATGGTTTGTGCTGCGAACTGAAGTATGCCGAAAGGGCGGCTCGAGAGAAATTGCCGCTCGTTGATGCAACTATTGCTGAATTGAAACAAGAGCAGGACCGACAGAAGCGTCTGCATGCCGAGGTACAGAAAAAATACAACGATGAGAAAGATAACCTCAATCAGAAGTTGGGCGGCGTGAATGACAAACTCAAGGACATCAAAGAGCGCAGAGAGCGCTATTCGAAGCAGGATATTGAGAAAGTGATTGCGCGTTGCCAAAAAGAACCGGGACTGAAGGCTCAGCTCGAGGGCCTCAAGGAGCATCTTGCCGAGCTGACCTTGCAGTTCAACGACGTTACCACCAAATACAATAACCTTTGCCGAAACGTCGCTAACCAGCTCGACGGCTTCCGTCAGGCTCAAAAAGAACGTATTTTGCTGGCGCAAGCTGAAAAACAGAAAAATGATGAACGCCTTTTGGTTGAGTTTAGTTCGGCCAAAAATGCCGTTGAAGCAACATTTGCCAATAGAATTGCTGTTGCCGAAGGCAAGGTTGATGCAATCAAGACTGAGCAGAACGACTGTGAAAAAGAACTTCTGAAACTAAATTATTTCAACCCGTTTAAGGGCGAAATAGAGGCTTCTACTCTGCAACTCAACCAACTCAAATTGCGACAAAAGGAACTTGAGGGAAATGTTGCTACGCTCGTGGCTAAGACTGATGGCGTGAAAGTGGAGTTCGAGAAGCAAGAGGCGGAAATTAATGATGAATTCAATCGCAATTATGCTGCTGCTAAGGCAAAAGCAGCTTCCTTAGCCGAGCAGATAAATGGCATCGACTCAGTGCTTAGTCGCATAAGTGGTTCGCTTTATGAATGGCTTCAGAGCAATAAGCCAGATTGGGAACAGAACATTGGCAGGATAATCAACGAAGAAAGCGTACTCTATAGGTTGGAATTAAATCCAAAAATTGCCGAGGGTGACTCGCTATATGGTGTGGAAATTGATTTGAATTCTCTGCCGCAGAATGTGCGAAAGCCCAAGCAGTTGAAAAAGGAGAGGGCTGAACTGCAGCAGCAGCTCGATGCTGTTAATGCCGAATTGACTGAATTGCAGACTTCGCTGAATAGCCAAATCGATGAATTAAAACGCCGGTTCACTCCAAAAATAAAGGATTTACGTCAGCAAAAAGCGCAATGCGAAACCGAACTCGACGTGATACCTCAGCAACGCAAAGCCATTATGGTGGAGATTGAGGATTATAATGCCAAAGCGCGGCAGATGGAGGAAGATAGGCGGAACAAACTTACTGCTCGTCAGCAAGAGCTGGCAGACGGTCTTGCTGGTGCTAAATCACAACTCGAAAAAATCATTGCTGACAAGCAAAAGCAACTAAAGGCTGCCGAGAAGAGATTCAACGATGCTAAGGAAGAGAATCGGAAAAACTACACCTCGCATGAGGCTACAATCAATGCCGAGACTAAAGCGCGTGAGCAAGATGCTGAAGCCGAGCTGTCGAAACTTAGGCGGCAAGAGCTGTTGGAACTGAAGGGACGTGGTGCCGACACCGCTTTCGTTGAAGACTGCAAGGCAAAAATCAAGGCAACTGAGGACTCGCTCGCTTATATCGACCAGCATCGGGAGTTGGTGATTCGATACAAGAAAGACAAAGAGGAATTGTTCGACAGGGAGGATGAGTTCAAAGGCGAGAAGCGAATCCTCGCCGAGAAATTGTCGCAGCTAAACGAAAAGTATGCTCAGCGTAGCGCAAACCACTTGCAGCAATTGTCAAAAATTGGCAAGGAGTTGGAGGAACGAAGTGGTGAGAAGAAAAGCATTGAGGATGACCTGTGCAGAGCAGCTAAATTCATCGGTGACAGCAGTCTTTGCCCAAGTGCTTATGCTTACGCTAAAGAAAAGCAATCGCTGCTAACCCCTGGCCAGGCTGTCGAGAAACTCATCGAAATAATCGTGAAGAGCCATGATATGCTCAAGAAGCTTAAGGAAAGTATTAACCTATTTAAAGGCAATTTCTCGACTAAAAACACTTTTAATTTCAGAATTGAACTTAATGCCGACGATGATTATTTCGATTTCGCCGATAATCTCAACGATTTTCTCATCAACAATAAAATTGATGAATATCGCACTCGAACAAGTGAGCGTTACATCGAAATTCTTGCCCGTGTGTCAAAAGAGATGGGCGAGCTGACTCGTCACGAATCAGATGTCGCCCGCATAATTAATGCAATCAATAACGACTTCAAAGAACGTAACTTTGTGGGTGTAATCAAACTTATTGCTTTGCAGTCGGTGCCGTCGGCTGATAAGATGGTGCAACTGATGAAGCGCATCAAAGATTTCAACGACGACAATTCGCTATCATTGGGCGAACTCAATATATTCTCCACCGTTAATCGTGACGATTTAAACCGCAAAGCAGTAGAATATCTGCTCGATTTTATGAAGTCGCTTAACGATAACTCTTCGCGGCAGGAACTCTCGCTTTCCGATTTGTTCCAGCTGCAATTCCGCATCAAGGAAAATGACAACGACACCGGGTGGGCTGACAAACTATCACATGTGGGCAGCGAGGGCACCGACACTTTGGTTAAAGCCATGATAAACATCATGCTAATTAATGTGTTCAAGGATAGGGTGAGCCGCAAGTTTGGCGATTTCCGCATTCATTGTATGATGGATGAGATTGGCAAGCTTCATCCGCAAAACGTGAAAGGCATCCTCGATTTTGCTAACGCTCGCAATATCTTGCTCATCAACTCGTCGCCTACTACATACAATGTTTCCGACTATCGTTACACCTATCTTCTGCAAAAAGATGGTAAGTCGAAGACTGTGATTCACCAGCTAATTTCGCAAAGATGAAGATAAGCAAAACTCTAATCGAAAAGCTGATTCGTCTGCGCGATGGCGAATGGCTTCCTGCAAGTCAGCTAAAGGGCTGCTGGGTAGATGCGTTGTTAAGCGAAGGTGCACTCACCAGCAAGTCGCAGGGCTCTCGCCGAATGCTTCATGCGCCCGATGGTGTTGCTTTTTGTCGCGCCTTGGCAACGGTTGACGACCGTCTTGCCGATTTGGATGTGTTTTTGCAATCGAATGACTTCACCCGTGCTGACCTGGCTTCGCAAACCGGCAATTCCAAGTTGATTGCTGTGCGTTCATGTCCCGGATTTCCTGTGAATTCCTATCAGTCAATAGCTTGCGAGCTAAATGGCGAGGAGTTTATTGTTAATCCTCAGGAAGGTAGTTTCCTCTTTGTGGCTGATTGGCAGCATTTCAATGTGCCGGAAGATGTGGTGGTTGTTGGCGTTGAGAATATGGAAAATTTCAGGATGATTCGCCGTCAGCAGGCTTTGTTTGAGAAATCGGTCGGCAACGAACCTTTGCTGTTCGTTTCGCGTTATCCGCAATCGTCCGACCTGCGCCGATGGCTGCAGACGATTCCTAACAGATATGTTCACTTTGGCGACTTCGACCTCGCCGGAATCAACATCTTTCTGACGGAGTTCAATGTGCATCTGCGGCATCGCTCGTCGTTTCTTATTCCCGACGATATCGAGTTGAGATTGCAAAATGGTTCGGCGGAGCGCTATCAAGCCCAATATCAGCGTTTCAATACTCTGCATACAGGCATCTCATCAGTGCAACGCCTAATCGATATGATAAACACCTTTCATCGGTGCTACGACCAAGAGGGATATATTGAGTGATGATTCAAACCACTCATTTTTTAGGGGCTTAAATGTTGCCCACCTTGGTTTATTCAGCCATGCGGAACACTCTCACGCCTATGGCATTTTTGCTGTGGCGCATATATTCAATAAGGTTTTCCTTTTCAATCTGCACTTTTTTGCCTGCCGACGATGCATCGAGCAGATAAGGCTCGTCGTTTACCATCACCACCACGCCCATGTGCTGAATATCGAGCCCTTCAATTTTGGTGACTATGCCAATGATGTCGCCTTCCTGAAGGTCTTTCAACAGTTTCTTCATATTGGTCCACTCCATTTTCAAGAACGGGAAGCGGTGGTTGGTGTAGCCGCGCTCCACATTGCGTATCGATTGGTAGGTGGCGTCGTCGGCAAGGGCAGGATAGAGGTCGCGGTGCTTGCTCATAAAGTTTATTGACTTTACATTATACTTCACTCCGCTCATGTCGTGCGTTACTTCGCGTAGGTTTCCACGGTGATTATTGTCGATAATCCAGTCGCTAATGTAGTGCAGGCGCGAAGCATAGCCCTTCATTTCGCCGCCGCGGTAGCGAACGTTTTCAAGGTTGTGCGCGTAGTCGCGCCACGAATAGCGCTTGTTGAGTGTGGTGCGAGCCAGCGCATACAGCGTTTCCACAAACGTGGTGCAGTCGAGTTCGTCGATGTTTATCGTCAACATCTCCTCGTCGCCCTCAAGCGTGTGTGCCACATAGGGCTTGTCCAATAGCCATCGGGCGTACTGTGCAATCAGTTTGTTCGGGTTTGTTATGCCGCTTTCAAAGCCACGGCGCAGCAGCTCGCTAATTTCGGTGGTGTCGCTTGAGCAGTGGTGCCGTATGTTTCGCGGGTTGGCGCAATATGCCGCGGCAAAACTTGTCGTTATTATAATAAGTGAAATGTATAATCTCATTCGCTTCATCATCTTTGGGCAATTTTGTTATGATTAATTTTTGTGCGAATTTACTATTTTTAATATTCATAAGCAAGCAAGCTGTACCAAATACGCCATTTTTAGGGTATTCTTAGTGGCTTTTTGAACAATTATATTCGATTTTCTAAAAGTTTTTTAATATTTGATTTGTCAGTTCAGAAAAATGTAGTATTTTTGCACTCGCAAAAGCGAAACAACCTTTCTTTATGCTCCATGAATTTTGAAAATGAAAATTTTTCAAAAAAAGTTGGAGAAAAATTTGGAAGATTCAAAATGTTTGTAGTAACTTTGCAAAACCATCGCCTCGCTAAATTGATATGCGAGCTTTTTTTACCGCTTTTTCGAAAGCAAGAAAGCTGGAGGCGATAACCAAGATCATTGAAATAATTGCGATAGGAAACATTGACAACAGTGAGAGACAAGGAAAGGTGAAGACCTGAGAACATTGTCCTCGTCAAGAGAAATT
>SFEA01000019.1 GCA_004557385.1 Bacteroidales bacterium
AGCCGGCGACCCGATGGTGATTGAATATAACGTGCGCATGGGCGACCCCGAAACCGAGGTGGTTATGCTTCGCATCAAAAACGACTTGGTCGACCTGCTCGAAGCCACTGCTCAAGGCACGCTCGCAAGCAAAAGCGTCGACATCGACCCTCGCTACGCCGTAACAGTGATGATGGTGTCGGGCGGCTATCCAGGCAGCTATGCCAAAGGCAAAACCATCACCGGGCTCAACAATGTTGAAGGCAGCACCGTGTTCCACGCCGGCACAAAACTCAATGCCGACGGCTCGTTTGTCACTTCGGGCGGCCGCGTGCTGGCTGTGAGCAGCTACGGCAACAGCAAGGACGAAGCTCTGCGCCAATCGTGGGAAAACATTGCCCGCATCGACTTCGACGGAAAATATTTCCGCCGCGACATCGGTTTCGACCTGAAATAACAATCTCGACATATAACCCACGGGGTGGCGATTCGCTCTCCGCCCCGTAGTTTCTTTTATATGGCACACCCGCGGCTATTGGGGGAACGCAGCCCGTCGGACAAAGCAGGTTTGCCACAAAAACAAAGCAGAACGCACACGATGATTTTTCGCGAAAACAGCATCAACGATTTCTTCAACAGCAAGGCATTCGCCCTGCTCATGGCACTTGCAATGATTGTAATATCCTACCTCGATTGCACAATCTGGCAGGACCGCTTGAGCATAAGCAACAGTCATGGCATATTCTTCCCGTCGCTGGCGCAAGGCTTCTCAAACATCACGTTGTCGGTCACCGCCAACTGCATCTGCATTCTCATCGTGTCGGTGATGTTGGTGGCACTCAACAAGACGTTCAACTTCATCCGCTCGGTGACATGGGTCTACGCATCGGTGTTCATGATGCTCAACGCCAGCAACCCCATCACATCGGGGATGCTATATTCCGGAACTATCATCAGCCTTGCCGTGGCAATCATAGCCTTTGCCATGTTTGCCTCGTTTGAACAGCGTCGCTCGCAACGCAACGTGTTCACGGCGTTTGCCATGATAGCCACGCTGAGCATGTTTCAGTACGCGTTTCTCTACTTGCTGCCGGTGGTGGCTCTCGGCTTCATGCTCATGAAGGTGATGAACCTGCGCAGCACCCTTGCCATGATTATCGGCATCATCACGCCGTTTTGGATTGTACTGGGGCTTCAACTCGCCAATTTCAGCGATTTTGCCCTGCCCTCCTACGAGAGCTTTTGGACTGAGCTGCAACGCCCGCAAATGCACATCAACATCATAGGCATGGTGCTGATTGCACTGCTCACCATAGGGCTGGTTTGCGCCAACCTGCTCCACATCATCACCTACAAGCTGCAGGTGCGTGCCTACAACGGCTTTTTTGTCTATCTGGCGGTATTCACCAGCCTTATGCTTGCCATCGACTATCGCAACGCATTCAACTATCTGCCCGTGCTGCATCTGTGCCTTGGCGTGCAGTTTGCCCATTTCTTCACCACCAACACCCACACTCGCCGCTATATTGCCGTGATTGTGTTGCTGCTGTTGTCGGTGGCTTTGCGCGTGGCTAACCACATCTTCTAACCCGCATTGTTTGTTATGAAAGTACTTGTTGAAAGCCACATACCCTACATAAAAGGTTTGATTGAACCGTATGCCGAGGTGCATTACCTCGAACCCGACGAGTTCACAGCCGCAAGCGTTGCCGACGCCGACGCGCTGCTGATTCGCACCCGCACACGCTGCAACAGCGCTTTGCTCGACGGCAGCCGTTGCCAATTCATCGGCACTGCCACCATCGGCACCGACCACATCGACCTCGACTATTGCCGCAGCCGTGGCATTGCCGTGCACAACGCTCCGGGATGCAACGCGCCTGCTGTGGCTCAATATGTACTTGCCACCGTAGCGCAGCACATGGCTCACATCGGTGCCACACATACGCAGGCCCTCACACTGGGCGTGGTGGGCGTTGGCCACGTGGGCAGCATTGTGGCTCGATTTGCAAGCGAATGTGGCTTCAGAGTGCTGCTTTGCGACCCGCCACGAGCCTCCCACTCACATCCGATGGCGAGCACCCCACTCACCACATGGTGAATGAGCATTTCCTCGCCGAACTCAAGCAATGCTCGCTGCTCATCAACAGCGCTCGCGGTCCGGTGGTCAACACCTCTCACCTGCTTGAGCATCTGCGCCTAAACTCGCAGCTGCAAGTGGCTATCGACTGCTGGGAAGGTGAACCAAACATCAACCCCGCGCTGCTGCAACGCGCTTTCGTTGCCACGCCACACATTGCCGGATATTCGGCTGAAGGCAAAACCCGAGGCACAGCCATGGTCATCGACCGGCTGAACGCTCATTTCGGATGGAACATTCAGGCAAAACAGGTTGACGCCAGCACCCCCACCGGCGGCGCCGCCAACGTCACCCTAAGCCGCATTGCCGCCTCTTACAATCCACTCGACGACACTCGCCGCCTGCGCAATGCTCCGCACGAGTTTGAAGCCCAACGCAACCACTACGCCCTGCGCCACGAAGTGGAATCGGCATAGTGAATCACGCCGCCACAGGCAACTTTCAAGTTAAAATACGTTAATCGCACCGTCGTGCTGCAACTTTAAAGGGCTATATTGGGTGTTTTGCACACCTTTGAATTATTTTGTATGAACTGATTTAACGGCAATTTTTTCAGCCTGAACGGCAATTAATTAGGGGCAGATTAGTTATATTTGCATATTAAAACGGCTGGATTTTTGCCAAGCAACGAAAAACAATGTCATCAACAATGAAAAAGAAAGCATCAAGCATCATCAACCAATGCTACGCGGCATTTGCAGCACTCATTCTTTTCGCACTCACCAGCTGCGGGGGCGGTAGTTTGGAAAAACAAGTGAAACAAGCACTGCTCGATGGCGACACCACCGAAACCCGTTTCCAACAGATTTGCCAACTCATCAGCTCCGACAGCCGCGAATATGCCGACTACATCGACGCCGACGGCAATGTTGAAGCCGCCGCTCTCAACGAATACATCAACACCATTGGCAGCCGCCTGCGCCCGGCTCGCACCTGGAACGTGACCGCCTACGGCAAGCAGCCGCTGCACCTCACTATCTACCTCGAGCGAAGCGGCTCGATGACTGCCTACGACACCCCACAAGGCGGTGGCGAGCTGAAGAAGGTGGCAAACGACCTCATCAACTTCTTCCCCACACCCGACGGTGCCGCTGCCAACAGCAACGTGAACATTGCCATCGTGAACGACGGCATCTACGACTACAACGCACCCATTGCCGACTTTCTGAAGGACAAAAACATATATGCCACCACAGCCAATATGGGCGACGCTCGCTACACCGACTTCGGCGAGATTCTGCGCACGCTGCTCAGCCGACAAGGCAGCAACGACGTGGCTGTGCTGCTCAGCGACATGATTTACTCGCCACGCGACACTCACAACGTGAGCACCGAAAAGATTTTCAACGAGGTGAACAGCCTTGCCACCGACGTGTTCAAGCAATTCCCCGACAAAGCCGTTGTGCTGAGCAAAGTGCGTGGCAGCTACCACGGCACCTACTATCCCTACAACGGCGCATCGTGGCGCTACGACGGCGCTCGTCCATTCTATGTGATGCTCATTGCCGACCGTCGCGTGATTGACCGTATCACCACCGACAACGCTTTTGCCCGATTTGCAGGCATCAGCCAAGCCGAACACTCCTATCGCTTCAACCAGCCGCAAACCGGCGTGGAAGCAACGCTGCTGCCCAACTGGGATGGCAGCAAAGGCCGATTCCGCGTGGCTCGCGACGGCAACCTGCGCCTTGAGCGCTGCGAGGAAGACCGCGCCACCGGTTTGCTGCGATTCAGCATTGCCGCCGACCTCAGCCGATTGAACAAAACCGACCGTTTCCTGTGCGACGCCGCCAACTACACCGTCACCTCGGCTGGCGGTTACAAAATTGAGGTTTCGCCCATTGCCCACGAGCAACGCAACGGCAACATGAAGAGTTATCTCGAAGGCAAAACACACATCATCACGCTCACCGGAGCGCCTCAGTCGAGCCGCGACCAGGTGGTGGTGAACATCTGCAACCAGTTCCCCGAATGGATTGTAGAGAGCAGCAGCCGCGACGACAGCAGCGCAAGCCTGCCGCGGTTCGACGAAACCACGTTTGCCCTCGAGCCATTTATGCGCGGCATATATTCGGCTTACAGCCACGACGGCGCCGCCTACACCACAATCACCATCGATGTGGAAAAATAACCCTCGAAAAAATGTATTAACAACAAATAATACCCCAAAAAAACAACAAGCAAAAACTATCGTATATGAACAAAAATGTTAGAAGCCTGATTTTCTTAGCTGTGGGCATAGTAATTGCCATTGTGTTCCTGCTTATGCCTACCGAAATCTACGAGGCTGTGAAATACTTCGACGGCGGATACTCCAACGAGCTGTACAACCACGGGCTGTACTCGATGTTTGCCATGTTCATTGTGGGCATCACTTGGGCAATGAACATCATCTACTACTACGTCATCAATTCCGTTAAGTTCGACCGCTGGCCACATTGGCTCATCATGCTCATTGTGAGCATGGTGGCAGCACCGGCAGCATGCATCGTGTGCAACGAATCGGTGTTTAGCGATTACGGACTCGTATACCTGAGCGAACCGCTGCAAATGGCAATATGCCATCTGCTGTTCACGCTCATCATGTTTGTTGTGGCAACATTCTCGGTACGCTGGTGGAGCAGCAACTGCCGCCACTCGCCATTCTGATGAATCAACTTAATGAATTCACCTAACCCCTTAGTAAATTCACCAATATGAGACTATATATCTTTGCAATTGGAGGCACCGGCTCGCGCGTGCTCAAGTCGCTCGTGATGCTGTCGGCTGCCGGCGTGAAGCCACTCGACGAAAACGGTCGCCCATTGAGCGGCTTCGAGATTGTGCCAATCATCATCGACCCTCACAAGGCTAACGAAGACCTCAAGCGCACCGAAAAGCTGCTGAGCGACTATCGCACACTGCGCAAGCGCCTCTACGGCGACGCCGTCGATGCCAACGGCTTCTTTGCCAACAAAATAACCTTGCTGAGCGACATCCTCACCGACTCGTCGATTCAGGTGAACCGAAGCCCGGTGTGCAACCTGGCTGCCGTGGAGCAAAGCAAGTTTCGCGAATACATCAACTACAACACCATGAACGAGCCTAACCAGGCGCTCACCTCGCTGCTCTTTGCCGACTATCAGCTCGAAAACCGCATGCGCATAGGCTTCGTAGGTTCGCCCAACATCGGTTCGGTGGCTCTCAACCAAATCAAGGACAGCGACGAATTCAAGGCTTTTGCCAACGTGTTCAACGCCGGCGACCGCATCTTCTTTGTCAGCTCGATTTTCGGCGGAACGGGCGCTGCCGGTTTCCCTATTCTGGTGAAAAACATTCGCCACGCCGAGAACCTCGACATCAGCAACATGGACGTGCTGCGCCGTGCTCCAATCGGCGCCCTCACCGTGCTGCCCTACTTCAACATCGAGCATAACGAAGATTCGCGCATCAACAAAGCCGACTTTGTGGTGAAAACGCAATCGGCACTGCACTACTACAACAAGACTCTCACCAACGATAGCCGATATGCCATCAATGCCCTGTTCTATGTGGGCGACCAAGTGACATCGAAGCCCTACATCTACGACCCCGGCGAAAACGGGCAACGCAACCGCGCCCATCTGGTGGAATTTGTGGGTGCATTGTCGCCGCTGCGCTTTGCCGGCATTGCCAACGACCGCCTGTGCGACCCTAACGGCTATCCGATGCCCACTCTGGCTTACGAATACGGCCTCGACAAAGACGTTTCCGACCTCGACTTCAGCGCATTCGGCACCGAAACGCGCCGCATGGTGTACAAGCCGCTGGTTAAGTTCCACCTGCTGTTCCTCTTCCTGCGCTCAGGGCTGAAAGCTGCCATCGGTCGCGGTTTCTGCGAGGACTCGCCAAAAATCACAACCGACTTCTTCGCCACCGAGTTCTATCGCGTGCTCGACGAGCAGTTTATGCGCGCCTACGCCGACTGGCTTGGCGAGATGGCTGACAACATGCGCAGCGTGCACATCTTCAACATCGGCGACCTGAACATGAACACCGCCATTGCCGGCGTGCAAACAAAAAAACGCTCTTGGCCGCTGGGCAGAGCGTCGATATCCTGCGACTCGTTTGTGGCGCAAATGAACAAACTAAGCCGCGACAGCAACTCCTATGTGAAAGACGGCGAACCGCTGAAGCTGCTCGACCTCTTCAACAAGGCTGCCGACACGCTCGTCGACGAGAAATACGAGAACATCAACTAACGCACATTTCAAAAGACTTTTTTCAATCATGAGCAACATATTATCATACAGCAACAAGACCACAAAAACAAGCGTTGAAGACTGGGTGCCTGTTGAGCCTTACACCGACGACGACATCCGTGCCATACGCGACCCCAACGGCGGGCTCTCGGAGTGCCCGCGCACTGCCATACCAAGCCCGTTTGCTCAACTCGACTTGGTGAAGAATGCCTTCGACTCGCTGGCTTCTACGCGTCTGCGCTCGTCGCTGATGAACGAGCGCCTCGTGAGCGACGCCCTCGACGTGGCGCAGCTGTTTTTCAGCTACGAAACCCACAAGGACTATCTGCGCATTGTGCGCTGGAACCGCACCGAGCAGCTTGAGGTGCTGAAAAACAGCCCCGAACATCGCCTGTACGGCGAGACGCTGCAATTGTTTCTCGACAGCGACACGGTGTATAACTTCGACATCTTCACCGATTGGTACATCTTGCTCTACGACAATGTTGCCATTGGCGGCACCTCGCCGGCATCGCTCACCATGAGCGCACCGGGGCTCAGCAACATCGAGAGCATCAAGGTGGAGCAAGGCGTGTCGCTCTTCTCAACAATACGCCACCTGTGGCAACGCGACGCCGACTTTGTGTACTACCTCTTCCTGCTGTTCAACGCATTCCCGGTGCTGCGTGAGCGCATGGGCAGCGTGTATGCCTATATGCTTGTGTGCCTCGACAACATTCGCCAAAGCTGCCCCGAGCTTTATCAACGCATCATTGCTGCACTGCCCAACCCCTCGGCTCTAATGCGCGAAAATGCTTTGTCGGTGAAGCAGCGGCTCGAATGCTCGTTCAACGCATTCACCGGCGACCACACCGTGAGCGTGATTGGCGCGCAGTTCTATCGCAAACGTGCCATCAACATCCTCGCCAATGTAGCTGACAGCGACTTTGTGATTATGCCTTCGCGTCAGCAGCCCGAAGGCGACAAGCTGCCGCTTGTGCTTCGCGGCAACTTCAACGGTCAAATCGACCAATATCGATATGTCGACAAAATTTGGGACAGCGCCACCGAAGTGTGGGCTGGCAACACACCCATCGACGAACGCATGCTGCCCGACACCGCCGTGCGCTATCCGTTCCTAACCACCTCCGACCTCCTCACCGACTCAATCGTGCAGCTGAGCGGCGAGATTGATTCGTGCCACTTCTTCGACGGCAACGTAGTGAACACCGGCGGGTTGGCTAAAAAAGGCTATCTGCTGCCGCTAACGTCTACTTTCTTCAAATACTTCAACGCCCTCGACCTCACCAAGCGAATACTCGGGCACAACATGCTCGACATCGAGGAAAACACCGACGGCAGCGTGAAGGTGAGCCTGCGCATTCCGGTGAAAAAGAAATTCATTGAACTGTCGCGAACCTATCTACCCATCTCCGACGCCTCGTGGCAATTCGACGAACGCCGCGGCACCGGACGAATTGTGGCACACCGCGTGATGTCGGCTGCCGTATTCCCATTTGTGCGCACCAACCATCGCGACAACTACACAATTCAGCAATTCACTCAGATGCGCGACGGAAAATGCCACCTGCGATTCCTTGCCGACGGCATGAACCAAGCAGGCATTACGGTGGTTGAAGGCACACGCACCGACAACGCTTTCTGCCAAACGGCTTACTACGACGTCGACGGCTCGTTCGACTTCATCGAAGTGACCCTGAACTGCGAATTAGGCTCGTTCACCGCTGTGGCTGTGCCTCTGTGGCAACCCTACGTACCTTCGTCGAAACAACTGATTTTTGCCGTTGACTTCGGCACCACCAACTCGCACGTTGAGTATGCCGAACGCGGGCGCGACTCGCAACCGCTCGACTTCTCACAAAGCAACGAACAGACCCTGGTGGCTACTCTGCTTAAACCCGACGCACTCGACTCGGCTGAAACTCTGCAAAACGTGGAATTCCTGCCGCGAACCATCGGACAAACCTACGGATTTCCGCTACGCTCGGCACTCTCCACCAATCAAAACTCGGCTGGCAACGCCCTGTTCCGCGACGTGAACATCCCGTTCATGTACGAACGCAAATATTTCCAGGGCTACAGCGTGCACACCGGGCTGAAATGGAACGGCGACACCACACTCTCGCAAGAATTCCTGCGCGAAATAATGCTGCTCATCAAAGCCAAGGCTCTGCTTGAGCGTGCCGACCTCGCCACCACCGAGGTGGTGTATTTCTACCCCGTGGCAATGGGCGGCGCCGACCGCCGTCGCCTCAACGACGTGTGGACAATGCTATATAACACCTACATCGGCGGCGACGAATGTAACCTGCGCGTCTACCCCGAATCGATTGCCCCGGCATTCTACTACACCGGCGCGCAAGTGGCTGGCAGCAGCTACGTGTCAATAGACATCGGCGGCGGAACAAGCGACGTGGTGGTGTATCAGCCCACTGCCGACGGAATGCGCACCGAGCCTTCAATCATCTCGTCGTTCCGTTTTGCCGGCGACGCCGTGTTTGGCGACGGTTTTGCCAGCAACGATGCCGACAACAACCCGCTGCTGGCTCACTACACCAGCTACTTCACCAAACTCATCGAGAAAAACTCCGACCTCGCATACATCAACAGCATTCTCCTCGACCTGATGAAAGGCAAACGCAGCGAGGACATCAACGCGTTCCTATTCTCGATTGAGAACGTGGAAGAACTGCACACGCGCCGCGAAATCGACCGAAAACTCTTCTCCTACAACTCGCTGCTGCGCAACGACGAGCACCGCCGACTGGTGTTCATGTATTTCTACGCCGCCATAATCTACTACATTGCCAACATGATGAAGTCGCGCAACCAAATCATGCCTAAGCAAGTGTACTTCAGCGGCACCGGCTCGAAGATTCTCAACATCATCGGCTCAATCAGCCAGATTGAAGAACTCACCCGCATCATCATCGAGCGCGTGTGGGAAACCACCTACACCGAGCATTTTGCCGTGAAGGTGGAAAAAGACCAGCCCAAGCAAATCACCTGCCGCGGCGGCATCCGCCTCGAAAACAAGCGCCTCGACGGACAGGCGAACAGCGAACTCTATGCTCCGCGCAACATCAGCAAGCTGAAGTACTGCTATTCGATGCTCTCAACCGACGAATTGACCTTCGGCGAACTGAATAATGCAGAAATTCGTGCAACAATTGTCGATAAAGTGGTGATGTTTAACCATTTCTTTGTATCTTTGCTCTCGCCAGACATTTGCGACGAGTTCGGAATCGACAAAAAGGTGCAAGAGATTTTTGCCAAGGTGGTTAACGACGACGTTGCCAACTATCTCACCGCCGGCATCAATAGCTACCTCTCAGGCCGCTATGGCGACGCCGACACCGTGGAGGATGTGCCTTTCTTCTATCCGGTGATTGGCATCATCCGGCACAACCTGCTCACCAACCTCTGTCACGAGGTGATTAGCAAATATGGCATTAATTAATGCGCCGCTTGGCGAAAAAAGCAAATTGATAATTTTTTTTCGGAAAACAAAACAAAATTGAAGGTTATGAAACGCATTCTGTCAGTGATTACCACCCTTATGCTGGGCATTACAATGGCAACAGCCATGTTTGCCCAAACCAATGCCTCAGACAAACCCCTGACGCCAAATCAATGGAAACGAGGAATCGCCATCCTTGCACAGAATGCCGCTCTCGACGGGCGCTACGGCCACCCCGAAAGCGAGTTCCCAACCGACTACTCGCTCGACGACCTCAACAAAGTGTATAAAAACTCGAAGTGGAAAGCTGTATATGCCGCGCTCAAGGACAAAGAAGCTTCGCCGAGCACCATGCAAGCCCTCAAGGACATTGCAAAAGAATACACCCAGCCCAACGGCGTGGAGCGAAAGCTCAACGACTACATAGCCTCTCACCCCGAAAAACAAGTCCCGGAATCGCCCGCTGCCACAGTCAACCAGCCACAACCCGAAGCCAACCAGCCACAAGCCGAGCAAGCCGACACCGATGCCGCCCAGCCCGACTCAATCATGGTGATTAACGCTTCGGCCGACAGCAACAAAGCCACCACAGGCAGCGGCGTGGGAATGGTTATCGACATCATCCTATTCATCATCGCCGCCCTGGCTCTTTA
Source organism: Bacteroidales bacterium (assembly GCA_004557385.1). Taxonomy (GTDB): domain Bacteria; phylum Bacteroidota; class Bacteroidia; order Bacteroidales; family Muribaculaceae; genus SFTJ01. The sequence continues at coordinate 10,453 of SFEA01000019.1, forward strand.
TCTGGCTTGGCTTGCCAAACGCGAAAACGCCGAGCTCAAAAAGGAACTCGACTACAAAACCAACAAAATGGCTTCGCAATTCGAGAAATTCTCGAAAAACATCACCACCGACCTCAACCGCGTCACCTACAAGGTGAACAAGCGCCGCACCAACGACAGCGAAGGCACAATATCGTTCAACGACGCCCCCGATGGCGCACCGGTTGCCGACGAACCCGTGGTGGAGCCCCAAAAACTATTCCTCTCAAAACCCGACGCCAACGACTATTTCATTCACGCCACCGACGAGATTGAAGTGGGCAACTCAATCTACGAGCTTTGCACATTCGACGGCATAACCGGAACCTATCGCGTTATCGACAGCCCCGACGTGCACCACTTTGCGCTGATGATGCCCACCGAAAACCTGGTGCGCGCCTGCACCGGCAACGGCATACAGCTCTCTAACGGCAAAACACGCATCATCACCGACCGCGACGGCACCGCACGCTGCGAAAACGGTCGCTGGCACGTTGCCGTAAAAGCAATCATCCACTACGAAGCATAACCCACCATACACAAAAAAACAATGAAATATAAATGCCCACAATGCCAAAAAGAAATTGAACTCTCCGACGACGAGCTGCTCAGCCAAGGCAACCTGATTGTTTGCCCCGCCTGCCTATCGGAATTCGTGGGCGACCCAACAAAGCCACACGCCAGCGCTGGCGGCGACACCCGGCAATACGTCTACTCCACACCCGAGCCCCCGCAGCAAAGCACCGTGAACTACTGTCGTTTTTGCGGCGCACAGCTCAACGGTGTATGCAACTTCTGCCCCGTGTGCGGAAACCGCCTCAACACCAACGCTGCACCACAACAAAACAACCCAACGCCCGCCATACAACAAACCTACAACGCACCCAAGCAACCCGCTGCCGCCTACAGGCCACCGCAGGTGCCATATATGCCCAGCTACCGCCACGCCGATTTCGGGCAAAACAAAAAGCCCGACAAGCGCAAAAAAGCACCCGTGCTCGCCTATCTGCTCATTGTGTTGCTGGTGATTCTGCTCATCTACATCCTTCACTAACCTCCACACACCCTTTGCAACCCCACAACACATTTAACGAAAATTGTTGCGTTTTTTTGAACTATTGTTGGGCATATCACGTTTTATTATTATATTAGCAAATAATTTAACAACAAACCTGAATACACATGAACAATAGATATTGCGTGATAATGTGCGGAGGTGTAGGAAGCCGTTTCTGGCCGTACAGCCGAACCGACCTGCCCAAACAATTCATCGATTTCTTTGGAACCGGACGCTCACTGCTGCAAATGAGTTACGACCGCATCCAAGGCATTGTCCCAAAAGAAAACATTCTGCTTGTAACCAACAGGCGATACGCCAAACTCATACACGAACAGCTGCCCGACGTGAGCGACGACCAAATTCTCTACGAACCGGCTCGCCGCAACACCGCTCCATGCATCGCATGGGCAGCCTATCACATCAACGCTAAGAACCCTAACGCAAAGATAATGGTGGCGCCAAGCGACCACCTAATCCTCAAAGAAGACGAATATCGCCGATGCATTTTGCGCGGATTCGACTTCATTGAAAACCGCGACGTACTGCTCACCCTCGGCATCGAGCCTAACCGCCCCGAAACCGGCTACGGCTACATTCAGGTGGGCGACGAATGTGAAGGCACAGTGAAAAAAGTGAAAACATTCACCGAAAAACCCGACCTCGAACTCGCCAAAGTGTTCATCTCAACCGGCGAATTCATGTGGAACTCGGGAATGTTCCTATGGCCGGTGAAAAGCATTCTCGCCGCTATGCGCCAGCACGCAAGCGTCATCACCGACATATTCGAAACCGACATCTCGGCTTTCGCAACCGACCGCGAAAACGAATACATCGAATCGGTGTTCCCCTCCTGCCCTAACATCTCCATCGACTTTGCCGTGATGGAAAAAGCGCCTAACGTGTATGTTGAATGTGTTGAATTCGGTTGGAGCGACCTCGGCACCTGGGGCGCACTCTACGACAACTCGCTCAAAAACAGCGAAGGCAACGTCACCCAAAAATGCAAAGCCCTGCTCTTCAACAGCACCGACAACATCATTGCCATGAAGAGCGACAAACTGGTGGTGGCATCAGGTCTGCACGACTACATCGTTGCCGACGCCGACGACGTGCTGCTCATCGTCCCCAAAGCCGAAGAGCAAAAAATACGCCTCTACGTGAACGAAGTGAAACTCAACTACGGCGACGAATATCTCTGAACGGAATAATCCTCAACGAATATAATATAGTTGTTTCAGTGTTATCTTAATCCTATCATATCACTTGTTCTCAATAGAAATAAGATAAAATAATGTCAAAGGACTTGTCCAACAAAAGGCTTCTATGGATTGACATTCTTAGAGGCCTTACTATTATGCTTGTTGTAATGTGGCATGTTAATCTTGTTGATTTATCAACAGGATTGAATCACCCATTTTGCAAAGATGTTTCAAGTCTCTTTACACCGTTTCGCATACCTCTGTTTATGTTCATATCCGGAGGGGTACTCTATATTGGCAGGATTTCACGCAACTGGGATTGTAAAAAACTCTATTTTGACAAAGCAAAAAGGCTGTTGCTGCCACTTATGTGCTTCGTTGTCATTTACGTTGCCATCAAATGCCTGTTTATCCCTTTCGTAAAGACACCTTTTCAGCTTTCAATAGCAGAATTCTTTAGGTCATTTGTCTATTTTCAAAAGGGTAACCCGGCAGCACACCTATGGTTTTTGGCGCTGTTATTTCTATTAATGCTATTTTACCCGGCATATAAGATTGTTTGCAGAAATAATTATTTATTAAACCTGATGCTTGTAATAAGCCTCTTACTAAATATCTTCTTTAAGGGTGGCTTTTCCCCGATATTCTGCTTAAATTATCTTCCAAACTACTTTATATTCTTTTTTTGTGGAATATATTGTTTTCGGTATCAATTATTCCTCTATCTTGAGAAACCCTCTGCCACACTTATTTGCATAGCATTTTACGCCCTATCCTTTTATGTTGGAATAGAGCTTATCACTCAACTTTGTGGCGTTGCAATGATGGTGTCTATTGGCATAAACATATCAAAATATATCCCCGGATTATTTAGTAGTTTCAGAGGTTATTCTTATCAAATATATCTTATGTCGATGATGTTCCAAGGAATAGTGGAACTGATATTATGGAAGAAACTTTTCTATAATGAGTCTCTTTTCTATTTCTTCTATATTCTCAATGTTCTCGCAGGGGTATATCTGCCTGTTCTTGTTGCAAAATGGGTAGAGAAATGCAACTATTCTTATGTTAGAATTTGTTTTGGATTAAAGTAATTATTAAAACAAAAAAATAATTGCAATTATCAAGAAAGACAATTGCAATTATTATTCTGTCGGGGTGAGAAGACTCGAACTTCCGACCTCTACGTCCCGAACGTAGCGCGCTGCCAACTGTGCTACACCCCGCCGAAATTTTCATTTCCGACTGCAAATATACAACTTTTTTTCAATCCGTGAAAGAAATTTTTATTTTGCCTTTTTCATTAAGCCTAATTAAGTCCTTCTGCGCCGTGAAATGCGGCATATATCGCGTCAAAAGCCATATCAATGCCGGCGCAGTGGCAAACACTATGGCTACATGCGCATAACCGTCGTGTATATGAAGCGTGGTTTCCGAAAATTTAATTACAATTATGTGCGTAACCAGCACCACCAACGAATACCTTCCCACATACGACATATAGGGCACTCGCTTTAGCATATATCCAACGAAATAAACCACATAGATGCCCGACAGTTGAACCAACCACAGCTTAATATAATTGCGAGGGAAATAGCCGCCAAAGTGCCACACAGGACCATCTACCATAAAATACCACACCACCAGGGCAACAGGCAACATCAGCCACATATACAGCGGTTTGTGAGGGCACAGAATCTTGTCGCGAAACAAATATGCGGCATAATAGAGCGGCAACAGAATCAGTGCCTGAATCAGGCATATCTTATACAGGAAACAAATCCTGTCGGGCGAGACATCTTCGGGGCAGCTATCCCACAAATAGTTGTTATACAAAAACGCCACAAACGATACTGCCGTCACCACACCGAGCCGAACCAGCTTTGGGTGTTTTTTGAGCAAACACTCTGCACCGTAGCCAAGCAACGCCAACACAAAAAGCAGCACAAGAAACCATAGTGGAGTGTTGAGACTGCCGATGTCGGCTTTGGTGAGAAATTGGTAGACAATGCTTTTCAGCATGCCTATGCTGAAGTATTCGTTTGTGAATGGCAGCAACATCACAAACACCAACTTAAATGTGATATATGGCACCATCAGTTTGCTCAACTTCTTCACCAGCAGCTGCTTGAACGAGCCGCCATACGTTGAGAAAAACAAACCGGACATAAACACAAACAATGGCATTCGTGCAAATGCCAACATGTGTCTCAAGTGCTCAGGAAGCGAAAGACTGCAATGTCCAATAACCACCAGCAATATCACAATTCCCTTCATCAGGTCGATATACTCGATGCGCTGTTTCTCTGCCATAATGCTCAAAAATGACGCAACAAACACATTTGGGACCGCAAAGAAACAGTAGCGCCGGCAAATGTGTTTGTTGCTCTGTAAAGAATTAGTTATCGAATAATCAAGAATTTGGCAACAACAGCGTTGCTCGTTTCATCCTCATTTTCCGAAGCGAGCACAAAGTACACGCCACTCTTCACGCGGCTGCCATCGCTGTTGCAGCCGTCCCAGGTTGCCATGCCGCCATTCGACTGCAGCTGAGCCACCACATTGCCCGACACATCGGCAATCTTCACCAGCGAGTTCTCCATCAAACCTTTGATGGTGATGATGCCGGTATACTCGGGGCGCACCGGATTAGGATAAACATACACATCGTCGTAGCTTTGCGACGGAGTTGTTGAGTCGCTTTCGTATTCAAGCAAACCGCCTTCAACGCCCACATACACCTTGTTGTTATTGGGGTTGCAGCACACCGACAGAATCTTGTCGGATGGCAAGATGCTGTTGGCAGTGGTGAACTGCTCAATTATTTCGGTGCCATCGGCACTCACCAGATACAAGCCCGAGGAGTTTGTGCCAATCCATTTACGGTTCATGCCGTCAACAGCTATGCAATTAACCTGCACCCCATCAAGCAGATAGTCGGCATTATTGGTGCCGTCGTTACGAGGCACTTTCGGGCGATATATCAAGGCACCGCTTTGTGCAGCACACTTCACCGGGTCGAAACGAACCACGCCCTGGTCGGAACCTACCCACACCATGCCGTCGTTATCTTCAACAAGGCAATACAATTCATCCCATCGGAAGTTGCGCATATCCTGGTCGAGCGTATTCACATAGCGATATTCTTGCTTGGTTATTGGACCCGTTGGGTCGCCATTGTCGTCGACAAACACCATGCGCGATGCCCAACCGCCACTTGTGAAAACCTTGATATTGTGTTTGGTAACAATGAAGAATTGCCTCCAGTTAGTGCCAAATGTCACATTCGGGATAATCCAATCGCTTGCCGAAGGATTCTCTGCATTGATTTTGTCCTTTGGTAAAACCATCAAAGGATTAGTTGCTTCGGACTGAATCACCCACAAATTACCAGCCTTGTCGAACTGATATGCACACACGTCGCAGTTGTAACTACTATGATTCTTCAACGGGCTGTTTGTCCAGTCCCAATGCGCCGCCTGTTCATTATCAGTAAACTTAAAAAAGCCCTCATATTCCGAGCCGATATAGAAAGAGTGACTGTCGTTCGGGTCGAAAAGCGGATAGAACGTGTTATACAGAACTTTGCGTGAGCTATTTCTGGTATTAGTTACAACCGGATTGATTTCATTCCAAGTAGAACCCGAAAGAGTGTTTAATGTCGTGTTTAATGTGCCGTCGCCACTTGGGTAAAACATTTTGCACTTTCCTGCGTTGGTCACATACAACATATCATTAACCTTGTCGTATCTAAGGAAGTATGGTGCTGAGCACGTCGAGGCATTGATTTTCTGATAGTCGAGCACCGTGTTAGCGGTGGTGCCGTCGATTGTTATCTTGCGCAATCCGTTGGCGCCGATAGTCCACCACGACCCATCGGCCTCCTGCGAGGTGATGATTTCATTCTTTGTCGACGAAGGCAACGCCACACGCGTGGCAGTGGCGCCGTCGGCCGACACGGTGTAGTAGCACGGTGTTGTGATATAGCCCACAATCACCGTATTGAGCGATTTCACCGGCTGCACAAAGGTGGGCACAGCGTTTGTCATGCTTGCCTTGAGCGCGATGCCGGTGGGCTCGTTTGCTTCGCCGAGCGTCACCTCATAGGTGGCAGTGGTTGAGCCGCACTGAATAAAGGCATTACCCTCGAGTGGATAAATCTTGGTGTTCTTATAGTTAGTGTCGAGGCTTAGCGTCGACATTGTGCTGTGAGCCTTCGACGCATTGCCATAATACAAGCCGTCAGCCGAGCCAAGCAGCAAGGTGCCTCCCACCTTGGCTGCCGAAGTGATGTTCACGTTATAGATGCGCGATTCGGCTATCTCAAACTTTTCATCGTTTATAACCACATAGCCAAATGCCGTTGCCACGTAGGCGGCTCCCTCGGCAAACGTCACATCGTTGATGGTCTTTGCCTTAGTAAGCAGCGCATTTGCAATGTCGGGGATGTTCACCACCTTGCCGTCGCTTAAAATGATGTCGATGTTCGAGTTTTTGTAGGCAACTAACAGGTAGTTTTTGCTATAGTTATAATAGATATTGCCGATTTGCGAGTCGTTGAGATAGTTACTGCGGTCGTAAGCAGCATTTTCGCTGGTTTCTTTATCGTAGCAGTACAGATTGTTCGACACCAAATAATACACCTTGTCGCCAACATCTACGGCATTTGTCGGCACCGAGCCGAATATCGGATGAATCTTCCACGAACCGATTGCAGCCTGTGCGGCAATCGCACTCAAAATCACCAATAGGCTGACAGTAAGTTTCTTTATCATAATCTTTTTTAAGAACTAATTGTTTCGTTTGTTACAGAATAAATATAGTATAATAACGTAAATAATGCGTTCACTATTGTGTAGTTACGCCATCAAAAATAGCATCTCACAGCTCGTCAGAGGCTCATTGGCGACGATGCAGCATAGCCCTCCACGTTGAGCACAGCAAGCGTGCACCAAGCTCCGGTGACCTCACTCTCAAAGCGTACTGCCGTGCGGCCTTTGCCCAAGAACCCCAGCTGAGCAATGCCTCGCCAAGCCACCATGCCGCTCGACAGCGCTGCGCCATGGGCATATTTCTCCACAATAGCCACACGGTCGCCACGCCGTTCTGCCACCAGATTGATTGCCGCATCGGCAGGTGCCACGATGCCCGAATGCTCAAGCAGTGTGGTGCCATCAGGCAGCACTCGCATCACCAGCTGCTCGCTCGCGGCGGCATCGCCCGGCAGCAATTGCAGCCTCAACACATAGGTCTCGGCGGGCTTGGGCGGCGCCTGATGCAGCAACACACCCAGCAGCGCCATCGCCACCACTATTGCCAAGCAATAGAACCCGGTTGAACTAAAAAATTCCATCACTCCAAAGGTAGGAAATTTTTTGCAAATATCATCTCTTATCGGTCCGTTTTGTGCCATACTATCGACAATTGTTGCTATATTTGCAGTTGTAATAAAATGTCATTTTTATGAAAATCAGAGAATCGCAGTTTGAATTGCTGCGTATCATTGCTATGGCAATGATTGTCATGGTGCATTTCAACGGGGTTGCCGTAGAGAAATTCCTGCCGCTCGCCAATTGCAATTTCAGCGACGTGTGGGGTGCAGAGCTTCTCGAATCGTTTGCCATTGTGGGTGTGAACCTGTTTGTGCTCATCTCGGGCTATTTTGGCATACGCCTCAGCGCAAAGGGCGTGGCAAAATATGTGGGATGGGTGCTTTGGTACTCCGTGCTGCTATATCTTGCCGTGTGCTGCATCTATCCCGAGCTGTTCCAGCCCAAATACGCCGAATATGCCGTCAACGGCATCACCCACTCGTCGCAATGGTTTGTACTCAGCTATTTCATACTTATGGCTCTGAGCCCTGCCATCAACGCCGTGCTCTCACGCACCACATTCAGGCAGCACCTGTGGATAGCCGCTGCTCTGACGGTTATCAACTGCCTGGGCGGATGGTGGTTTGAGATGGTGTTCAACCCAACCGGCTACACCGTCCACCACATGGTGTTCATCTATTGGCTGGGGCATGTGCTGCGCGAATGCATGCAGCGCCGCCAACAGTTGCCGTGGCGCACGATTGCCATCGTGGCGTATGCCGCCTCGCTGCTTGGGGTGATGGCAATGATGCAAAGCATGCGCTATTTCAAGGTGATTGCCTACAACAACCCTCTTATAGTGATTGAGTCGCTTGCAATGTTCACCGTATTTGCCACCATGCATTTCCAGAACCGCGCCGTCAACTGGATTGCATCGTCGGCTTTCGCCGTATATCTCATTCACATGCACTTCGGCATCTATCCGCACTTGCTGCGACCGCTGCTGAGCGACATCTACGACACCTATGGCGGAACTCTCTACGCGCTCACCGGCACCGCTTTGGGCTTGGCTATTTATGCAGCTTGCATCCTCGTCGACAAGCCGCGTGCTTGGCTGTTCAACCGCCTGCTCAACATCGGCAAAAACCGATGATTAACAAAAAAGAGCAGTTCAGGTAGTCGGTTTTGTAAAGTTTATTGCTAACTTTGCAGCAGATAACCAAAACAACTCATAATTACATTTGTCTGAATTGTTTTATTTTGAATGACTATGGCATCAAAATTATTGTCGAATCAAAAATACGAAGGACATTTAGCATTGTTGGTTGCAAATGTCTCATGGGGGCTAATGGCTCCGTTTCTTAAGGACCTTCTAAACGGCGGAATCATCACCCCTATGGCACTGTCGGGCTATCGCATCATTGGCGGCGCCCTGCTCTTTTGGCTCATCGGCATGTTTGTAAAACCCGACAAAAATGCATGCAACAGCATCGAGCGCCGCGACATAGTGCCACTCATCATAGCCTCGCTGCTCGTAATCGGGCTCAACCAAGTGCTCATCATTGTGGGCATGAGCCTCACCAGCCCGGTCGACGCATCGGTGGTGTGCAGCCTCACCCCTATATTCACCCTAATCTTCGGAGCAATATTAATGGGCATAGCCTTCACCTGGAGCAAAGCACTTGGCGTCACCATCGGTCTTGCCGGCGCTCTAATATTTGTCTTTACCGGGCAAGCCGATGCCGAAACCTGCGTTACGAATCCGGTGCTCGGCGACGTGGCATGCCTCATGGCGCAGGTGTTTGGCGCACTCTATCTGGTTTGCTTCACCAAGCTCATAAGCAAATATTCGCTCATCACGCTCATGAAGTGGATGTTCCTCATCTCAGGCATAGCCGTGCTGCCCTTCTCGCTGCCCGACATGCTCGCCGTGGATTGGTCGCAAGTGATACTCATGGAGTACATCGACCTCACATTCATCATCCTCTTCGGCACCTGCCTTGCCTATATGCTCATTCCGGTGGCTCAACGCCGTGTCGAGCCCACAGTGATTGCCATGTACAACTATCTGCAACCAGTGGTGGCTGTGGTGTTCTCGGTGATTGCCGGGCTGGCTACATTCTCTATTACCAATGCCATTGCCACAGCAATGGTGTTTGTGGGCGTGTGGATAGTGAACCGCGCCAAGTAATCAGCCTCCGCGCCACATGGCACAATGCGGCATCTGCCCGCATTTGCGCATAACGGATAATTTTTATTGCCAATTATTCGGCAAATTGCCGACTTTTATATATTTTTGTACACCGAAGGGAAAAGGGCTTCGCAAGCGCTTAACAAAACAGCACCTGCCAATGCACTTTAAGCACCAGCGTGCAGCAAGCCAAGTTGCCCTCTACCTGCAAAAGAGAGCATTAAAAATCTAAAACTCAGAAAAAGTTCAGGCAATGAACAATTATTCATTTCTCGATTTCCTCACCCTATTGGGTGCAGTAGGCCTTTTCCTCTACGGCATGAAAGTGATGTCGGAAGGTCTGCAAAAAGTTGCGGGCGACCGTATGCGCACCATTCTATCAGCCATGACGCGCAACCGTTTCTCGGGCGTAGCCACCGGTATTCTCATCACAGCGCTCATTCAAAGTTCGTCGGCTTCAACAGTGATGGTGGTGAGCTTCGTCAACGCCGGATTAATGTCGCTGCAACAGTCAATGGCAGTGATTATGGGTGCCAACGTGGGTACTACATTCACGGCGTGGATAATCTCGATTTTCGGCGTCAAGGTCAACATCAACGCTTTGGCTGTGCCGTTAATAGGCTTGTCAATCATCCTCCTCTTCTCAAAGAACAGCCGATATAAGTCAATCGGCGAATTCATCATCGGTTTCTCGTTCCTGTTCATGGGCTTGGGCATGATTAGCGCCAATGTGCCGGAACTCGACGCCAACACCCTCGAATTCCTTGCTCAATACTCCAACAACGGCTTCGCTTCGGTACTGCTGTTTGTGTTTGTGGGCATGGCAATCACAATGGTCATCCAGTCGTCGGCTGCCACATTTGCCATCGTGCTGGTGATGAGCACCAAGGGTTGGATTGGCTTCGACATGGCGTGTGCCGTGGTGTTGGGTAGCAACATCGGTACCACCATCACCCCGGTGCTGGCTTCGTTGAGCGCCAATCAGGCTGCCAAGAAAGCCGCCCTCGGACACTTCCTCTTCAACTTCTTCGGAACCATTTGGACGGTGGTTCTGTTCTTCCCGTTTGTGAAGCTCATCATTTGGATTAACGAAGTGCTTGGACAGGGCAATCCATCCGTTCTCACGGGCGAAGCCCTGGCAGTGTCGGTGTCGGTGGGATTGTCAATTTTCCACACCGTGTTCAACCTCATCAACCTTTCGGTGATGATTTGGTTCACCGAAGCCTATGTGAAGATTTGCAACACCCTCATCAAGAGCAAGGCAAAAGACGGCGAGGAATTCCAATTGAAATACATCTCATCGGGCTTGCTCAATGCCAGCGAACTTAACATCATGCAGGCTCAACGCGAAATTGTGGTGTATGCTCAACGCGTTCAACGCATGTACGACATGACCATCGACCTTGTGCACACCAAGCTCGGCACTGTTGAATTCAACAAGCTCTACAGCCGCGTGGGCAAATACGAGGAAATCTCCGACCGCATGGAAATTGAAATTGCCAACTACCTCAACAAGGTGGTTGACGGACGCCTGAGTTACGAAGGCAAGCTGCGCATCTCTGCCATGCTCAACATCATCAGCGAGATTGAAAGCATTGCCGACAGCTGCTACAACATTGCAAAATCGCTCATCCGCAAAGAGGAAGCTCACGTGCACTTCGTTGAAGAACAATATCAGTGCATCGACAACATGATGCGACTGGTGTCGGAGGCGCTCACCGAAATGATTATCGTGCTCGCAAACATGGAGCACGTAAGCGGCAACGACCTCACCCCTAACATCAACAAGGAAAACGAAATCAACAACTATCGCAACCAGTTGCGCACCGAAAACATCGAGAATATCAACCTCAAGAAGTACGAATATCAATCGGGCATCTTCTTCATGGACATCATCAGCGAATCGGAACGCATTGGCGACTACATTATCAACGTGATTGAAGGCGTAGAAAGCCAATACGACAACGCCAACCTCTCGCCCACTGTTATGCACAGCTAAGAGCCCGGCGACGGCGCATCTTTTTCATATCATTCAAGCGGCTCGTTGCCCAACATTGCTTCGAGCCGCTTGTTTTTTTTGCCGATTATGCGTAACTTTGGGAAATCAATTCTCAATATATACTATTTAGATGGACACTATCAACGATATTCAAGACGCAATTATTGAAGAATTTGCCGACTTCGACGACTGGATGGACCGTTATGCCTACATCATCGACCTCGGCAACGAAGTGCCTGCACTCGACGAGCAGCACAAAACGCCCGATAACATCATCGACGGCTGCCAAAGCCGCGTGTGGCTGGTGGCTACCTACGCCGATGGCAAAATTCACTTTGCCGCCGACAGCGACGCCATAATCGTGAAAGGAATAATCTCGCTGCTGGTGCGCGTGCTCAGCGACCGCACCCCGCAGGAAATTCTCGACAGCGAACTCTATTTCATCGAAAAAATAGGGCTGAAAGAACACTTGTCGCCAACGCGCAGCAACGGCTTGGCTGCCATGATTAAGCAAATTCGCCTCTATGCTTTGGCATTTAAAGCCAAATCGCAAGGTTAAACGAAATAACACTCAAAATACTAACCCTAAATCCCTACTATCCCTTATGTTTAAATCGCATCCAAAAGGTCTATTACCGGCGGCGCTTGCCAATATGGGCGAACGCTTCGGTTACTACATCATGAATGCAGTGCTTGTGTTGTTCCTTTGCTCGAAGTTCGGGCTTAGCGACGAAACAAGCGGCTTTATCTACTCAGTGTTCTACTGCGGAATCTACGTGCTCAGCTTGGTGGGCGGACTCATTGCCGACCGCACCCGCAACTACAAGGGCACCATCACCACTGGTCTTATCACTATGGCTGTTGGTTATGTGCTCCTTTCAATTCCTATCCTTTCTACAGCCGAAAACATCACTTGGCTCTTGACTCTCACCTGCGTGGCATTGTTCCTCATAGCATTTGGCAACGGCTTGTTCAAAGGCAACCTGCAAGCCATCGTGGGTCAGATGTACGACAATCCACAGTACGAAAAACAACGCGACTCAGGCTTCCAAATCTTCTACGTATTCATCAACGTGGGTGGCTTGGTGGCTCCGTTCATCGCTCCATTGCTTCGCGAATGGTGGCTCAACACCAACGGATTGGCTTACAACGCCGAGCTGCCTGCACTCTGCCACCAATATCTGGCTGAAGGCGCCGAAATGGCTAACATGGCAAACCTCACTGCCCTTGTTGAGCAAGTGAACCTTGGCGGCACAGTGAGCGACCTCAACGCATTCTGCAGCCAATACCTCGACGTGTTCAACACCGGCATACACTACTCGTTCATCGCTTCGGTGGTGGCTATGTTCATTTCGCTCTGCGTGTTCATCGCCTTCAACAAGTTGTTCCCAACCCCTGGCAAGAAGGAAAAAACTGCCACTGTTGAATACACCCAAGAAGAAAAGCTTGCCATGGCAAAGGAAATAAAGCAACGCCTCTACGCGCTGTTTGCAATCCTCGGCATCGTAATCTTCTTCTGGTTCTCGTTCCACCAAAACGGACAATCGCTGTCGCTCTTCGCTCGCGACTTTGTGAATACCTCGTCGATTGCGCCTGAAATTTGGCAAGCCGTCAACCCATTCTTCGTGATTGTGCTCACCCCAATCATCATGGCAATCTTTGGCGCACTCAGCCGCCGCGGCCGCGAAATATCCACCCCAATGAAGATAGCCATCGGTATGGGCATCGCCGGCATGGCATTCCTGTTCCTCACCATCTACTCGGTGGCAATGGGCTATCCATCAGCCGAAATATTCAAGGGCATGGACGTAACCGCCAAAGAAGCCCTCAAGGCTGGTCCGTGGGTACTTATTGTAATCTACTTCTTCCTCACAGTGGCTGAGCTGTTCATCTCGCCGCTGGGACTGTCGTTCGTGTCGAAAGTGGCACCAAAGCACCTGCAAGGTCTTTGCCAAGGTTTGTGGCTCGGCGCTACAGCCATCGGCAACCTCTTCTTGTGGATTGGTCCGTTGATGTACAACGCATGGGACCTCTGGAAGTGCTGGAGCGTGTTCTTGGTGGTTTGCCTCGTTTCGATGGCAATCATGCTCGGCATGGTTAAGTGGCTTGAACGTGTAACCAAATAATCGAACCACATCATCATATCACAGGGCGCATCTCCATCAGGTGCGCCCTTTTTGCACCCCACCAACAGAAGAAGGTCCGACCTGTCTGACAAGTCAGACAAGTCAGACTAACCGTGGAGCGGTTGCAGACCCAGCAGCAGTGGAAACACGCGTCATGTCCATCGAGGACGCGAATTACCTTTATTGCGCCCCTCTTATTGTAATTGATTGAATTTTTTGTTACTTTTGCAAATAACATATACCATTTCGCCAAATTGAAACAACCAATATGATTGACATGAAACAATTGTTGCCCCACAGCACTTCAGGGAAACTCACCATGATGGCGCTTGCTGCTGCCGCCTTGCCTACCGCTGCAAAGGCTCAGCAACCTAAGCCGATGAACATTGTGTATATCATGACCGACGACCACACAGCGCAGATGATGAGCTGCTACGACCGCCGATATATGAGTACGCCTAACCTCGACCGCATCGCTGCCGACGGCGTGCGTTTCACCAACAGCTATGTGGCTAACTCGCTCAGCGGACCAAGCCGCGCCTGCCTTGTAACAGGCAAGCACAGCCATGCCAACGGATTCACCGACAACACCACTTGCGTGTTCGACAACACGCAGCAGACTTTCCCGAAACTGCTGCAACAGGCGGGCTATCAAACCGCTTTGTTTGGCAAATGGCACCTCGAAAGTCTGCCCACGGGCTTCGACAAGTGGGAGATTGTTCCCGGTCAGGGCGACTACTACAACCCGCGTTTCATTGAGCAGAACGGCGACACCATAAAGCAACACGGCTACCTCACCACGCTCATCACCGACAAGAGTCTGCACTGGATTGACCAGGAGCGCGACAAGTCGAAGCCGTTCTGCATCCTCATTCACCACAAAGCCATTCACCGCAACTGGCTTGCCGACACTTGCGACCTCAACCTGTTTGAGGACCGCACATTCCCTGTGCCTACCACGTTCTACGACGACTATGCCGGACGCCCTGCCGCTGCCGCGCAGGAGATGAGCATCTTCAAGGATATGGATATCATCTACGACCTCAAGATGGACCGCCCCGACAAAAACAGCCGCCTCAAACACACCTATCATAACTTCATAGGCCGTATGGACAAGGAGCAACGCGCCGCTTGGGACCGCTTCTACGACCCCATCATCGAAGATTTCTACAGCCGCAATCTGCAAGGGCGCGAACTGGCTGAATGGAAATTCAACCGCTATGTGCGCGACTATATGAAGGTGGTGAAGAGCCTCGACGACAACGTGGGACGCGTGCTCGACTACCTCGAAAGCCACGGCTTGATGGACAACACCCTTGTGGTGTACACCAGCGATCAAGGTTTCTACATCGGCGAGCACGGCTGGTTCGACAAACGATTCATGTATGAGGAATCGTTCCGCACTCCGCTAATCATGCATCTGCCCAAGGGATACGACCGCCGCGGCGACATCACCGAAATGGTGCAGAACATCGACTATGCCCCAACATTCCTCGAACTGGCTGGCGTGAAGGTGCCCGACGACATTCAGGGCATGTCGCTGATGCCTCTGCTGCGCGGCGACAAGAACGTGAAGTGGCGAAACTCGCTCTACTATCACTTCTATGAATATCCTGCCGAACATCAGGTGAAGCGCCACTACGGCGTGAGCAACGGCCGATATAAACTCATCCACTTCTACAACGACATCGACCACTGGGAATTCTACGACCTGCTCAACGACCCGCACGAATTGCACAATCTCTACAACGAGCCGCTTATGCAGCCACTGGTGAAAACAATGCACCGCGAATTGCGTCGCTTGCAGGAGCAATACAACGACCCTATTCGTTTTACTCAGAAATAACCCATCATCACCGCCGCCCTGCCATTTGCACCAAAGCAACTCGGGCGGCGGCTTTCGTTTCATGCAAAATCGGTGGCATATTGCCACCCGAAGGCGCAAACAATTATGCATCTGTTTGTGCTATCTCGTTTTTTATGAGTATCTTTGCAGCCAAAAGAAATTAATAATACAACTTATCACTCAACGATGGAATATAATTACAAAGAAATCGAGCAAAAGTGGCAAGAATACTGGAAAAACAATAAAATCTACAAGACTGAGATTGACCACTCTCGCCCTAAATTCTATGTGCTCGACATGTTCCCCTATCCAAGCGGCGCCGGACTGCACGTAGGTCACCCGCTCGGCTACATTGCAAGCGACATCTATTCGCGCTACAAACGCCTGCAAGGTTTCAACGTGCTGCATCCCATGGGCTACGACTCCTATGGCTTGCCTGCCGAACAATATGCCATTCAAACCGGTCAGCACCCCGAGGTGACTACCGTGAACAATATCAACCGCTATCGCCAGCAGCTCGACAAGATTGGTTTCTGCTACGACTGGGACCGCGAAGTGCGCACCTGCGACCCCGCATATTACCACTGGACCCAATGGGCATTCCAAAAAATGTTCAACAGCTACTACGACAACTCGCTGCAAAAGGCACAGCCAATCGAAAAGCTTGTTGAGCATCTGGCTGCCAAAGGCACTCAAGACCTCAACGCTGCATGCTCCGAGGAACTGAACATCACTGCCGACCAGTGGAACGCTATGGACGAACGCCAGCAAGCCGACACGCTCATGAACTGGCGCATCGCTTTCCTTGGCGAAACAATGGTGAACTGGTGCCCGAAACTCGGCACAGTGCTTGCCAACGACGAGGTGATTGACGGCCTCAGCGCTCGTGGCGGTTATCCTGTGGTGCAGCAAAAGATGCGCCAATGGTGCTTGCGCGTGTCGGCTTATGCCCAACGCCTGCTCGACGGCCTCGACCTCATCGACTGGACCGACAGCATCAAGGAAACTCAACGCAACTGGATAGGCCGCTCGGAAGGTGCCGAAATTGAATTCAACGTGAAGGACAGCGACAAGCACTTTACCATCTTCACCACCCGTGCCGACACCATGTTCGGCGTCACCTTCATGGTGCTCGCTCCAGAAAGCGAACTGGTGGCTGAACTCACCACTCCCGAGCAAAAAGCCGAAGTCGATGCTTATCTCGACCAAGTGAAGAAGCGCACCGAACGCGAGCGCATGATTGACAAGAAGGTAACCGGCGTGTTCACCGGCAGCTACGCCATCAACCCGTTCACCGGCGAATCGAACCCAATCTGGGTGAGCGACTATGTGCTCTCGGGTTACGGAACGGGCGCCATCATGGCCGTACCTGCTCACGACAGCCGTGACTATGCTTTCGCAAAGCATTTCGGATTGCCAATCATTCCGCTTGTTGAGGGTTGCGACGTAAGCGAGGAAAGTTTCGACGCCAAAGAAGGCATTGTCACCAACTCGCCTCGCCCCGACGTGAAGCCTTACATCGACTTCAGCCTCAACGGCCTCACCATCAAGGAAGCCATTGCAGCTACCAAGAAATATGTGGCTGAACACCATCTGGGCCGCGTGAAGGTGAACTATCGCCTGCGCGACGCCATCTTCAGCCGTCAACGCTACTGGGGCGAACCGTTCCCTGTTTACTACAAGAACGGCATCGCAACAATGATTCCTGAGGACTGCCTGCCGTTGCTGCTGCCTGAAGTGGACAAATTCCTACCCACCGAAACCGGCGAACCGCCGCTGGGCAACGCCACCCGTTGGGCTTGGGACGAACAAGCCAAGCAAGTGGTGGAAAACAGTCGCATCGACGAAAAAACCGTATTCCCAATCGAACTGTTCACCATGCCGGGATTTGCCGGCAGTTCGGCTTACTACCTGCGCTATATGGACCCACAGAACTCGCAAGCACTCCTCTCGAAGGAAGCCGACGAGTATTGGCAGGATGTCGACCTCTACATCGGCGGCACCGAGCACGCCACCGGTCACCTTATCTACAGCCGTTTCTGGAACAAATTCCTCAAGGACTACGGCTACAGCGTTAAGGAAGAACCGTTCCGCAAACTGGTGAACCAAGGCATGATTCAAGGCCGCAGCAACTTCGTTTATCGCATCAAAAACACCAACACATTCGTGTCGCTGGGCTTGAAAGACGGTTACGACGTGACTCCGCTGCACGTCGACGTGAACATCGTGAGCAACGATGTGCTCGACATCGACAAGTTCCGCGCATGGCGTCCTGAATTTGCCGATGCCGAATTTGTGCTCGAAGACGGCAAATACGTCTGCGGATGGGCTATCGAAAAGATGTCGAAATCGATGTTCAACGTGGTCAACCCCGACGACATCGTTGAGCGTTACGGCGCCGACACGCTTCGCCTCTACGAAATGTTCCTCGGTCCGCTCGAGCAAAGCAAGCCATGGGACACCAACGGCATCGACGGCGTGAACCGATTCCTCAAACGCCTTTGGGCTCAATTCTTCCACGGCGACAACTTCATGCTCAACGACGAAGAACCTTCGGCTGAAGCACTCAAGTCGCTGCACAAGCTCATCAAAAAGGTGACTTTCGACATCGAACACTTCTCTTACAACACCTCGATTGCAGCATTCATGATTTGCCTCAACGAACTGCAAGCTATGAAGTGCCGCAGCAAGAGCATCTACGAAACATTCGTGGTGCTGTTGGCTCCGTTCACTCCGCACATCAGCGAAGAACTGTGGCACGTGCTCGGACACGACACCACCGTGTGCGACGCTCAATGGCCTGTATGCAACGAGGAATACCTGAAAGAATCGGTGGTTAAATACACCGTTTCGTTCAACGGCAAACCGCGTTTCAACATCGAAGTGCCTGCCGGTACCGACAAAGCCGAAGTGGAACGCATAGCACTCACCAACGAGGGCGCTGCCCGCTGGCTCGACGGCAAGACACCTAAGAAAGTGATTGTAGTGCCTAACAAGATTGTGAACGTGGTGGTATAACCCCACTCCACACATACCCTAAACGAGGGGCGCACCATCATCAGGTGCGCCCCTCGCTGCATCTCGCCACCACCCCTCCGCACTCTCCAAAAATTGCAAAATAAGGTAATGAGACCCACCAAAAATTGCAAAATAAGGTGATAAAACTCGCCAAAATCTGCAAAATAAGGTGATGAAGCCACCGAAAATCTGCAAAATAAGGTGATCTTGGATGGCAAGGACGTATCGCAACGCCCAGCGGGTGATATTCTCTCGGAGATAGCGCAAATGCCACAGGAATATGGTTTTATCCGCTTTACGACGCACAACCGCGCAAGCACGCATACCCAACGAACTCACACACAAATATGCCTCAATAGAGGCTGATTTGTGAATCTATAATGAGGCGTGGGGTTGCGTGGTTTAGGGATATTTTATAATTTTGACATGAAGAATATTGAAGCTAAACGAAATGAAACCGACCAAAATAATTTTTGCAATACTTTGTGCTATCACGCTTGCAGGATGTGGCAAGAAACAAATTACAAACACACTCAACCTGGCAGAATCGGTGATGGACGAACAGCCTGACTCGGCATTGACGTTGCTCAAACAAATTGACGGAAACCAGATTTCATCCGTCAGCCAGAGTGCACGATATGCTTTGCTATATTCGCAGGCATTGAATAAAAACTATATCGACGTCACCAACGACTCGCTAATCAATATCGCTATGAATTACTATCAAAACCACGGCTCGGCACGCGACCGCTTTCTCTCGCTGTTTTATCAGGGCAGAGTATATTATAACGCCAAAAATTATGCAAAGTCGATGATTGCATACACCCGTGCCGAACAGCTGTATGACAAATTCGACGACGACTATTATAAAGGTATGCTGCAAACACAAAAGGGGACTATATATGACAGATATGCAGATTACAAAAAAGGGTTGGAGGCATATCAGGAAGCATACCGATATTATGATAAAGCAAATAAACAGCAACATAAACTTTATGCAAATTATCATATAGCAACAGGTTTTGGTACATCTAACAAGACATACGACTTATCTAAACAGAAATATTGTGAAACAATAGAGTTGGCAAAACAACAAAATGACACGACTCTCATAAAGTTATGTTTGACAGGATTAATTACACTGAGTGTTGCAGACGACAAATATGAAGATGCTACAAAATGGTTCAATGTGCTAAAGAATAATTATGGCGACGACGGATTGTATTCAAAACTATATTCATGCATAGCTGTTACATTAGCACATAACGGCGATTTTGAAGAAAGTGATAGATATATTAAACTTGCCGGGCAAACTGCCTTAGATGCATATGATAGCATTTCTTTCTCTATGAGATCTTCTGAAACAGCTTATCTTAAAGGTGAATACAAAAATGCTTACAATTTACTTGAAAGTGGTCAACTTTTGGAAGTTCAAAATACGAGAAAACATCTTGAGCAGCCAATCCTTAGTGAGCAGATAAAGGTGATAGAGAAAGACTTGGAGATAAGCAAATATAAGCAACGCAACAATGCAATTGTGTTTGGGCTCACGATGGCGATTGCTGCAATGCTGTTAGTGTATCTGGTTGTGTATTACCGCAATATGCTCAGACGCAAACAGCAAAGAATTGACGACTACACCAACCTTGTGATGGACCTTCAGCACACCATCAGCGACAAAGATTCTGCTGCATCTGAAACCATCCAAACCATATTCAAGGGCCATTTTGATATGCTCAACAACTTGGGCGATTCAATCACGCTGTTCAACGAAAGCGCCAAAAACCAAAAGACTGCCATACGCGAAATTAAGAACCAGATAACTCAATTCGGCGATGACAAGAAGTCGCTTAAAGACCTGGAAAATACGGTGAACCGCTGCTGCAACAATGTAATGTCGATAGTCCGTGACGAAATACCCAACCTAAGCGAAGAAGATTATCGCCAGCTTTGTTATCACTTCGCCGGTTTCTCGGGCAAGGTGATAAGCATGCTACTCGACAAGAGTTCGGCAAGCATTTATATGCGCAAATCGCGTTTGAAAGACAAGATTCAGCAGTCGGAAGCCGAGCATAAAGACATGATTTTAGAATATTTATAATAACCGTGTGATTTACAACATATTATAGCGGCAAAAACAATTCAAAATAAATCATATTGAAAATCAAGCACTTACAGGCTGTTAGATTATAAAAATCTAACAGCCTGTAACTATTTATATATCAGCGAATTACCTTATATGTTGTTAGATTATTTGAGGCTTAATTTTTAGGTTATTTGCATCATTTAGGTGTAAATTTGCATCAAACAAAGAATAAGGAAATTAAAAGATTTAGTAAACAAATATTTAAAACATCACTACTTATGGAAATATCAAAAATCTTTTCTTCAAAACAAACCAGTGGCACGCTGTTGTTCGCCTTGGATTGGCTATTAATTAATACATTTATCAGTTATCCTTGTCCGGATATAGTCATGGGATTAATCTATATAGTGACAGTGCTATGTGTATTGAGTCAAACACTGTGCTTCATGAGATATGGATTGGATGCAATAAAAAGTGCATCGAAGTTTGATTCTATTTTTTCATATATAAACTATGCACTGTTAATCATAGCTGTTTGCACACTTGTTTGGGGCTCGTATGACCACAAACTCATTCTTCTTGATGCTTCAATGGTTATCTTGATTGCAGGGCTGCTGTGCATGGCAATATCAAGAGCAAAGGAATAAACACCCGATTGCGCCACCACAAAAGCGCACCACAACGAAGGCTGCTGCAGCCGTCAGAGGGAAATCAAGGGGTGTTGCATAACCATTATGCAGCACCCCTCAACTTATGTTATGCCCGGATAGGCTGATTATTCGGCTGTAGAGAGCGAATATGGGTCGTCGCTTGGCAGAATGCCACGCGTTGTGCAAGGCTTACTGTCCATGGTGACGTTGATGGTGGCGCCACGCAACAGCGCGTTGTAGTCGAAGTAGTTTCTGGTGTACAGCTTGCCGTTGAAACGCATTTCCTTCACATAGCGGTTGGCGTCGCTGTTGGCAGGTGCATTAATCACCACTTTTTTGCCGTTAGCAAGGTTGATTGTAGCCTTTTTGAACAACGGGGTGCCAAGCACATATTGGTCGCTTGCAGGACACACAGGATAGAATCCGAGAGCCGAGAACACATACCAAGCCGAAGTCTGACCGTTGTCCTCGTCGCCGCAGTAGCCGTCGGGCGTTGCCATATACAGCTTGTTCATCACCTCACGAATCCAGTACTGTGCCTTCCATGGCTGGTTGGCATAGCTATAGAGGTAAATCATGTGCTGAATAGGTTGGTTGCCGTGGGCGTAGTTGCCCATATTCATGATTTGCATTTCGCGTATTTCGTGAATCACTTGTCCGTAGTAGCTATCGTCGAAGTGCGGCGGTTGAGCAAACACATCGTCGAGTTTTTCGACAAACGCCTTTTTGCCGCCCATGAGTTCGATGAGCCCAGCCACGTCGTGGAACACGCTCCAGCTGTAGTGCAGCGAGTTGCCCTCGGTGAAGGCATCTCCCCACTTGAGAGGGTTGAACGGCGTCTGGAACGAGCCGTCGGCGTTGCGGCCGCGCATAAGACCCACTTCCTTGTCGAACACGTTGCGATAGTTCATTGCGTGCTTCTTGTACACCTCAATTTCGCTTTCAGGACGTCCGAGTTTCTTGCCCACCTGATAGATGCACCAGTCGTCGTAGGCATACTCCAGCGTGCGAGCCACGTTTTCCCTGATGCCCACGTTGTAAGGCACATAGCCCAAACGGTTATAATAGTCGAAGCCCATACGGCCGGTCGACGACACCTCGGGATGAACGTGGTTGGCGCCAAAGAGCATTGCCTCGTAGAGCTGCTGTGCCTCGTCAGTGACAAGACCTTTGAGGATGCCGTCGGCAACCACCGAAGCGCTGTTGTTGCCCACCATGCAGCCACGGTGACCCGGGCTCGACCATTCGGGCAGGAAGCCGCTTTCCTTATAATAGTTCAGCCAACCCTGTTGCATCTTGGCGCCCTCCTCGGGATAGAGCAGGTTGATGAGCGGGAACAGGCAGCGGAAAGTGTCCCAAAAGCCGGTGCCGGTGTAGAAGTAGCCGGGAGCCACGCCACCTTCGCCAAACGGGCTATAGTGAACCACGTTGCCATTGGCGTCGATTTCATGCATGCGGTGAGGGAACACCAGTGCGCGGAAGAAGCAGCTGTAGAACGTGCGCAGCTGGTCGACATTGTCGCTTTCAACATCTATGGCGCTGAGCACGCGGTTCCATTCGGCTTTTGACTGCTCCTTAACCTCGTCGAACGACTTGGTGCCAATCTCCTTGAGGTTGAGTTCGGCTTGCTCAACACTGATGAACGACGATGCGGTGATGACGTTTACCGTTTCGCCGCGGCGGGTCTTGAAGCGCACGGCAGCGCCCACGTGGTCGGCTTTCACCTCGGTGAGCCCTTCCACCTTGTTGTCAGCCACCCACACGCAGTTGTCGGCAAAGGGTTTGTCGAACTTCACCACAAAGTAGTTAGCATAGTTTTTGCCAACGCCACCGCTGTTGCGGGTGTTGTAGCCCACAATCTTGTTTTCCTGCGGAATCACCTTAATCCACGAACCTCGGTCGTAGGCGTCAATCACGATGTAGGCATCGTCGGCTTCGGGGAAAGTGAAGCGGAACGAAGCGGCGCGGTCGGTGGTGGTAAGCTCGGTGGTGACATCGTAGTCGGCGAGATACACGCTATAATAATAAGGCTTAGCCACCTCGGCTTTGTGCGAGAACCACGAAGCACGACGGTCCTCGTTGATTTTCAGTCCGCCGGTCATAGGCATGATTGAATATTGTCCGAAATCGTTAATCCACGGGCTCGGGCGGTGTGTCTGCTTGAATCCGCGAATCTTGTCGGCGTCGTAGGTATACGACCACCCGTCGCCGTTTTTGCCGGTTTGCGGAATCCATTCGTTCATACCCCATGGCACACACACGGTGGGCGTGGTGTTGCCGTTCGACAGCGAGAACTTCGATTGCGTACCCATGAGAGCGTTCACATAGTCAACAGGATTAGTCACAGCCGATGCCGTGCACAACGCAACAGCAGCAGCAAGTGTCATAAGCGATTTCTTTAGCATTTTCTTTCGAGAATTATATGGTTATAAATCAATTTTTATTGCAAACATTTTCAATGGTTATACAAGACATAAACGGTTTAGCATTACAAATGTAATCATTAATTTCAATTGTTGCAAATTCAATTTTGGCTATTGGTCTTAATTTCGCAAAGAATGGTTAAAATCACCACTATGAATGGCTTTACCTACCCTAAATGAACAATTATCGGGAAAATAAGGTTATTTTTGCAGTTCAATATAGAGCATGAAACGAATTACAGCAACATTACTATCGGCATTTTTAGCATACACCACAATGCACTCGGCATCACCGCTCAGCGATGCCGATTCGCTTGTTGTGGCTACCGACACCATTGCTGAGCAGCAACCTAAAGGCTTCTTCGGCAAATTCATTAAATACTTCAGCGAGAGCAACAAGGAGAAAAAACAAAAGAAATTCGACATCAGCTTCATCGGCGGACCGTCGTACACCAAAGACACCAATTTCAGCATCGGGCTCATGGGCTCGGGGCTGTATCGCATGAACGGATGCGACCCGTCTATGCAGCCATCGAACGTCACCATCTACACCAACACCTCGGTGATTGGCTTGGTGGCAGTGGGCGTAACGGGCACCAACTTCTTTCCACAAGACCGCTATCGCATCAACTACGATGTGCGCTTCAACTATTTCCCGTCGAAATACTGGGGCGTGGGTTACGACGAATGTAGCGTCGACGACAACGAAACCAGCATGAAGCGCCTCATGGGCAAGGCTGACGCCGAGTTTCTCGTTCGATTGGCTGACAACCTTTACATCGGTCCCATGTTTTCAGCCATGGTGCTGAAAGCCTACGACATCGACGCCGACAAGATGCACCTCTATCACGGTCAAGACCTGAAGATGCACAACATAGGGCTTGGCATAACGCTGCAATACGACTCGCGCGACAATGTCACCAACCCGCACCGCGGCGTGTATGTCAACGCCTCGCAAATGTTCCGCCCGAAGTTCCTCAGCAATGACTACGCCTTCAGCACCACCGACCTTACCGTGAACGCCTATCAAACCCTGTGGCGCGGCGGTGTGCTTGCCGAACAAGTGAAGAGCCAGTTTAACTTCGGCACTCCCTCGTGGGAGACAATGGCAAGCATCGGAGGCTCGTATGTGATGCGCGGCTACTACAAAGGTCGTTATCGTGACAAGCACATGGCGTCGGCTCAGGTGGAATTGCGCCAGCATGTGTGGAAGCGAAGCGGCATCACCGTGTGGGGCGGCGCCGGAAGCGTGTTCCACGACAAGCACTCGGCAAAGCATGTGCTGCCTAACTTTGGCGTGGGTTTCCGCTGGGAATTCAAGAAAAATGTAAACGTACGTCTCGACTATGGCTTCGGCAAGAACGAAAGCGGATTTATCTTTAACGTGAATGAAGCCTTTTAACAAAATAGTGACATTCCTGCGCAAGGTGAAGTGCAACCAGCGGCTGCTGTTTGCGCTGTGCGTGCTTGCACTCACGCTGCCAAACTTCCTGCTGTTTTTCATCGACTCGTCGCCACTGCTGGTGCGCCTGTGCAACATCGTGCTGCCGCTGTGCATCTGGTGGTGGGCAATGACGTGGCTCCGACGCCCTGGCAAGATGTTTTGGATATTGTTCCTATTTGTGTTCTTCGACGCCTTTCAGATTGTGCTGCTCGACATGTATGGCGGCGCCATCCTTGCCGTCGACATGTTTCTGAACGTAGCCACCACCAACGCCTCGGAGATTGGCGAACAACTGGGCGGCATATTGCCGGCTGTCACTTTCGTGTTTGTGGTGTATCTGCCGCTGCTGTTTTTCAGCACCGTGTCGATTTATCACCCCTCGCTGACACGCCGGTTTCTGCAACTCAACCGCCGCCTGGCTACGGCGGGCATCGGCGTGGGAATTGCCATGCTTGTGGCTTGCTACATCGCCGTGCCTAAATTCTCGTTCATCAACGACATCTATCCGGCTAACGTCACCGACAACCTGATTATCGCCATTCAACGCACCGTTGCCACCAACAACTATCACAACACCTCGCACGGCTTCACATTCAACGCCAAAGCCACACACCACGCCAACGAAAAAGAAGCCTACATCCTGGTGATTGGCGAGACTGCTCGCGCCGATAATTTTGGTGTTTACGGTTACAACCGCCCCACCACCCCGCTGCTGGCCCAGGAGGAAAACTTGGTAACGTACACCGACGTGCTCTCGCAAGCCAACGTCACACACAAGAGCGTGCCAATGATTCTCTCTGCCGTGTCGGCTGAGAACTTCGACGACATATATCACCAAAAAAGCATCATCACTGCCATGAACGAGGCTGGATTTGCCACGGCGTTTTTCTCGAACCAGCGTCCAAACCGCTCGTTCATCGACTTCTTTGCTGCCGAGGCTCACCGCTCGGTGTTCGTCAAGCAGAATGCCCCTTCAAGTGCCAACATCCCCGACAGCCAGCTCATTGACTATCTGAAAGAAGAACTTGCCGACTCGGCGCGATGCCACAAACGCTTTGTGGTGCTGCACACCTATGGTTCGCACTTCAACTACAGCGACCGCTACCCCGACGAGGCACGTCGCTTCACCCCCGACCGCATCACCACCATCGGCTACAAAAACCGCCAGACCATGGTGAACGCCTACGACAACTCGATTGTGAACACCGACATGCTGCTGCACAGCATAATCAGCGAGGCTCGAAACGCCGGCTACAGCGCCTGCGTGGTTTACCTATCCGACCACGGCGAGGACATCTACGACGACGACCGTCGCCTGTATATGCACGCATCGCCTTCACCTTCCTACTATCAGCTGCACGTGCCGCTGCTGGTGTGGACCAGCGAAAGCTACGAGCAAAACCACCCTGCCGAGCATGCCGCGCTACGCGCCAACGTCAACAAGCCGGTGGCAAGCAACTTAGTGGTGTTCCACACCCTGCTGGGGCTCTCGGGCGTGACCACACCATACGCCAAAAACGCCTTCTCGCTGTGCTCACCAGCCTATTCTTCGCCAAAGCGATTCTACCTCAACGACCACAACGACCCGCTGCCGATGGACGAGATTGGACTAAAACACCAGGACCTGATGATGCTTCGTAAGCAACACATGCAATACCCTTGATTTTGGCGGGCATGCTTGCCTTGCGGCGCGATGCGTGGTGGCGTGAGGGCAAAGGTGCCAAGAATCATTTTCTAACACACATCCAAGAACCACTTCTAACACATAAGGCAATTCTGTGTTCAACAACAGAACCGCTCCTGTTTTTGCATTTTTAAGGACGTAAAAGTGTACGATTTCACATTTTTAAGGACGTAAAAGTGTGCGATTTCACATTTTTAAGGACGTAAAAGTGTGCGATTTCACATTTTTAAGGACGAAAGTTGTAAAATATTTGATTGGTATTGTTATCTTTGTTACCTAAAATCAAGAAATTATACAATATGGAAAGAGAAGCGATAGCACAATTATATGAATGGAAAGCAAGACCCAATCGCAAACCTTTAATAATTCGAGGTGCAAGACAGGTTGGAAAAACTTGGCTGATGTTGGAGTTTGCGCGCAAGGCATATAAAAAATACATATATGTAAATTTTGAAGACGAGGAGATGCTCAAGCATGTGTTCGAGCCGGATTTCGACATAGCAAGAATCCTCGAAGCTTTGAGTTTGCGTTTTCACACAAGCATCGATGAACAAACATTGCTGATTTTCGATGAGATACAGGCAGCCCCGAGGGGAATTACTTCGCTGAAGTATTTTTTCGAGAAGGCTCCTGAGTATCATGTCATCACAGCCGGTTCGCTGTTGGGCATATCTATGCATGGCGGCGACTCGTTTCCCGTTGGTAAGGTTGATTTTGTGAACCTTATGCCAATGAGTTTTATGGAGTTTCTCAGAGCTGCCGGACAAGAACCGATGGCAAGGCTCGTAGAGGAGTCGAAGTGGGACTCGATAGCCTATGTGAAAGACCGAATGGTGCAGCTGTTGCGCTCATATTATTATGTTGGAGGCATGCCCGAGGCTGTAAAGGCATATTGTGACGGGCTGGGCAATGACGAAGTGCGACGCATACAAACAAACATCCTCATGACTTATGAGAACGATTTTTCAAAACACGCCCCTACCAAAGAGGTGCCGCGAATCAGGATGGTGTGGCATAGCATAACAAGCCAATTGGCAAAGGAGAACCGAAAGTTCATATATGGTATGCTGCGTCATGGCGCGAGGGCAAAGGAGTTTG
Organism: Bacteroidales bacterium; assembly: GCA_004557385.1. GTDB lineage: Bacteria > Bacteroidota > Bacteroidia > Bacteroidales > Muribaculaceae > SFTJ01. The sequence goes on from SFEA01000019.1 coordinate 38,607, forward strand.
AGGTGGCAGTGGAATGGCTTCAAGATGCGGGTTTGGTGCATAAGGTGAACCGAACAAAATGCGGAGAAATGCCGTTGAGTGCATTTGAGGATTTTGGCACTTTCAAGCTATTCATACTTGATGTGGGGCTAATGACAGCAATGAACAAGCTGTCGGCAGAATCGGTTATGCTTGGCAATGATGTCTTTTCCTCCTATCGGGGTGCCATGACCGAGCAATATGTGTGTCAGCAACTTTTAGGGGTGGTGGATTTTGTGTATTATTGGTCGGCAGACAACTCTCGCGGCGAGATTGACTTTCTCGTGCAGAAAGGCGAAAAGATTATACCCATCGAGGTGAAGGCGGAGGAAAACCTAAAATCAAAGAGCCTTTCAGCCTTTGTGGCTCGCTATCCATCTCTTCATGGCATTCGCTTGTCGATGTCCGACTATCGCGAACAGGAGTGGATGACAAATGTGCCGCTGTATGCGGCTTGCTGCATTAAGTAAGGTTAGTTTGTGCGGCACTCTATTGGACAAAAATAAAGTAATTACATATACTTATTATAATCCTCATTATTGTTCTGCCGGCAAGCCAAAAGGCAAACCTGGCAGAACTTTTTGTATCGGTCCATAACCCATTTTTAGGTTAATTAATCATTAGCATTGCAGGTAATAGGTTTTTATTTCGTACATTTGTGCACACACTAATTGCAGAATCTTATGTCAATGAAACAAATAATTACACGAATGGCATGCCTTGCCGCAGTGCTGTCGGCATTTGCTTTCACAGTCAACGCCGAGGAAAAAGACGCCAAGGCCAATGCAAAAGCCATTGCTATGTTCTCCGAAAAGAACCACGATTTTGGTTATATCAAGGAGGAAAAAGGAGCAGTCAGCCACGAGTTTGAATTTGAAAATGTGGGCGACGAGCCGCTGATTATTGTCAGCGCCACCGCCTCGTGCGGTTGCACCCGCCCGGAATATCCCACCAAGCCCATCAAGCCCGGCAAAAAAGGCAAAATCAAGGTTACTTTCAGCCCCATTGGCCGCCCGGGCCCGTTCCGCAAAGAGATTCGCGTGAAGACTAACGCCCGCAACAAAGTGGTGCGCCTACACATCGAGGGCTCGGTGATTGGCAAGGATTCGCAAAAATGACAAGGCTTTAATCACACACAACGCGAGTGCGACTATGAAACGATTAATTCTATCAGCCTTATTGGCAGTGGCTGGCTTGGCAACAGCGAGTGCACAGGGCGTGCTCACTTGGCTTGAAACGGAACACGACTTCGGCACGTTCAACGAGAGTGATGAGCGCGTGAAGTGTGTGCTGCGCGCTGTGAACACCGGCACTGAGCCTGTGACCATACTGCGAGTGGTGCCCACCTGCGGCTGCACCACCGGCGACTATACGCGCACGCCCGTTGCCGTGGGCGACACTGCCACGGTGACGCTCACCTACCATGCCGTGGGGCGTGTGGGCGCGTTCGACAAGGCTGTTTACGTCTATACCAATGGCGAACAAAGCAAAACCATACTTCACATAAAAGGCAGTGTGCTGGCTGCACCATCTACGGTGAAGGAGATGTATCCCTATCAAGCCGGTGCGCTATGCCTCGACCGTGAGATAATGACCTTCGGCGAAGTGACCCATGGCAGCTCGAAAATGAGCTATATAGGCGCCTATAACAATTCCGCCGACACCATCACCGTGAACTTCGACAATGTGCCTAAGTACATCGAAATTGAGGCGTTTCCTACGCGCGTGCCGCCGTTCGGGCTGTGCACCATCTCGGCGTTTTTCAACAGCTTCGAGGGCACGCAATGGGGGCTTAACACTGCCAAGATTGGACTACAGGCGAAACAAGGGGTGCAATCGTTCACTACAGCAATCAACTTGGTTGCAACGGTGAACGAAGATTTTTCGGGCTTGACTAAGAAGCAGCTCGAAAAAGCGCCAATAGCGCTGGTGAGCAACGATGTTGTGGATTTTGGCAAGTTCAGCCGTGGGGCTGGCACCGTGCGCAAGCAGTTCACCGTGAGCAACTCGGGCCGCTCGCCGCTGCTCATACGCCGCATCTATTGCCCCGACAGCATTGTGGGCACATCAGCCGACGTTGCCGAGGTGAAGCCGGGTGGCTCATGCACTGTGAGTGTAGCCGTCAACGCTGCCTCAATTGATGGCATCTACCTAAACACGCGCCTCACCGTCATCACCAACGACCCATCGCACCCCAAGCAAGAGGTGCGTCTGGTGGGCATCGTGGAAGATGCAGGACAATAACCGAGAAAACTATTTTTTAATAACCCGATAAAACTATAACCTCAAAATAAACATGGAACATCCCGAGAACAGCGAAGAATATGCAGGCTTGACCGTAAACAAAGGCGTTCAACAGCCGCCAATGACCAACCCTTATCTCAACTTCAAGGCGCGTCCGCGTCGCCGAACGCTCACCGCAGCCGACTATGTGGAAGGCATACGCAAGGGCGACGTCACACTGCTGTCGCAAGCGGTGACGCTGGTCGAAAGCCAGCGCAGCGAGCATCAGGCATTGGCGCAGGAGGTGATTGAGAAGTGCTTGCCCTACACAGGCAACTCGAAGCGCATAGGCATCACCGGCGTGCCGGGTGCCGGCAAGAGCACGTCGATTGACGTGTTTGGGCTGCATGTGCTCAAGCAGGGCGGCAAACTGGCTGTGCTTGCCATCGACCCGAGCAGCGAGCGCTCAAACGGCTCGATTTTGGGCGACAAGACCCGCATGGAGAAGCTCTCTACCCAGCCTAACGCATTCATTCGTCCCAGTCCGTCGGCTGGTTCGCTGGGCGGCGTGGCTCGCAAGACCCGCGAAACCATTGTGCTGTGCGAAGCTGCCGGATACGACAACATCTTTGTTGAAACCGTGGGCGTGGGACAGAGCGAAACGGCTGTCCACTCGATGGTAGATTTCTTCCTGCTCATTCAGCTTGCCGGCACCGGCGACGAGCTGCAGGGCATTAAGCGCGGCATCATGGAGATGGCTGACGGCATTGTCATAAACAAATGCGACGGCGACAACGTGGAGCGTGCCAAGCTGGCTGCTGCGCAGTTCCGCAGCGCGCTGCACCTGTTCCCGCTGCCTCCAAGCGGTTGGACTCCGAAGGTGCTCACCTATTCAGGCTACTACGAGCTGGGCATCGATGAGGTGTGGAACATGATTGACCAGTATTTTGCATTCGTGCGCAAGTCGGGCTACTTCGACGAGCGTCGACGCGAACAAGAAAAATATTGGATGTATGAAACCATCAACGAGCAGCTGAAACGCAATTTCTACACCGACCCCGTGATTGAGGAGATGCTTCAGGCAAAAAAGCAGATGGTGCTTTCGGCTCGCCAAAGCTCGTTTGTGGCAGCCAGCGAGGTGCTCGACTATTATTTCCAAAAACTCAAGAAATAACGCTGCTTACCCATGGCTTCGCATACCCCGGCTGCCAATGCAACTGCGTTGGCAGCCGGGATTGCATAAGCCTCTCGCAGCGAACACAGATAAATCTTTTATATCAAATTAACCTGTGTGAGCCAATCACTCGTCTGCAACCGCGCCGCGGTTGTTGTCTCTAGGCTTCTCGGCTTTCCCTACGTAGCCGGCTGCGCTGCGCTCGCCGTCAACGCAGGGTTATTGATATTGCAACCGCTCGCGCGGTTGTGCACGCTGTGTGCCGTCTGAGGGAGATGTGATGCGATGCTGTTAGGGCGTACGGCGACCGCAGCGAGGAAGTGCCATCGGAGATGGCAAACCATGCATAACCGCTGGTGGAGCGATAGCGCAACCTGCGGGGAGCGGATACCTCACTATCATTCGGCGTCGAAGATGTC
>SFEA01000062.1 GCA_004557385.1 Bacteroidales bacterium
GCTGCCTTTGTCCCCAACTCTGCTTTTTCATAATAGTAGCTACTCAATATATTTGAAACGTATTTAATTTTTCTTTTACCTTGATTTATGCGTCGTAGGTCGCTTCGCTTGCTTCGTCCCAATCCCATTATCAACACGGACGGTGATACTGGAGAGTTTTTTCGGGTGAAAAATTATCGCAGAGAATTTTTTGCTGAAAACCCGTGGGCTTGAACTCGCAGGTATTGCCCTCCGAGTTAACTTTATAATAGGACGAAGGCAAGTGAAGCGTACCGCAGACCTCTTATCCTAAATTCACTATCGCACTTTTTACATTCATCATATCCTTCAATATCGAACTGTCGAGCACTTTTGCATAGTGTTGTGTCATTCTTATATTGGCGTGCCCAAGCATCTTTGCCACATTCTCTATACTTGCACCGTTAGCCAAACATACAGACGTTGCGTAGGAATGGCGGGCAACGTGAGTGCTAAGGTGCTTCTGGATTCCGCAAACATCGGCTATCTCTTTCAAATAGCTGTTCATATTCTGATTACAAGGAACGGGGAGTAATACGCCACGCTTGATGCAAGTCGGATTGTTCTCATATTTTTTGAGAATTGCCAACGGAATATCCAACAATGGAATATTACACATATTATTCGTCTTTTGGCGTGTCTTGCGAATCCAATAGTGTCCGTTATTGTCCTGTACGATATGCTCGGCGGCGAGTTGCTGAACATCTATAAATGCCAACCCTGTAAAGGCGGCGAAAATAAATACATCACGCACCAATGCAAGGCGAGGCAGTGCAAACTCCTTTTGATAGATGGTCATCAGTTCGTCCATCGTCAGGAACTCACGCACTACCTCTTTTTCGTGGAATTTGATACCAGCAAAGGGATTTTTTGCTATCCACTCATTGGCGAGTGCGAGGTTGATAATCTTTTTCAAGCACTTCATATAACGAATGACCGTATTTTGCTGGCAATTCTTCTCGGTCTTCAAATAGAACTCAAAGGCTCGCACAAGTTCGCCGTTTACCTCCGTAATAGGCAAATCTTCTTTATCGTATTTCAGTTTGATAAGCTCAGCAAGATAGCGGGTACAACTCTCGTAACGCCTTACGGTGATTAGGGCAAAATTTTTGCCTACCAAGGCTCGGTATTGTTCGTTATGTTCACGCATAGCCCCGATGATGGTGCGTACTTGCTCCACCTTTTTGTCCACTCCGAAGAACTTTTCTTGCAAAATGCGAGCAGTGATGAGTTCCCCATTCTCTTCGAGTTGCGTGTAAATGCGGTGGAGTTTGATACGGCTCTCCTCGATGTAGTTATTCAGCTCGGTTGATTTGCGGCTTTTGCCCCTTGCACACTCCTTCGCCTGGTTCCACGACACGGGTTCGATGCTTTTTCGGATGTTGGTTTCTACTCTTGCGCCATTGACTGTGATACGCATACACACTGAAGCCTCACCGTTCTTCAGCAGCTTGGTTTTCTTGATAAAGAAAAGCACATTAAATGAATCTCGTCTCATTTTTTCCTACTTTTAAGTTAAACATTAGTTCGACAAAAGTAGAAATCCGAACCCGTTTTGATGCTATGCAAAATGTTGTGATTCAGCGAAAAAAGGCTCTTTCAAGGTGGAGATGCTTGGAACACCAGTTTGCTCCACCTCTTGCTCCACCAAAGGCGGTCGTGAACCGCACTTTTTTGCATTTTTCGGGGAAATAAAAAATCCCGATTTTTAATTTAAAATCAGGATTTTACGTTGTTTTGCTTTTCTTTGTGTGGTGCCACCAGGAATCGAACCGGGGACACAAGGATTTTCAGTCCTTTGCTCTACCAACTGAGCTATGGCACCATTTGCGGTTTGCGAGTGCAAAGTTACTACAAATATTTGATTCCTGCAAGAGTTTGCGAAAATTTATGTCTCTTTTTTGTCGAAATTGTGTTTTTGGGCACAATGGGGCTGTGTGGGGTGGGGTGTTGTAGGCAATGCCGATGCAAATTTTTAGTGGAGTGATGCGCTACATTTAATTAAATAATCGTATCTTTGTGGTTAGGGGAGTCGGTTGCTTGACACGAGGCAATGGCAACCTTTATGTGAATTGCCAGAATGATGGAAAAGTATATGAGAACCTTTGCTAAAAGTATATTAATATCAGTAATCTTTTTTGCAACAATTAATGTAATGGCAAAAGGCGTTAATGACAATGATTTTGTGAGCGTTGTCAATGGCAAACTAATGCTCAATGGCAAGCCATATAAATATGTTGGCACCAACATGTGGTATGCGGCAATTCTTGCATCGGAGGGCAGGGGCGGCAATCGTGCCAAGTTGTGCAGCGAGCTCGACCGCCTTCACAGCCTTGGGGTGGACAACCTGCGCATATTGGTAGGCGCCGACGGTGGCGAAGGCCTTACTTCGCATGTGATGCCGGTGTTGCAGCCCGAGCCGGGTGTGTATAACGACACCATCTTGCAGGGGCTCGACTATCTGCTTGTTCAGCTCGAGCAGCGGGGCATGAAGGCTGTGCTCTATCTCAACAATTCGTGGGAGTGGAGCGGTGGCTACTCGGCATATCTTGAGTGGGCAGGGCAGGGCAAGGCGTTGATTCCGCGCGTCGATGGCTATAAGCAATATGTTGGCTATGTGAAAGAGTTTGTGCACAACAAGGTTGCCAAGCAGCTGTTTTATAACCATGTGCAGCGCATAGTGAGCCGAAGCAACAGCATCACCGGCAAGCCTTACAGCGAGTCGCCGGCAATCATGTCGTGGCAGATTGGCAATGAGCCGCGTGCTTTCAGTCGCGAGGGCTTGGCTGACTTCAGAGAATACATCCTCACCACTGCGCGCATCATCAAGGGCATCGATGCCCGTCACTTGGTGTCGACAGGCAGCGAGGGGCTTATGGGCTGCGAGTTCAGCCTCGAGTGCTGGACCGACATACACGCTGCGCCCGAAATCGACTATGCCAACATTCACATTTGGCCTGCCACATGGCGATGGATTAAGCGCGATGAGATGTTCACCAACGTAGAAAAAGCGTGCCAAGCCAGCAAGGAATATGTGCAACGCCACTACGATGCCATCAAGCAGTATGCCAAGCCCATTGTGCTTGAGGAGTTTGGCTATCACCGCGACGAGTTCTCGTTTGCCCCCGGCAGCCCCACAGTGGCGCGCGACAAATATTACACGTTCATCACCAACTTGATGCTCGAGGGCGACATGCTTGCCGGTTGCAACTTCTGGGCATGGAGCGGAAGCGCTCGTCCGGCACATTTGTGGTGGGAGCCGTGGGACGACCACACCGGCGACCCTGCGCAGGAGGAGCAGGGGCTGTATTCGGTGTTCGACTGCGACCATTCCACCCTGGGCGTGATTGCCGCTGCTGCCGAGCGTGCCCGCAAGGCTTCGCAATGAACATGCGCAATTGCTGGATTGAAAAATTTTTACAACAAAAACATATAATCAAAAAAACGAAACTACTATGAGTACATTGAAACCATTTAAATTCGAGCCATATCTGAAGTCGGTGCTTTGGGGCGGCGAACAGATTGCTGAATACAAAGGTATTGTCACCGACCAGCATAACATTGGCGAAAGCTGGGAGATTTCGGGCGTTCCGGGTCACGAATCGGTTGTGGCAGAGGGCGACGACAAAGGCATGAATTTGCGCGAACTCATCGAGAAATACAAGGGCGACCTTGTGGGCAACGCCGTTTACGCCAAGTTTGGCGACGTGTTCCCGCTGCTGGTGAAGATTATCGATGCCAAACGCGACCTCTCGGTGCAGGTTCACCCCGACGACACACTCGCCAAGGCACGCCACAACAGCTACGGCAAAACCGAGATGTGGTATATCATCAAGGCTGACGAGGGCGCTCCAATCTATGCCGGATTGAGCAAGCAAATCACCCCTGAGCAATACGAGAAATGCGTGGCTGAAAACACCATTATGGATGTGATTGCTCGCCACGACTCGCACGCCGGCGACCTCTTCTTCTTGCCTGCCGGACGCATCCACGCCATTGGCGCCGGCAACCTTCTTGCCGAGATTCAGCAAACCAGCGACATCACCTATCGCGTTTACGACTTCGGACGCCTCGACGCAAACGGTAATCCGCGCGAACTGCACACCGAGCAAGCCAAAGACGCCATCGACTACACCGTTTATCCCGAATATAAGAGCAACTACGACCGCAATGGTAAGAGCGCCACTCCGCTCGTAAAGTGCGAATACTTCGATGTTAAGCGCGAAATCATCGAGGGCGAAAGCGCCATCGACGCTTCGGCTGATTCGTTCATGATTGTGATGTGCCTCGACGGCGCTGCCACCATCACCGACAACCTCGGCGGCATAACCGAGGTGAAGAAGGGCGAATCGATTCTCGTGCCTGCCGTAATCACCAGCATGAAGGCAGAAGGCAACGCCACTTTCATGACTGCCACAGTGTGATTGTGATGCGTGCATTTGCTTGACGTTTAGTGTAAACCGCCAAACGAAATAGGCGTTTTGCCAAAAGAGAAACTGTTTCAAAATAGGCATATTCAACTAGCGGCACCCGCAGCGGCATTTTGTCCTGCGGGTGTTTTTTTTAACAATTGTTGCGCGGCAGGCTCTAATAAAAGGTTTTGTTTTTTTATCTTTGCATAGACTAAAGAAAACAGATATAAGGATATGGCAGAACATTTCGAAATAGCTGCGGGCGGCAAGGCGGAGAAATATGCATTGCTGCTGAAGCAGGTTGAAGCGGTGGTTGACGGCGAGCCCGACATGATTGCCAATATGGCGAATGTGGCGGCGATGATTCACGAGACTTTCGGCTTCTGGTGGACGGGTTTTTATCGCGTGGTGGCCGATGAGTTGGTGCTGGGACCGTTTCAGGGTCCGCTGGCGTGCTCGCGCATCAAGCGCGGTCGCGGCGTGTGTGGCACGGCGTGGGCTGAGGCGCAAACGCAAGTGGTGCCCGACGTCGACCGTTTTCCGGGGCATATAGCGTGCAGCAGCGCCTCGCGAAGCGAGATTGTGGTGCCAATGATGGTTGACGGCGAGGTGGCGGCGGTGCTCGACATCGACAGCAGCCGGCTGAACACCTTCGACGAGGTCGACCGCCTGTGGCTGGAGCGCATTGTGGCTGTGCTTGCCGCTGTGGTTTAAAGTGAACTATCTACACAATATTTTATATAAGAAAAATTTACGTCAATGAATAAGAAGCTATTTGCAGTGCTTTTAGCGATGTTGTGCGGCGTGGCTGTGGCATTGTCGCAGACGCCCGAACAAGATTTCGCCCAGAATATACTAAAGAGCGCAAGCAACTATTACGCCTATCCCTATCTGGAGGCTGCGGCACCTGCGCTCACGCCTGCTCCGGAAGGATATGTGCCGTTTCACATCAATCACTACGGACGCCACGGCAGCCGCTGGCTCATCGACCCTAAGCAATATCAGTTGCCGGTCGACCAGCTCGCCATAGCCGAGCGCAACGGCATGCTCACCGAGCGCGGCAAGCAGGTGCTGGCGCAGCTGCGCGACATACTTGCTGCTTCGAAGGGCCGCTTGGGCGAACTCACTGACAAAGGAGCTGACCAGCATCGTGGCATCGCTCGCCGCATGTTTGCCAACTTCCCCGAGGTGTTTAGTGGCGATGCCGAGGTGATGGCGCGCTCGTCGGTGGTGGTGCGCTGCATCTTGTCGATGAGCAGCGAGCTGCAGGAGCTGCTTGCGCTGAACCCCAAGTTGCGCATCTCGGAGGATGCCAGCCAGGCCGACATGTATTATTGCTGCGGCAGCAACCCCAAAATATCGAAGGTATTCAATGCCAAGAAGCAAGCCATGGAGGACTATGTGATGAATTTGGTTGACCCCACCGAACTCAATAAACGCCTGTTCACCAACCAGCGCTTTGCTGCCGACAGCATCAACGGCAAGCAGCTGATGATTGACCTGTGGGACATCACAAGCAATCAGCAAAGCCATTACACCGACGTGCAGTTCTACGACCTGTTCAGTGCTGCCGATGTGATGAACCTGTGGCGACGGGTGAACACCTGGTGGTATGCCTACAGCGCTTACAGCAGCGTCAGCAACTTCCGCGCACCGCTGCATCAGGCGCCGCTGCTGCAACAGTTTCTCACCACAGCCCAGCAAGCAGTAGAGGCAGGCAAACCGCAAGCTACATTGCGCTTCGGCCACGAATCGTGCTTGTTGCCTCTGGCGTGCCTCATGGAGCTCGACGATGCCGGCGCACGCAACGTGCCGTTCGACAGCCTTTCCTCGGTGTGGCAAAACTATAAGATTTTCCCTATGGGGTGCAACATACAGTGGGTGTTCTACAAAAAGCCCGGCAGCAACGACGTGATAATGAAGGTGTTGCTCAACGAGGCTGAAGCCCGGTTGCCGGTGCCCACCGACATTGCTCCGTATTATCACTGGAACGATGTGCGCAACTATTATCAAGCCAAGCTCGATGCCTTTGCCGCCAATCAGCCCGAAACCGACTGCTTCACCACCTCGAAGGGCAGAAAGGTGACCATATCGCACATCAAGCACGGCACGCTCATGCTCGACATCGACGACACCCTCACGGTGCACGTCGACCCCGTGGGCAAGGCGCTGCGCCCCACCGACTATTCGCTATATCCGCAAGCCGACGTGGTGCTGGTGACTCACGACCATTTCGACCACCTCGACCCGCAAGCCATAGCGCAACTGTCGCACCCTGGCACGCGCGTGTTTGCCAGCCGGGTCTGCTCAAAACGTCTGAAAGGAGCCACTGTGCTGCGTAACGGCGACACCGCGGAATGTCACGGCATAAGCATCACCGCCACCGCCGCCTACAACACCACGCCTGCCCACAAGCAGTTTCACAAACGTGGCGTAGGCAATGGATATGTGTTGCAAATCGACGACCTGCGCATCTACATCGCCGGCGACACCGAACCGATTGCCGAGATGAAGCAGCTGGGCAAAATCGACGTGGCGTTTTTGCCTGTCAACCAGCCATACACCATGACCGTCGACCAATGCATCGAGGCTGCCCGCACAGTAAAGCCGCGTGTGCTGTTCCCCTATCACTACGGCGAAACCCGCGTTGAGGGCATAGCCTCGGCGCTCGCCGCCGACGGCATCGACGTGCGCGTGCGCCAGCTGCAATGATGAGCCGCCGCACAAGCCAACCCAAGAGGCAAACCGCCTGTTTGCCGCCCGTTTCGGCTCCTGCAAGCCGCGTTTTTCACTTATTTGGCACGTTAAAAGCAAAAAAGTGGTGAAATTGTTTTCACAATTTGATATTATCCATTAATTTTGCAACTTGTTGGAACAAACTACAAATTAGTAAAATAAATAAAGATTAACATAAACGAAATGGCAAAAGAAAAAGCGAATCAAACTCGTACGTCAATCGACGAAATCAACGAAGGTCTCTCGTCGTTTGAGCAAAAAGTAGAAAACAACAAGAAGGTTATCGGATATGCAGCAGTTGCAATCCTGGTGATTGCCGCAATCATATTCGGCTACAAATACCTCTATCAGCAACCACGCGAAGAAAGCTCGAAGAACGAAGTATGTCAAGCCGACATGAACCTCGCCCTCGGTGAGGACTCGGTGGCGTTGGCTCAATACAAGGCTGTTGCCGACAAGTATGGCAATGCCAACGGCGAGCGCGCAGCCCTCAATGCAGCCATCATCCTTTATCAAAAAGGCAAATTCGAGGAAGCTATTAAGTACATCAAGGAATATTCGGGCGAAGGCACCCTCGTGGGTCCTGCCGCTCAATCGCTCCTCGGCGACTGCTACGTTAACCTCGACAAGCTCTCCGATGCACTTTCGGCTTACGACAAGGCTATCTCGATGAGCGACAACAACGAATTGTACACTCCGCTGTTCATGACCAAGAAGGCTGTGATTTACCGCGAACAAAAGCAATTCGACAAGGAGGCTGAAATCTATCAGACCATCAAGGACAAGTTCCCAACATTCAGCGCCAACTACAACGTAGACGTCGACAAATATCTTGCTCGCGCAAAGGCTGAAGCTGAGGCTAAGTAAAGCAAACTATTTCTTACGAAATAAGAATGATCCGGAGGACTCACATATCGTGTGCCCTCCGTTTTTTTCTGCCTGCCGCAGGGTTGTGCACGTTGTGTGCCGTCTGTGGGAGATGTGATGCGATGCTGTAGGGGCGCCTGCCGCGAGGATGTGCCATCGGAGATGGCAAACCATGCATAACCGTTGGTGGAGCGATAGCGCAACCTGCGGGGAGCGGAAACCTCACTATCATTCGGCGTCGAAGATGTCGAACAATGTTGTGCCACTTCGAGGCACATTATTATTGGAGCCACCTCTCCGCAGGCTGCGCCCTTGTGGGCTTGCCAGCG
>SFEA01000020.1 GCA_004557385.1 Bacteroidales bacterium
TTGATGTTGTGCTGTTGCTTTTTACTGAAAGCTGCTACTAACGACTCATAAATCTACCCTTAATCGTGTATTGGATGATAGTTGCGGATTTTAGGTTATAATCATTTGGCTGCCAGCGATATCAACCGCCTGCGCGGTTGAGCAAGTGGTTTGCCATGATGTTTAGGGATTTTAGGTTACTTTCATTTTTTAACGCTAGTCTGCGAAGATAGGCGTTTTTTTGTTATGACGTGCCCGTCATACTAACAGAGCGGCAGGAGCCAATTGTTTTGAAGCCCCTGCCGCAGCATAAAAAATTTATGATATGCAATAATCTATCAGCCTTGATGTTGAGGACGAAGAAGGTCGTTAACCTCTTTTACGGGGTTGAACGTTTCGATTGGCACTTCAACGAACACGGTGGTCCAATCGCTCATCGACCCATTCCACAAGCCCGGCAGCTCAAGCGCCTTGATGGTGACTCCCGATTTCGATTTTTCGGAAATCAATCCTGTGTTGTGGTCAACAAACTTCTTGAGGTTGAACTTCGAGCCGTCGGTATCTTTGATGTAGCAAACCAAGTCAACTGGATTGAAGTGTGTGCCGCTCTTCATCAGTGCCACAGCATCAGGGTCTGCCGAATTGATTTGAGCAGCCTCGAGGATTTGCGGCGACGATGTTCCATCGGCATTAACAGCCAAGTACGGACCTCCGCCAGGCTCGCCTTCGTTGCGCACCACACCGCAGATGCGAATTGGGCGACGGAACTTGCCAATAAGGTAGAGAGCCAGCTCGCTGTCGTCGAGATTTTTGGTTTGCTCATTACGAATCGATAGCACATCGTGAGTGTACTTAATCATTTCGCGCAGGTCATCTATGGTGTAGTTGCCCGATGTGAGTTGTTGCAGATATGCAGCTATTTGGCGCTGAATCTTCACGAGCAAACCGCCAATCACCTTCTTGTAACGAACTGTTGCATCGCGCAAAGCACGCGGAACAACATTGTCGATGTTCTTGACAAACACCACGTCGGCATTTATTTCGTTAAGGTTTTCGATTAGCGCGCCATGGCCCGCAGGGCGGAACAACAGCGAACCGTCAGCCTCGCGATAAGGCGTATTGTCGAGGTTAACTGCAATGGTGTCGGTCGACGATTTTTGCTCCGACATGGTCACGCGATATTTCACGCCCCATTGCTGTTGCATAGCAGGAAGCACGGCATCGATTGTGGCTTGGAAAGCAGCACGATGCTCAGGCGACACAGTGAAATGGAGGTTTACATTTCCGCACTGGTCGGCTGCATATTGTGCGCCTTCTTCGAAGTGTTCTTCGAGCGGAGTATGGGCGCCTGTTTCGGTGCGATGGAATTGAAGCAATGCTTTAGGCAGCTGACCATAATTGAGCCCGTCTTTGCTGATCAGCGCTGAAGCAACTTTAACGTATTCGCCGGCAGCTGTAAGGCCGTCAATGTCGTTGCCGTAGAGGCGTTGGCAAGCTTGGTTGAGCGCAGGATAGAAAGCAAAATTCTTGATTTCGGCAAAGAATTTTTTCTCGTAGGCAGTTTCGGGAGCCGGCTTGGCTGCTGTGACAAAAGCAAAGATGTTTTTGAACATACGGCTGGCTGCGCCCGATGCAGGAACAAATTTTTCTACGGTGCCGCCCGAGGTTTGAAATTCATCCCAAACAGCTATGCATTGGTCGATTTCCTGGTCGTTGAGACGCAGAATGCCGTTGCCTATAGTGGCTACTGAACGAATTTTAAGATACGGAAAACCAGTGCGAAAGCGCTCCAATTGCTGTTCAATCACTTCAAGGCTTATGCCCTTGGCTTTAATTTGCTGTAAATCGTTGTTGTTAAATTCCATAATATTAAAGGTTAGTGAATTTTTATCAAATGTAGCAATAAAAAACAAATATTTGTGATAACTTTACAAGAAATTTTCAAATAAGGACGAAATTTTTTTAGTAATGAGTGTAGAAAACTACTTTGACGACAAAGAAAAACCGCTTGTTTTGGCGCTGACCAAGGACCTTATAAGAGGAGCCGGGGCAACGCTGAGCAGTGACGACGTCAACGTGATTCATTCAACGATAAATAAAGGCATCGTCAGCGGTCATTTCAAAAGAGACAAATACGGAATCAACCCAACAATACGGCACTTGCGCACAGCCAACCTGCTGGTGAGCAGCATCGCCCCCGACCGAAGCATGATTGTTGCCACCATGCTCTACGAGTTGTGCAAGAACGACTTTGTGCAATTAAGCGAGATTGAAAGCCAGTTTGGCGACGACATTGCCAAGCTGGTGAGAGGCTTGCTGAAGGTGTCGGAACTATATCAGAAGCAAGCAGCTGTGGAAAACGATAACTTCCACAAATTGCTGCTGACGTTTGCCGAAGATATTCGCGTGATTATAATAATGATTGTCGACCGTCTGAACCTGATGCAGACAATCAATCACCATCCCAATGAAAAATTCGTGCACGACATAGCAAACGAGTCGCGCTATCTGTATGCCCCTTTGGCGCATCGATTGGGCCTTTATGTAATTAAATCAGAACTCGAGGACTTGTCGCTGAAATACTTGAACCGCAGCATATACGCTCAAATTGCTCATAAGCTGAACGAGACCAAAAAGGAGCGCGACAAATACGTCGACGATTTCATCCGTCCCATCAAAATGGCGCTCGAGAAATCGGGGATGAAATTCACAATCAAGGGCAGGACAAAATCGATTAACTCCATTTGGAACAAGATGCGCAAGCAGGGTGTCGACCTATCGGGGATGTACGACCTATTTGCAATACGAATAATCATCGACACTCCGCCCGAAAGCGAGAAGAAGGATTGTTGGATAGCATATTCGATAGTCACCGACATCTACACAGCCAACCCTTCGCGCCTGAAGGATTGGATTACGATTCCTAAAAGCAACGGCTACGAGAGCCTGCACATCACTGTGAAAGGACCAAGCGACCATTGGGTGGAGGTGCAAATTCGCACTAAACGCATGGATGAGATTGCCGAACGCGGACTTGCCGCTCACTGGAAATATAAAGGAATTAAGAGCGAAGGCGGCTTGGACGAATGGATGAACAACGTGCGCGATGTGCTTGAAGCCGGCGAAAAAGGTCCTATGGAGCTGATTAAGAACATGCAAATGAACATCTACGATAAGGAGGTGTTTGTGTTCACGCCCAAAGGCGACCTTTATAAATTGCCGCAAGGAGCTACGGTGCTCGACTTTGCATTTCACATACACTCACGGCTTGGCTGCCAATGCGTAGGAGGCAAAATCGACGGCAAGAACCAAAAGCTCAACTACAAGCTTAAAAGTGGCGACACGGTGGAAATCATTTCGTCGTCAACCCAAACGCCTCGACTCGACTGGCTGAACTTTGTGGTAACCTCTAAGGCAAGAAACAAAATCAAACAGTCGGTGAACGAAATGCGCGCCAAAGAAACCGACATTGCCAAAGAACTGATTCAACGCCGATTCAAGAACCGCAAGATAGAACTTGAAGAAGCCAAGATGATGAAGGTGATTAAAAAACTTGGATTCAAACAGGCAACCGACTTCTTTGTTGAAATTGCTCAGGAGCGACTCGATGCAAACATTGTGCTCGAAACATATCTTGCCATCGACAAAAAAGAAGCCGAAGAGCCTGTGCACGAGTCGGCGCAAAACTTTGTGCTGCAACAGCAAACGTCGAAAGCCGAAAAAGACACCGACGATGTGCTCGTGATTGGAGAAAACGTGAAGGGCATCAACTACAAGCTGTCGAAATGCTGCAACCCAATTCTTGGTGATAAAATAAAAGGCTTTATCGCAAGCGACGGCGCCATTAAAATTCATCGTGAGGACTGCAAAAACCTGCAACACCTGCTCAGCAAATATCCCTATCGCGAAATACGCACGCAATGGTCGGGAAAACTTGGGGCTCAGTTCGCCGCCAACCTGCGCATCATTGGGCAGGACGACATAGGCATTGTCACCAATATCACCTCGGTGATAAACAAAGAGGGAAACGCGTCGCTACGAAGCATTTCCATCGATTCGCACGACGGACTGTTTCAAGGTTTCTTGGTTATTGGCATCAGCAGTATTCAAGCTTTGAACGAACTAATTAAAAAAATACAAAATCTAAAAGGTGTAAAAAATGTTGAACGAGAAAATATTTAACTATGCAATGACTCTGCTGCTGTGTGCAGCAGCATCGTGCAGCGGCGGTTCGGGCGAACAAACAGAAGCTCTCGACATCCTCGCGCAAGCAAAAGAATGCATCAGCAAAAACCCGCAGCAAGCCATTTCTTTAATCGACTCGCTGAATAAGGTTTTCCCAAAACAAACCGAGGTGCGACGCAAAGCCATGCACGTGCGGACGCTTGCCGACAGCGTGCTAATCGACCGCGAATTTGCAGTTACCGACAGCACACTCAAAGCCGACTCGCTGAAATTCATCGAACTGAAACCACAATTCGCTTTCGTTAAAACAAAAGACATGGTGGAAGGCTACTATGTGGAAAAATCGCTACAAAGCAAACCTCTGTTTGAGCGTACCGGCATCGAACCTCGCGTCGACGAACTGGGCAACATGTTTGTTGTTACTTGTGTGTTCGGCGCTCCGGTGCAACACACTCGTCTTTCTGCCCGTGCATCGGGCGAACAATGCTCAACAGCCGACGTTCCTTACGACGGAGCTACTAACTATCGCTATACAGCCGACCGCGGCAGCTGCGAGATGGCTACGTTCCACTACGAAAAGTGCGCCGACTTCTGCAAATTCGTTGCAGAACACGGTGGCAATAAGGTTGCGATTGACTTCGTTGGCAAAGGAAAAACCTCAATTACCCTTAGCCCTGAGGTGCTGAAAGCCTTCAGCGTCACCTACGAATTTGCCCAAGCAATGAGTTCGGGCAAAAATGCAGTGGCAAAATTGATGTATCTCAACAAAAAACGCGACATCAACCGCAGGCAAATGGCGCAAACAAAAACCGACGCCGATGAATAACATTTGCTGGAAATTGTTCGTCACTTTTGTGAAAATCGGGGCGTTCACCTTTGGTGGCGGCTGGGCAATGATTTCAATCATCGAGCGCGAAATTTGCGACAAAAACCACTGGATTGATAAAGCGGAGTTTCTCGACCTGCTTGCCGTGGCACAATCGATGCCTGGCATTTTGGCGGTGAACATCTCGGTTTCTGTGGGCGACAAACTGCGTGGGTTACGAGGAAGCCTCGCTGCTGCTCTCGGCACCATTCTCCCCTCGTTTTTAATAATCTTGTTTATCGCGATTTTCCTCACTCCCGACACAATAAAGAACAACCAAGTGATAAGCCGTATGTTTATGGGCATACGCCCCGCCGTTGTGGCACTTATCATTGCTCCGGTAATCACAACTGCTCGTGCTGCGAAAATCGGATGGAAAACAGTTGCCATTCCCATTGCCGTGGCAGGTTTAATCTACAGCAATTTGCCAGTGATTTCCAACCCGATAGTATTTGTCATGCTTGGCGCTTTGGGCGGCTATCTTTATTATGTAATCGGCAAAACAAAAACATTGCCGAACAAAAATGAAAACGAATAAATGGGCATATACATTAAAATAATTTGGGCATATCTCAAAATCGGACTGTTTGGTTTTGGCGGCGGCTACGCAATGCTGTCGCTTATCCAGCGCGAGATTGTCGATTCGGGCTGGATTACAAGTCAAATGTTCACCGACATCGTTGCAATTTCGCAAATGACACCCGGACCAATCGGCATTAATAGCGCCACATACATCGGTTATGCGCTCACTGGCTCGATTTTCGGTTCGGTTTTAGCCACGGCAACGGTTGTCGCCCCGCCATTTGTGCTGATTCTTTACACCGGGCACTTTATTCGCCGCCACAAGGATAGTCCAATAATCAAAAGTATTTTCAAAGGACTGCGTCCTGTTGTTGTTGGACTTATAGCATCGGCTGCTTTGCTGCTGATGAACGCCGAAAATTTTGGCAGCGACAACAATATGCTACTAAAAACAGTGCCCATCTGCATTGGGTCGTTCTTGATTGTTTATTTCACAAAGATTCATCCAATTTTCGTGATAATTCTCTCGGCAATTGTTGGACTTTTAATTTTTTAAAAACTGCAATGAACTACAACGAAACACTTGATTATCTATATAATCAGCACCCTGCATTTCAGCGCGTGGGTGCTGCGGCATATAAGCCTGGCATCGAAACAAGCATTGAACTCGATGAGCTTTATGGCCATCCCCATAAGGCTTATCGCTGCATACATGTTGCGGGCACAAACGGGAAAGGCAGTGTGAGCCACACCATTGCAAGCATACTGCAAAAGAGCGGCTACAAGGTTGGACTATATACTTCGCCACACCTTGTTGACTTTCGCGAACGCATCAGAGTTAACGGCGAAATGATTCCCAAACAGAGTGTCACGCAATTTGTAGCTACCTACATAGAAAAGGGTTTCCATGGTTCGCCATCGTTCTTCGAACTGACCATGATGATGGCTTTCGACTATTTTCGCCAAGAAAAAGTTGATTTTGCAGTAATTGAGGTGGGACTTGGCGGCCGCCTCGACAGCACTAACATCATCACTCCATTGCTTAGTGTAATCACGAATATATCAAAGGACCACACACAATTCCTGGGTAACACGCTGGAAGCTATCGCACACGAAAAAGCCGGAATAATGAAGCCGGGAGTACCATGCGTCATTGGCGAAGCCACAGGTGGTGTGCGAAGTGTTTTCGAGCAAACAGCCAAGGTTACAGAAACTCCTGCCGAGTTTGCACAAGACAGTAACGAAATCGTCTCGGTGGCAGCAAAGGGTTTTGCTGTCGAGTATCACACGCGCAGTTTCGGAGTGATTGAGAGCGACCTTTCGGGACACTGCCAACGGCACAACGCCAACACCATTCTGCATGCCATAGGCAAACTGCGGCAGCAAGGCGTCGACATCACCGACGAGGCTATAAAAGCAGGCTTCAAGAGCGTTTGCCAAACCACGGGTCTGATGGGCCGTTGGATGAAAATAAGCGACTCGCCGTTAACCATCTGCGACACCGGACACAACGTAGGTGGAATACAATACATTTCGGAACAACTGCAACAGCTTAATTGCTCCGACCTTCGCATGGTTATTGGATTTGTCAACGACAAAGACATCGAGCATATTCTTGAACTTTTGCCACACAATGCCACCTACTATTTCACTCAAGCAAGCATACCACGTGCTCAACATGCCAATGTTGTGCGTGCCAAAGCTGAAGAAAAAGGGCTTTATGGCGAGAGTTACGAAAGCGTTGCCGAGGCATATCGCGCAGCCTTGAGCACAGCCACGCCCGACAGTGTGATTTTTGTAGGAGGAAGCACTTTCGTGGTAGCCGATTTCTTGATATCACTCAAGAATTAGCCATCTGAGAAAGCTTCGGTTTTATTTGTGAAACTGCGCTTGAGCAGCCGAAGCCAATTGGGCACCAACCAAGCATATTAGCCAAGAGAACTGCACCCAAAGCAGGAACAGCGGAATATATGCAAAACTGCCATAAACAGCGTTGTAGCTCGAGACATAGAGCGAAAACGAGAACAGCATCTGAAGCAACTCAAACGATATGGAGCATACTACACCGCTAAACAGAGCGTAACGCAAACGCACATTGGTATTCGGCATATATTTCATAAGCAAGGTGAATACCACCACTTGAATGGCAAAATTGAGCACACGCAAAGCAATTTCGGCTATTGTGGAAATGTTCGGCAACAAGAAGAAGCTGCGAATACCGCTATCAATCCACACCGAAATGCCAAAAGCTGCAATCATGAGCACCGGCACCCAAAAAAGAATTGAGGTATAGTCGGTGAACTTGCGTGCAAATGTCCGCTCAGGACAATCCCAAATGGTGTTGAACGAACGCTCGACCGCATTTAGCAGAAAATAAAGCGTAACAATTAGCGCAACAATGCCAACGCCAATGAAAACACCGTCGGTGGTATGCTCAAGATACGAATCGACAAACGAAACGGCACGAACAATAAAGTCGCGCTGCGAAGCAAAGCGCTGTGTGAGCTGGTCGAGCAGAAAATTTTGCACATTAAAACCACGAGCAATGGCGAACATCATGGCAAAAAACGGCACTATCGCCAAAAGCGTGCGATGAGTAAGTGCACAGGCTGTTTGCTGGAAATCTTTATCGAAATAGCGCTCGCCCACTCGGCTGAGAATCTCCACCACATCTTTTATGTGAAGAAAGTTGTCGGCATATTTTTGTTTTACATAGCGTAACATGGCGAAAGATGGGTATAGCGTTAAAAATAAAAATTGACAGCAGCACTATAAGCCGGGTTATGTCGGCAAGATGCCGAAGCAAATGCCGTCTTGTCATTTATCTGACCGACGTGTTGCCACGCCGATTATATGTAGCAGTCTACCCCTCGACAATGGACGAGCAGCCCTTAGATGCCGATATACTTGACCTTGCAACTCATAAGATGTGCGGCACAACATGTTGCCATGTCATCCGGTGAGCTCTTACCTCGCCTTTTCACCCTTACCACATTTGTGGCGGTTGTTTTCTGTCACATTACTCCACCCTCGCAGATGGCTTCCCGTTAGGAAATATGATGCTCTGTGTTGCCCGGACTTTCCTCCCACAGCACAACTACGCTGCGAGCGACAAGACGTGCTACTGCCAAATATTTTTTTTGCAAAAATAGTGCAAGCCGAGTGCAAAATCGCCAAGCAAGGCTTGAACGTTATGCCGAGGCACAGCCTATTTTCGCAGATTCTTCTGCAAAGATAATGAAGAATGTGCAATTATGAGTGCTCTGCCTCGGAGTTTTTTGCCAATACACTTTTAATGACGAGCAAAATTGCGTGAAACCACAGCAGAAACCATTAATTTATTTTTACAAATAAAGGGATAGAAATTAAGGAATTTGAAATTTGTGCTAAATCCCAGCTTTGCAGTATTAATTTAATTTAAATATTAAACGAAATGCATTGTTACCTAAAAATTATGATATACATTTGCAGTGAACAAAAAGTTAATTTTTAACTATTATATTATTAACGCAACAAACAATTTAACAAATAAAGATTATGAAACAGAACGCTAAATTCGGATTGCTATTATTAGCAGCATCAGTACTGGGCTCGGCAACTACTCTGTTTGCAACCTCGGCACTTACTAAGAGTGAAGGATTAGGCTTCGACGACAACTACGTGGCAACAAATGCCAACAACCAACAGTCAAGCGGTTTCATAAGAACTGCAGGACGAATGCCGGCAGTAGAGACCGATTTCACAAAAGCGGCTGAAAGCACAATCAACTCAGTGGTTAGCATAAAAAGCTATGCAGCGCCTAAGCGCCAGCAGATGCAAGGCGGCATGTTCGACCCGTTTGAATTCTTCTTCGGTCCGAACTCAGGCATGCAAAGCTCTCCACGCCGCCAACAACCCAAAACCGAAAAAGAAGAAGACCTTCAGCCATTGGGACTTGGCAGCGGTGTGATAATCACCTCCGACGG
Source organism: Bacteroidales bacterium (assembly GCA_004557385.1). GTDB lineage: Bacteria > Bacteroidota > Bacteroidia > Bacteroidales > Muribaculaceae > SFTJ01. The sequence goes on from SFEA01000020.1 coordinate 9,517, forward strand.
TTATATCGTTACAAACAATCACGTGATTGACGGAGCAGAGAAACTGGAAGTGACACTCAACGACAACAGCAAATACAACGCCAAGGTAATCGGCACCGACCCATCTACCGACCTCGCCTTGCTTAAGGTTGAAGCAAAGAATCTGCAAGCCATCACTTTTGGCGACAGCGACGCACTTAAAGTGGGTGAATGGGTGTTGGCTGTAGGCAACCCGTTCGGATTCACATCAACTGTCACAGCGGGCATCGTCAGCGCTAAGGCTCGCAGCGTGAACGTAGGCAGCAACCGCAACAGCGGTAAGGTGGACATTGAATCGTTCATCCAAACCGATGTGGCAGTAAACTCGGGCAACAGCGGTGGTGCCTTGGTGAACACCAACGGTCAACTGGTGGGCATCAACTCGATGATTTACTCGCAAACCGGCAGTTATGCAGGCATATCGTTTGCCATTCCGGTGTCGATTGTTAGCAAGGTTGTGAACGACATCAAGCAATTTGGCAGTGTGCAACGAGCCGTACTCGGAATCTCTTACCTCGAACTTGATGCCGACTTAGCAAAAGAACACAACATCACAGCCACCAAAGAAGGCATCTATGTAGCCGAAGTGAGCGACCGCAGCTCTGCCATCGAAGCCGGTTTGAAAGTGGGCGACGTGATTGTGAAAGTGAACAACGCCACTGTGAAGAACTCCGGACAGATGAAGGAAGAAATGAGCAAGATGCGTCCTGGCGACAAGGTAAACATTGCATACTATCGAGCTAACAAGCTGTGCACCACAACCGCAACACTCAAGAACAACCAGGGAACAACATCGGTTACAAAAACAAACGACTTTATGTCGCTTGGATGTGCATTCAAAACACTGAGCGCAGCCAAGAAGGAAGAACTCGGCATTTCGTACGGCGTTGAAGTGGTTGGCTTGAAAGAAGGCAAATTCCAGACCGAAGGCATCAAGAACCATTTCATTATACTGGAAATTAACAACGTGCCAGTGAAAAACGTCGACGATGTGGAAGCCATCTACACAAAGATTATGCAAAGCAGCGACAGCGACAAGGTAATGTTTGTTACAGGCATCTACCCCACTGGAAAGCGTGCTTATTACGCAGTCGACCTGAGCGAATGATTGCTTACGAAGGAATAAATTTCACATAAACAGTTGTCGCCTTGATGTTAACAAACAGCATCAAGGCGATTTATTTATTATCAATTCTGCATCATTCGCAACCGTCACCAAAATAAATCGAGGATATAAAAATATAAAAAAACGAAAAATCAAAATAATACAATGGTTTTTCGGCAAACATTGCGTATATTTGCGTAATATATGAAAGGCGGGTAAGATATATGCCATTTAGCGTATCTTGAACATCAAAATACCATAATATCATCTATTATTGTATAAAGAATCCCGCACTCATTTGCCATTAGCAGACTGCGCGTGTTATGATGCAGCCATGCTTGATAAGGCAAAACGGACAATACCACAGGAGTATAAAGATTTTTCTCCTTCACTCTCCGCCTTTTTTAAACATATTTCTGCGAGAGAGCAGAATGCCATACATCAAAGAAAAAAAATAAAAAACAACATAAATGATAAGTAGTAAATGGAATTACTTACCCCTGACATCCGAACAAAAAAGAGTAGAGGCCCAGCTGGCGACTAAGTTTCCCAACTGCCCTGCCATTAGCCAACTGCTGGTGCAGCGAGGCATCGAGACTTGGGACGAAGTGCAACAATTCTTCCACCCATCAATGTCACAGATGCACGACCCATTCCTCATGCAGGATATGCACAAAGCGGTGAAGAGGCTTAATGATGCCATGGGGTTGAAGGAGAAAATTATGGTGTATGGCGACTACGACGTTGACGGAACAACTGCCGTAGCACTTGTGTATAAGTATCTCCTTAATTTTTATTCGAATGTGGAATACTATATCCCCACCCGTTACGAGGAGGGATATGGCATTTCAATGAAAAGTATCGACTACGCTGCCGAAATCGGCGTGAAGTTGGTTATTGTGCTCGATTGCGGAATCAAGGCAATCGAAGAGGTTGAGTATGCTAAGGAAAAAGGCATCGACTTCATCATCTGCGACCACCATGTGCCCGACGATGTTTTGCCCGATGCTGTTGCCATTCTTAACCCTAAACTTGAAGGCAATCCCTATCCTTTCAAGAATCTTTCGGGCTGTGGCGTTGGCTACAAATTTATGCATGCCTTCACCATCAGCAATGGAATTACAAATCTCTACGACCTCGAAAGCCTTCTCGACCTGGTGGCAGTGAGCATTGCTGCCGACATAGTGCCAATTATGGGCGAAAATCGTGTGATGGCATATTTTGGTCTTAAGCGAATCAATTCGAACCCAAACATTGGTCTGCGCAGCATCATTCGCATCTGCGGACTTTCGAACAAAGAAATCACCATTAGCGATGTGATTTTCAAAATCGGTCCGCGCATCAACGCCTCGGGTCGCATGCAAAGCGGTCGCGAAGCTGTTGACCTGCTTGTCGCCAAGGATATGGCTGACGCAATTGAAAAAGGCAAAAACATCGACCAATACAACAAAGACCGAAAAGAACTCGACAAGCAAATCACCGAGGAAGCAAGCAAGATTCTTGAAAACCGTGGCGAAATTGTGGCTGGCAAAAAACCTATTGTGATTTACAACAAAGATTGGCATAAAGGCATAATCGGCATCGTGGCTTCGCGGCTCACCGAACTGTACTATAAACCGTCGGTTGTACTCACCTACTCCAACGGTCTTGCAACCGGTTCGTCGCGTTCGGTTCATGGGTTCGACATCTACAAGGCTGTGGAATCGGCTCGCGATTTGCTCGAAAACTTTGGAGGGCATACCTATGCCGTAGGGCTTTCGCTGAAGGAAGAAAACATTCCGGAATTCAAACGCCGCTTTGAGCAATACGTCATCGAGAACATCGGCTCGGAGCAACTTACTCCGCAAATCGACGTCGATTGTGAACTTGACTTCAGCGACATCACGCCGGAGTTTGTGGCTACACTACGTCTTTTCAACCCCTTTGGACCGGGCAACCAGAAACCGGTATTTGTAACCCGCAACGTCTTTGATTACGGCACAAGCAAATTGGTTGGTAAAACTTCAGAACACATCAAGCTCGAAATTATCGATAGTAAATCGAGTGTTGTGATGAACGGCATTGCATTCAATATGAGCGAGTATTTCCCTTATATCCACGCCCACAAGCCGTTTGAAATATGCTACACCATAGAAGAAAACAAGCGAGTGGCAAGCAACAACATTCAACTGCAAATTAAAGGAATTAGGATAGCTGACGAAGATGTCGAACGACGAGCTGATTCATAACATCCTTTCTAAATATTGGGGGTACCCGGAGTTTCGTGCACCGCAAGCCGACATTATCAAGTCGGTGCTTGCCGGACACGACACTCTGGGTTTAATGCCTACGGGCGGAGGCAAGTCAATCACCTTTCAAGTGCCAACGCTGGCTATGGACGGCATTGCACTTGTAATCACGCCCATCGTGTCGCTGATGAAAGACCAGGTTGACAACCTGAAAGAGCGCGGCATACAAGCCACTTTTCTGCACGCAGGACTCACCATGGCAGAGCGACGCAAAGCCATTGAGCGCTGCACCAACGGCCGATGCAAATTCTTGTATGTCTCGCCCGAACGGCTTCAAAACTCCAACTTTCTGCAACTACTAAAGCACATCGAACTATCGCTAATCGTTGTCGACGAGGCGCATTGCATATCGCAGTGGGGCTACGATTTCAGGCCATCATTCCTGTCGATTGCAAAAGTAAGGGACATAAAGCCCAAAGTGCCAATATTGGCTCTTACAGCCACAGCCACCAACGAGGTAGCACGCGACATCGTTGATAAACTGAAGATGACCAACCTGCACATTTTCAGGAAAAGTTTCGTGCGTAAAAACCTGTCGTATGTGGTCAGGCAAACAAGCGACAAACTCGGTCAAATAGTGCACATACTTTCAGCCACATCGGGTTCGGCGATTGTCTACGTTAGAAGTCGAAAGAAAACCAAACTCATTTCCGACGAACTGAATCGCCAAGGCATTTCGTCGGATTTCTATCATGCCGGACTTGACGCTGAGGACAAAAACGCCAAACAAGACAAATGGAAGTCTGAAGAAAAGCGAGTGATAGTAGCTACAAACGCTTTCGGCATGGGAATCGACAAAGGCAATGTGCGAATTGTTGTGCATGCCGATATCCCAAATTCGCTCGAGGAATACTATCAAGAAGCTGGTCGCTGTGGCCGCGACGGCAATCGTGCCTACGCTGTGCTTGTTGTTTCAGAACGCGACAAAAGCACACTAAAGAAACGCATAACCGAAACATTCCCGCCCAAGGATTTTGTGAAACACGTCTACGAAATGGCTGGCAATTTCCTTAATATCGCAGTTGGCTCGGGATACGATGTAATTAACGAATTTAATTTTAGCCTCTTTTGCCAGACCTTCGATTTGCCTCCTACTGCCACACACAACGCACTCAAAATTCTCACTCGCGCCAACTATGTCGATTACATTGAGGAAATTGAAACGCAATCGCGAGTAATCATCAAAGCCTCAAAAGAGGAGCTATACGACATGACTTCGCACCCGGGCAGTGCCGAAGACGTTGTAATGCAATGCTTGCTTCGCACCTACACGGGGCTGTTTGCCGACTACGTTTTCATCAACGAATCGGTGATTTCGCGCCGCACAGGCTTGTCGCAGGAGGACATTTACAATGCCCTGTTGACGATGACTCGAAAACAAATATTGCATTACATTCCACGCAAACGCACTCCTTACCTTACGTTTACCACTGCAAGAGTGGAACCAAAATACATTGTCATTCCACGCAGCGCCTACGAGGAACTTCAGAATAAGATGGAGCAACGCATCGAAGCCATAAACAATTACGCATACAGCGAATCGGGGTGCCGCGAATCAATGTTGCTTAGCTATTTCGGCGAGGATGAGCCGTACACCTGCGGCCACTGCGACCTCTGCATTGATGCCCGCAAACGAAACGAGCACACTGCAAAAGATGTTCAGGATGGTGTGCTTTATATGACTGCGCTTAAACCTCGCAGTATCATCGAGATGTTCAACACCCTATCGTTTCCGCGGCAAGAAATTGCCGACACAATCTCATTTCTGGTTGAAGAAGAGTTGTTGATACACAACCCCGACGACACTTATTCAAACCCAAAAAAGCTCGATTAAGCGCATTCATTTTTTCTTTTTCGATTGGCGCTTGCGTATACGGCTTATAGCGTCACGCTGTTCGTCCGCCAAATCCTCAAGACCCATGTTCATGTAAATCTCAAGCAACACTTCGTGAGGTTTTGTGGAATTTTTGTCGGCTTTCGCAGCGCGTTTAAGCACTTTTATGGCGGCTTTCACTTCGTTGTTTTTATACAGTGCCATTGCCAGTGTGAATATGCCATCAAACCCTGCATCAGGAGATTTCATAGCTCGTGTCAATAAATCAAGCGCCGACTCTGTTTCATCGATTGCCATAAGCAGTTTTGCCTTGCCAATCATTGCCGCAACGCAATTGGTGCTTATCTTCATTGCCTTGTCGAAATTTGCCACTGCAGCCTTCACCGCCAGCATATCGTCAACATCACAGTCAACTTCGCCACTCTTTATGTTCACGGCATCGCATCCCATTGCCACATATTCAGCAGCCAAGCCATCGAGCACTTTGTTCTTCTCGTCGAGAGCCGCCTGCAACTCTCCGATGCTTTGCTGCAACTTTGTGATTTTCGACAATTTCATAGCAGCAAAGCGTTTTGCCAAAGCGCTGCCTGAAATATTCTCTATGGTGATGGCTTGCGCCAAACTATCAATTGAACCTCGAAAATCGCCTTTATCGAATGCTCGTGATGCCTGAGCGTAAAGAGTTTTTGCTTTTGCAGAATTCATGGCATTATTTATCAATGAAATGTCATTGAAATGTCTGCTAAATTCCACCACATTCGTGTTCACTATTATGTCACGCTCATCGATGGCACGCAGCATAACAATACCCTCAAGCGAGGTGCATCGCGAAAGTGCCACGTATGTCTGACCGCTGCTGAAAGCGCCTCCGGCAAAATCAATCACAATATTATTGAAAGTCAATCCTTGGCTCTTGTGTATTGTAATTGCCCATGCCGGTTTTATGGGCAGCTGCTTGAACGTGCCAAGCACATTCTCAATCACCACTTTTTTCTCCTCGTCGAAGGCATATTGCATATTTTCCCACGTTTCCGGCTCTACGTCATACACGTTGCCATTTTCAAGTTCAACCATTATCCGGTCGTCATCAACATTGCACACTCGCCCAAGCGTTCCGTTTATCCAACGACCTTCTTTGTCGTTGCGTATAAACATCACCTGAGCGCCCTCTTTGATGACAAGAGTAGATGCCGTGGGAAGGTTTTGCTCAGGAAACACTCCTTCAATTTCGCCAACAAATGAATATTCCTTTGTCGTCAACGAATTCATGTGTTCCTCATTTATCGAATCTACCGTGTCGCGCCGGCTTGCCAAAGTCATCACCATCTGTTCTTTGTCTTCGGTGAACAGAGGCATGCACCGTGAGTTAATCAACTGCAAGTCACGCTTTGTGGCACGATTCACACGCACGCGGTCGAGCAACGAAATAAACTCGCTGTCGGTTTGCCTATAAATCTTTCTCAATTCAATCGGCACAAGTTTCACCTCACTAAATGCATTTGCATTAAAGAAGAAGAAATTCTTATAATAGCGACGCAAAATTTCCTTCATATCAGATGTCACCACTGGCTCAAGCTGAAAAATATCGCCCACAAGCAACAGCTGCTTGCCGCCAAACGGTTCACGCATGTTTTCACTGAAAATTCTCAACACGCGGTCCATAAAGTCAATCATATCGCATCGCACCATCGAAATCTCGTCAATAATAATAAGGTCGAGTTCCTTCAGCAGTTTCACCTTTTCTCGAGGCAGACGCATGGTTTGGCGAATTTTTCTCGCCGAATAATCAGGGTCGTCAGGAAGCAGTGGCTTAAAAGGCATTTTGAAGAACGAATGCATGGTAACTCCGCACACGTTCACCGCAGCAATGCCGGTTGGTGCAAGCACTACAAAGCGTTTGCGCGTGTGTGCGCAAATATATTTCAAAAACGTGCTTTTGCCAGTTCCTGCCTTGCCAGTGAGGAAAACCGACTGATTGGTGTGATTTATTAAACTCCACGCGTTTTGAAACTCAGGGTTATCTAAATCGATATTTTCAACTATTTCTTTCGCCACTGCTACTTTGCTTTTGTGAAACACAAATTTACAAAATTTCGCCTAACTATAAAACAAAAGGGAGCGAACAAAATCACTCCCCTTCATTTTTTATAGTTTAATACTATCATTCATCAAACATTATCGCCACATTTAGAATCGGTATCCGATTGTTGCAACAATTCGGTCGTTATTATCTTTAACTATGTTGCTTGGCGACTCTTCGCCATACTCAACTACGGGCGAAAAAGCATGATATTCGCTTTCGCGTGTTTTGTGTACATAAGCCAAATCGGCATAAAATCTTCCGAATTTATAACCGGCACCGAATGTGTAGTATTGTGTGCTCTTGTCAAACGAATAAGCCGGTGTTGTGCTAACTGTGATGATATTCTTGCGGTTGTTGAGAGCATCGTCATCAACCGGCGACGACTGATAGGAATATCCGGCGCGCAAGCTCAATTGCTTGTCGACACGGAACTCACCACCAACACGAATAATGCTCTGACCTTTATAATAATCTTTTATATCGAAGTTAGTGTCGGTGTAAGGATAACCAAGGTCATCTTTCAAGCTCATCGAGTTGTATGCAACATATTCGTAGTCAAAACTGAGAATACCTTTATTGCCAATCACGCCTGCCACACTGCCAATAAAGCGCCATGGTGTGCGCAAACGATAGTCGGTGATGCCATCGTAGCCATCGTTGGTTTCTACCGAACTCTGCTGGCCGCCATAGTTGAAGCCAAGCGAAGTATAGTAGTTGTCGGTGAGCGAATAATAGGTTGGCGTATGGAAAGCAACACCTAAACGGAGTGCATTTGTCGGACGAAGAATCATACCCAACTTCACGTTATAACCCTTACCGGTGGTACGCAAGTAGTTTTCAAGCGCATACGATGCCGGTCCAACAACCACATTGCCAACGCCTTGAATATCATCATTAATATAAGCGTTGTCGAGTGCCTCGCCATAGTATGAATACAACTTATAATCGATGTCGGTCATTCCTACGGTGATACCCCAATAGAGCACATCCTTGATGTTTCCGCCGAAACTGAGGTTAAACTCATCAACACCGCCTTCTTCAATCACTTCATACTCGCCGTAGCCCGAAGTGCCATCGCCATAAAGCCCCTGAAACGACTTGCCGTCGGCTTGCGGGTTAATCATACTGCCATCGTAAGCAAGGATGCTCATCCAAGGAGCCGACGACGATGAATAGCTGGCGCCTGCCAAATCATTGGCTGTCCATCCTTCGGCATTTGTCACTCCAGCCACATAGTTAGAGAGCGATGTCGACAGGTTATGCATTTGTCCGCTATAACGGCGAGCGCGGTTTGCGCTTCGATTGTAGGAGAAGCCCCAATTGAAAGTGCGCATCACATCGCTGTCAATCCTGTATGCTCCCACATATCCCACCGAGTTGCAACTTACTTTGGTTTGGCTGTTTTTCTCCGAATATCCAATGGTACTGCTCTCGGTGCTTTGCATATCAATGTCGAGTGTTGCCGACATATCGGAACTGCGATAAACTCCAATACCGGCAGGATTTTGCGTGATGGCTGTAATATCGCCACCAAGTGCGCCAAATGCGCCGCCCATCGACATAAACTTAGCAGTGCCTCTGAAATCGGTGTGCGAAAGCGTATAAGCATCAATAGCGCTTTGGGCTAACATCGCCATTGGCAAGAGGAAAACAACTGCTCCTATTATTTGTTTCTTCATAATAATCTTTAGTCTTAAATAAATATTTACAATTACAACACTAACCCTGCAATATCAACGGCGACCTCCGCGTGAGCCTCCGCCACCATGCGAGCCACCACTCATGCCGCCACCACGCGAACCTCCGCTATAACTGCCGCTGCTGAAGCCGCTGCTGAAGCCGCTGCTGCGCGAATCGTTGCTATAGCTGCTGGTTGAGCGACTTGAACTGCGCTCGACGTCGTAAGAGCGTGAATACGACGAGCTACGGCTTGTTGTGCCCACCGAGCTACGGCGCTGGCTCATGCGTCCGCTCAATTGCGAACCTACGCTGCTGCGAATTGAGCCTGTAGTGCCCGGACGGCTCGAAACTGTTGTGCCCGGACGGCTCGATGCATAACCTCTGTTACCTTCACGATTGATGCTGCTCGCACGGCCCGATGCTGCACGGCCGCCTCGCACCGACGACAAACTGCCTTCGGTCATACCACCGCGACGAACCGACGATGCATAACCCGGGCGACCACCGGCAAACGACGACGAACCTTTAACAGGCATTCGGCCGACACTGCCACGATGTCCGGCTGTGAGTCTGCCACCATCGGTATATGGTCTTGCCCAACCGTGGTTCCAACCACCGCCCCAACCGTGACCATGCCATGCATAGTGAGGATGACCCCAGCCCCACGACCAACATGGGTCGTACCAGCCATAGTGCCATGCCGAATGGATTCCCCATCCCCAGCCCCACGAATACCATGGGTCATACCAGCCATAACGGTAGGGTCGATACCAGTTCCACGAATACCATGGGTCATATACTCCACAATAGAAAGGGTCGCCATACCATCCACCAAATGTTGTGCCAACAACAATGTTCACTTGTGGACGATTGTCGTAGTATAGTTCAATCAAGTCGGGGTCGTTGCTTCGCACCACTACATCGGCATTATGGAACTTCACAATGCGGTCGGTGTAAGTGAAATCGCCACCGGCTGTCGAATCAGCCACCTCGTATGCTGCAGCCTCATCGGAATAATATTGCTGGGCATCGTCGGCGTATCGGCGATTATACTCGTCAACATCGCGTCCATTCACCACCTGTGCTGCAGTATCAACAGCTACAGCTGTCTTTGCCTTTTGTGTGAAATACGGATTCTTTCCCGCAACATTCGCTCCGGTTTGCTTTGTCCTCACTGTAGTTTCAGTTTTCTTCTTTGTGCTACCTGTATCGTAATACACATCATCATAATCCTGTGCTACAGCAATGGAGTTTCCAAACAAGAGCGCTCCAATAATTGTCAAAACATATCTCTTCATAGCAATGTGTTTTAATGTTTCATTCTTTTTAAATATTTAGACGATTACGCTTCGTCAAAGTTTAATCGCATTTTTCAATGTATAAAGTTAAATATTCCTTTTCTAATATATCCACAAAGCCTCACAATATTAAGAAAATTTAATTCAACCTCATCATTCGGGCATCACCATTTCTTTATTTTTCACGTTTTGACGTCTCACTTTTTATTTGTAGTTTTGCACCCGATTGATTCCTGCATCTAAACCAGCCTAAAAAGAATTATGCGAGAAAGAATATTTCGGTTTAAGCAATTCGGTGTTTATCACCACCAATGCCCAATGCCCATCACCACCGACAGCGTGCTTGTTGGTGCAAGCGCCCAATGCTATGGAGCAAACAGCGTGCTCGACGTGGGCACCGGTTGTGGCGTTATCGCCCTGATGATAGCCCAGCGAAACCCCGTTGCCCGTATCCACGCCGTAGATATCCATGCCGCAGCAGTGACGCAGGCTCAACAAAATTTCAACCAATCGCCCTGGAGCAACCGGCTCACAGCCATCAAAGCTGATTTCCTCGAATACGCCACGTCAACACCGCATCGCTACGACCTTATTGTGTCAAATCCGCCTTATTTCACCGAGGACACCCTCTCACCCGACACCAACCGTGCCAATGCACGCAACGCCACCGCGCTTCCTCTCAAAAGCCTAATTGAAGGATGTAAACGGCTGCTCACACCCAACGGCTCACTATGCATCATCACCCCCTACTCCACACGCAATGCCTTTGCCCAAATCGTTACCGACACGCTGCTTCACATCAACGGCTGCCTGATAGTGAAAGGCACTCCCACCGTGGCGCCGAGCCGCATCATTTGGCACATCTCGCCACTTCAAAAGCAAGTGCAGTTCAAGCACCTCGTAATCGAGCTATCTCGCGGTGTTTACACGCCTGAATACACCCTACTGACTCGCGACTTCTACCTGAAAATGTAATTCCCATAAGCAAAAAAGAGCTGCACACTTTGATGATATGCAGCTCAAAAATTAGTTGTTATATAGCGGATGCTATTAGTATTCTTTCCAAGGCTTGATTTCGATATCATCGAGCGAAAGGTCGCAGAATGCATCGACAAAAGCACTTGCCAAGCGAGCGTTGGTGAGCAGCGGAATATTGAGGTCGACGCTTGCGCGGCGAATCTTATAGCCATTGCTCAACTCGGTGCTGGTTAGGTTTTTGGGGATGTTCACAACAAGGTCGACTTTCTTACGGTGCAAGAGGTCGAGAGCTTGAGGCTCCTGGTCGGTTTCGGTAGGCCAATATGCACGAATCGAAGGCACACCGTTGGCGTTGAGATAGGCATGTGTGCCACCTGTGGCATAGAGCTGATAGCCTTTTTTGTGTAGCTTGATGGCGCTATCGAGCAGGGCAGCCTTTTGCTTAGCGCCGCCCGTGCTGAGCAGCACGCCACGCTGTGGAATGCGATGCCCAACAGAGAGCATGGCTTTGAGCAGTGCCTCGCTAGTGTTTTCACCAAGGCAACCCACTTCGCCTGTCGACGACATGTCGACACCCAATACCGGGTCAGCTCCTTGCAGACGCGAGAATGAGAATTGCGATGCTTTGATGCCAACGTAATCGAGGTCGAAGGCGCTTTTGTTAGGCTTTTCAACCGGCAAACCGAGCATAATCTTGGTGGCGAGGTCGATGAAATTTATCTTTAACACTTTGCTCACAAACGGGAAGCTTCGCGATGCGCGAAGGTTGCACTCAATCACCTTGATGTCGTTGTTCTTAGCAAGATATTGAATGTTGAACGGTCCGCTGATGTTGAGCGCCTTGGCAATTTGCGAACTGATTTTTTTGATGCGTCGAATGGTTTCGACATAGAGCTTTTGGGGCGGGAACTGAATGGTGGCGTCGCCCGAGTGAACGCCGGCAAACTCGATATGCTCAGAAATTGCATAGAGCTTGATGTCGCCATCCTGTGCAACGGCATCAAATTCCACCTCCTTGGCACCTTGAATAAATGAGCTCACAACAACAGGATGCTTTTTCGAAACATTTGCAGCAAGGCGAAGGAATCGCTCGAGCTCGTCGTCGTTTGAGCACACGTTCATGGCAGCGCCCGAAAGCACATACGATGGACGCACAAGCACTGGATAGCCAACTTGCTCTACAAAGCTGTAAATATCGTTCATCGAGGTAAGCTCGCGCCAAGCAGGTTGGTCGATGCCAAGCTGGTCGAGCATCGAGGAGAATTTATGACGGTCCTCGGCATTATCGATGCTGTTGGCAGTAGTGCCCAAAATGTTCACACCGCATTGATGCAGACGAATAGCCAAGTTGTTTGGAATTTGTCCGCCCACCGAGATTATGGTGCCGTGAGGTTGCTCCATTTCGATGATGTCCATCACACGTTCGAAGGTCAGTTCGTCGAAATAGAGGCGATCACACATATCGTAGTCAGTGGAAACTGTTTCGGGATTATAATTAATCATCACCGAGCGCCATCCTTGATTCTTTACGGTGAGGAGCGAATTCACGCTACACCAGTCGAATTCCACCGAGCTGCCAATACGATAAGCACCCGAACCAAGCACAATAATTGAGCGACCGTCGTGCTCATAATCAATGTCGTTTTCGGTGCCGTTATAAGTGAGATAGAGGTAGTTGGTCTGAGCAGGATATTCAGCAGCCAAAGTATCGATTTGCTTAACCACCGGCAAAATGCCGTATTGTTTACGCAAAGCTCTAACCTCGAGGTTGGCAGCTTCAGCCGAAGCGTTGATGCCATCCTTTAGCACGGCGCGCGCAATTTGGAAATCAGAGAATCCCTGCTCCTTAGCAAGGCGGAGCAAGTCGGCAGGAATATCGCTGATAGCGCTGTAGTTCGACAATTCGACGTCGGTGTCAATAAGGTTGCGCAGTTTATAAAGGAACCACCTGTCAATCTTTGTGAGTTGGTGAATCTGCTCAACAGAGTAGCCTTTGCGAAATGCCGATTCGATAACGAAGATTCGTTTGTCGGTAGGTTCTTTGAGCGCGCTGTCGAGGTCATCAACTATGGTTTCCTTGTTTTCAATGAAACCATGCTTGCCCTGGCCAATCATTCGAAGACCTTTTTGAATAACCTCTTCAAAGGTGCGTCCAATAGCCATAACTTCGCCCACCGATTTCATCGATGAGCCAATTTCGCGGCGCACGCCATGGAATTTGCCAAGGTCCCAACGCGGAATCTTGCACACAATATAGTCGAGAGCAGGTTCAAAGAACGCCGAAGTCTCTTTAGTTACTGAATTCTTGAGGTCGAACAAGCCATAGCCCAAGCCAAGCTTTGCTGCAACAAACGCCAAGGGATAGCCTGTGGCTTTCGAAGCCAAAGCCGAGCTGCGACTAAGCCGAGCATTCACCTCAATTACACGATAATCCATCGACTTAGGGTCGTAGGCATACTGCACATTACATTCGCCCACAATGCCCACATGGCGGATGATTTTTATCGCCAATTCGCGAAGCATGTGATAGTCGTCGTTGGTGAGAGTCTGCGACGGAGCTACTACAATCGACTCGCCGGTGTGAATGCCAAGCGGGTCGAAATTTTCCATATTACAAACGGTGATGCAGTTGTCGTAGCAGTCGCGCACGACCTCGTATTCAACTTCTTTCCAACCTTTTAGCGACTTTTCGATGAGCACTTGAGGCGAGAACGACAATGCTTTTTCAACCAGTGCACGCAGCTCGGTTTCGTTGTCACAAAAACCGCTGCCAAGTCCGCCAAGTGCATAAGCAGCACGAACAATCACCGGATAACCAAGCATGCTTGCCGCTGCAATTGCACCTTCCATGTCTTCAACGGCTTCGCTCTTGATGGTGTTCACATTAATCTCATCGAGCTTTTTCACAAACAGCTCGCGGTCTTCAGTGTCGATGATTGCCTGAATAGGTGTACCAAGCACCTCTACGTTGTATTTCTCAAGAATGTTTTGCTGATAGAGCTGCACGCCACAGTTCAGCGCAGTCTGACCGCCGAACGACAGCAAAATGCCGTCGGGACGCTCCTTTGCAATAACCTTTTCAACGAAATAGGGAGTCACAGGCAAGAAATAAATCTTGTCGGCAAAACCTTCACTGGTCTGTACGGTAGCAATATTTGGGTTGATGAGAACAGTTTCGATATTTTCCTCTTTTAATGCCTTAAGGGCTTGTGAACCTGAATAATCGAACTCGCCGGCCTCACCAATTTTCAATGCGCCGGAACCAAGAATCAACACTTTCTTAATATTATCCTTTTTCATAAGTCAAAAAAATGTATGGCATTAAAGAGATTTTACAAATTCATCGAAAATAAACTCGGTGTCGGTTGGACCACTGCAAGCTTCGGGGTGAAACTGAGCAGAAAAGAACGGTTTGCTCTTGTGACGTATGCCTTCGTTAGTACCGTCGTTCATATTAACGAAAAGCGGTTCCCAATCGCTGCCAATACTGCTGTCGTCAACAGCAAAGCCATGGTTTTGCGAAGTGATGAAGCAACGGTTTGTGCCCAACTGACGCACCGGCTGATTGTGGCTGCGATGGCCGTATTTCAACTTGTACACTTTTGCACCGGCAGCCTTCGACAGCAACTGATTGCCCATACAAATGCCACAAATTGGCTTGTCGCCGGCAAGCGCCTTGCGTATGTTTTCAACAGTGACGGTGGCAAAATCGGGGTTACCCGGACCGTTCGAAATAAACAATCCGTCAAATTGCATTTGATTGAAATCGTAGTCCCAAGGCACTCTCACAACTTTCACCCCACGCTTTGTCAAGCAGCGGATAATGTTGCTTTTCACGCCACAGTCGACAAGCACAACTGTTTTATCGCCACTTCCATACTCAAGCACTTCTTTGCAACTTACCTTTGCTACAAGATTCTCCTGATTAGGGTCGTAGAATGCCACGTCGTCGCAGCCTTCCACGATGATGCGCCCAAGCATCGACCCCTTCTCGCGCAAGCGCTTGGTCAAAGCACGAGTGTCGACGCCATAAATGCCTACTACGTGTTCGGATTTAAGCCACTCGCTAAGGCTACGCACCCCTTGCCAATGACTGTAGTCCCAACTATAATCTTGGCAGACCATAGCCTCGACATGAATTTTTTCACTTTCAAAATTTTCTCGTAGATTGTCGACTACATGTTCCGACGGAACACCATAATTACCTTGAATTGGATAGGTAGTCACCAGAATCTGACCAGAATACGAAGGGTCGGTTAAACTCTCAGGATAACCTGTCATAGCTGTGCTGAACACCACTTCACCCGAGCAAGATTTGTCGTAGCCAAACGACTTGCCCACATATTCTGTGCCATCTTCAAGCCTCAGAATTGCTTTCTTTGTCAATTTCATCGATAGAACAATTTTTTAAAATTAGTGGCGGTAATCCAAGAATAACTTCTATCGGGAAAACCATACAAAATTACAACATTTATCTTGCAAAACCAACACCAATCGGCATTCTTTTCCTCTTCGATGACTGAAAGTGTTTATTTACAACGAAATATACGGTCAATAATCTTAAATGCGGCATCAAAGCCGTTGCAACAAGGCTGCTATTTGAGGCAAAATGGCATTTGTGTCATCATTGACAATATGCCTGACACAGTTGTTTTTCAAATTCGAATAGTCTTGGTTCTTCATTCTTTGCAACACCTCGCCGCTCGACACGCCATTGCGCTCCATCACACGCAAAACACGCACAGGCTCCGGAGCTTCAACCATCCAAATCTCATTAGCCATAGCGTCAATTCCGCTTTCTTGTGGCAAAGCCGTTTCAACAAAAAATGCGCGCCCCGAGCATTTGGCAGCACAGCGTTTGAAATCGGCAATCACCTCAGGGTGCACAATTCCGTTCACTGTTGCCAACGCCGTCTTGTCGTTGAAAATGATTTCGGCAAGCTTAGGCTTATTCACCATGCCGCTGGCAGTAATCACTTCGTCGCCAAATGCAGCTGCAAGCCTTTGCCTGATTGTATCCGATTCGTTCATGAGCTTCTTGGCACAGATGTCGCAGTCATATACCTCATAGTCCATCAGCCTAAGCACGTGTGAAACCACACTTTTGCCGCTCCCTATGCCGCCCACTATAGCAATTAACTTCATTCGCTATATCGTTCGATTATGTATTCTACGCTGTCGGTATCGAGCGAAACATTCTTATATATCATCGGCACTTCGCCAATTCGCACCTCCACCTTATTTGCTTTCGGGCTATAAAGAATATCGTTATAGTCAACTATTGCCGAAATGCGCTTGTCGGAATTATTATATTGGCTTTTGGGCACGAGATACGAAACCTTCACAAAATTCGGAAAAGTGACCACATTAATGTTATCGGGCTTGTTTTTCACAACCACCGGAATCGAGCGTACTTTTTTAATTAGTTTTTCAACCGGCACAACAACATTCACTTCCCGAGGTTCGATGCGAACATTTTTTATAGGCGAAATGGCAACCCGGCGATAAAGAGTGTCGGTTAAATTAATTTCCTCGACATGATAAGTGTACACCTCATTTACATCAGAAAGTTCGTCACGTTCTCCGTAAACCAGCACCGAGTCGCACGACAGCGAAATGTTTCCCACAAGTTCGTATTGCATGTTAGGCCGAGCAACAAAATCCAACACAATGGGCACACGCTTAACGTCGCGGCGCGGGTCGACGTAACGAAGCGATATCGAATCGGGCAATATACTGTTTATCATCGACTCACGGCTGTATTTCTCTCTAACAATCGCGCTCAATTGCATCAGATTGATATTGAACACGCCCGAACCCATGTCGTAGTCGGAAAACCGGATTGTGATTTTCGATTTCTTTTTGAACAAAGCATTTATGCCTGTTTCCCGAATCGATACATTAATCTTTCGGGGAGGGTCGGAAATAAACATTACCGAATCAGGAATGTTTTCTATCTGAAAAGGCAACTCAACATCGTGAACCGAAATCTTATTGGCAGTGTTAAACAACCAAAAAATCGACGAAACTGCCACAAAAGCCAAATAGAGCAAACATTTCTTTGCTCCTGCGCTTTTAATAAATGCCTTTATTCCATCTGCAAATTCCGACTTTCCCATATTATTTCAAATAAACGTAAAAAGCCATTCAATGTTTTTGCATAGAATGGCTTATGAAATATCTGTTATTCAATTATTTCTGAGGCGACGAGGCATTGTTTGCCTGACTTTCAGCAGCATCTTGAACTGTTTGATAAATCGAACCTTTATCAATGCGGATTTTCACGCCATCGCTAATTTCCAGAATCACAGTGTTGCTCTTGTCACTTACCTCCTTTATCTTGCCATAAATGCCGCCTGCGGTTATCACCTTGTCGCCATTCTTAAGCGATTCTCTGAACTTGCGAATCTCTTTTTGTTTTTTCGATTGTGGGCGAATCATGAAAAAGTAGAATATTGCAATCAGTGCAACAATCATGATTATGCTTCCCATTCCGCCACCGGCAGGTTGTGCCTGCAATAAAATGTTTAATAGTGTCATAACTAAATATGTTTTAATTCGTTTTTATTAATCAATCTTTCACAATAACCTTCTTTGCTTTCAAGTCACGAACGACAGCATTCAAAATGCCGTTAACAAACACTCCACTCTTTGGAGTGCTGTAACACTTGGCAATTTCAATATATTCATTAAGCGACACCGATGTAGGAATCGAAAGGAATTCTTTCACCTCGGTGATGCATACATCCATCACTATGCGGTCCATGAAAGCAACTCGCTCAACATCCCACTTGTCGGTGACAAAACCATCGATGAGGCTGTCATTCTCCTCCTTCGAAGCCACCGACTTCAAGAACAACTGTTTGCCGAATTCCTCATCATCGCTGTCCTTATACATAGGCAGAATTGGTTCTTCCTCACCCTCCTCGAATCGGCGAATGGTCTTAATTGCAAACGTGCCCATTATTTCCAAATCGTCGTTCCAATAAACCGATTTGTTTTCGAGCAGTTGAGCGAAATCGTCATCAGTCAAAATCACTTGCTTAAACAGTTGTTTCCAAAGTTCACAGTCATGAGCAAGCGAATCTTCGTTGTCCGACATATATTTTTCATATACTTCGGAATGAAGTATCTTGTCGAGAAGCAACTTCATGAACACATCATCGTTCTTCCAAGTAATTTTGTTTTCCGAAACATAGTCATTAAGCATCTTGTCTTCACGAAGCATTGCCACCAACCTATTGTCGACAAAGCGCGTGTTCGGATTCAAATCTTCCTCTGTAGGTAGATATTTGTTCTTAGCATCATCGAGTCGGCGGTCCTGCAAATCAGTCAACTCCACAATGAGCAACAGCAAGTAATTATACAACTCATACGATTTGTCGAAACTCTTTGCCAATTGCTTAAGGGCATCCTTCAAAGTGGTTTCATCTTTAGTGAGCACATAAGAATAAACCATTTGAACAACCTTAATTCTTATTAAAGTTCTATTTATCATAGTTTGTTATTTCTTCTTTTATGCAAAGTTACGCAAAACAATGCGTTTATTAAAATTTTTCGCCTCTCAGATGCTCGAGTTTTGATTATCGTTCAGCCGTTGGCGAACCACTTCATACATCATCACCCCTCCGGCAACCGAAACATTCAGCGAATTGATGTTGCCAAATTCAGGAATCGACACAAACTCGTCGCACAGTTTCAGCAAATCGTTCGATATACCCTTGTCTTCAGCACCAAGTATCAGCGCCACCGGACCAGTATAATCTACCTTGGTGTAATTAACCGAGCTCTTCTCAGAAGCACCAACCACTTTATAGCCACTGCTCTTGAGGAACTTCACCACATTCACCAAATTCTTTTCACGACAAACCGGCACATAGTTCAATGCTCCCGCCGAGGTTTTTATAGCATCGGCATTAACGCTTACGCTATTGCGCTCTGGAATGATTATCGCATTCACCCCGGCGCAATCGCAGGTTCGTGCAATTGCACCAAAATTTCTCACGTCGGTTATTCCGTCAAGAACAATCAAAAACGGATTGATACCTTCCTCGAATAATACCGGCACAACTTCCTCTATATTATAATATGTGACAGCCGACAAGAATGCCACAACTCCCTGATGATTCTTGCGAGTGATTCTGTTGATTTTTTCAACAGGCACACGTTGAACCACCAGATGACGTTCCTTTATCAATGCAAACAGTTCGTTGATTAGTTCGCCGTTTATATCTTTCTTAATAAGAAGTTTATCGATTTCCTTGCCCGACTGAATTGCTTCAATCACCGCACGAATACCAAATATATATTGGTCTTTTTCTATCATATTTAGTTGTTGTTTAATTTGTTACCTAATAACGAAATGGCATTATCTATTGCCGATTGTGTAATGACCTTGCCGCTCAGCATCGAAGCAATTTCTTTCACGCGCTCGTCGTTGCCAAGAAGCTTCACCGACGTTATGGTGGAATCATCAATGTCAGTCTTATACACCTTGATGTGGTTGTCGCCTCTCGAAGCCACCTGAGGCAAATGTGTGATGGCAATCACCTGTATGCGTCGCGACATTTCTCCCATCATCTCGCCTATCTTGTCAGCCACATCGCCCGACACTCCGGTGTCAACCTCATCGAATATTATCGTGGGCAAATTCATCGTCTTTGCTATGATTGCTTTTATCGATAGCATCATGCGCGACAATTCGCCACCCGAAGCGGTTGCTTCAACCGGCATCAATTCCTGATTCTTGTTGAATGCCACCATGAACTTCACCACATCCTTGCCCGAAGCAGAAAGAGGCTGCTCGCTGAATTGCACTTCAAACACAATGTTTTTCAATCCCAATGGCAAACAAGCGTTTCGCAGTTCGTCAGCAAATTTCTTTGCAACAACTTTTCGCGAATTTGTGAGCAATTCGGCCTGTCTGCTACATTCCAACCGCTTGGCAGCAACTTCAGCCGTCAATTCCTTGATGTGTTCATCTGAATTGTCGATTGACTTGATGCGTTGCTCCAACGATGCTTGAATTTCAACGAGTTCGTCAACCGAGCGTACGCCGTGTTTTGTTTCCAACGAATATATCACATTCAGCCGTTCATTAATTCGTTCCAACTCGCCGGGGTCGCAATCAAGGCTGTCCTGAAGCGACGACAGAGTGCTTGCAATATCTTTCAGCTCAATCAATGCGCTGCTAAGCCGTTCGCTGCAATCTTTTGCCGATTCAAAATAATCCGACACCGACTCAACGCTCTTAACTGCCGTAGCCAAATTGCCGAGCACCGAGTTTTCTTCGCCATTGAGCACAGTTTCAGCTGTCCAAAGCGATTCTTTGATTTCGGTGATATTCGACAGCTTCTTCTGTTCGCTTTCGAGAATAGCATCCTCACCTGGCTGCAGTTTCAGCGGCAACAGCTGCTGCAGCTGAAATCTGATATAGTCTTCGTCGTTTTTATTCTTCTTGTAATCTTCTTCAGCTTCCTCAAGTGCTTTCAAGCAATGCTTATAATCGGCATACGCTTTCTTATAGGCTCCCATAAGAGTTTTGTTTCCAGCCAGATTATCAAGTATGTTAAGCTGATATGACGGCTTCGAAATAAGCACATTGCTATGCTGCGAATGTATGTCTATAAGGTTGATTGTCAACTCTTTCATAACAGCCACCGAAACCGGCGAATCGTTCACAAACGCACGCGAACGGCCGCTGTCGGAAAACTCTTTCCTGAGTATACATTCCTCGGGGAAATAATCGAGCCCATTTTCGTCAAAAAAAGGCTGTAAATCAAAATTGCTTATGTCGAATGTGGCTTCAATAACCGATTTCTTTTTCTTGTCGCGAATCGATTTTGTATCGGCACGGTCGCCCAAAATCAGCGATAGCGCACCCAACAGAATCGATTTGCCTGCTCCTGTCTCACCGGTGATTATCGTCAACCCCTTGTTGAAATCAATTTCAACATGGTCGATTAGCGCATAGTTCGATATACTCAATTTCGTAAGCATATTATTCTATATCTTTTCTTTTTACGGCTTTGATTCCTCTTTAATCTTCTTCAACCGATTGTTTTCGGTGGGATACAATGTCTTTAGCAACTCAAACACATTGTCTTTTTCGGTGGTTGTCGACTTTGAATAGACGTTCACCAGCTCGTCGAGCTTGGCGTCCTTGAACATGCTAATGCACACCGACATCGGTGCCAAATCATAAACGCTCTTTAGAGTCGACAGCGTTTGCGTTATCACTGCACGGCCTTTGTCGGGACTTACCACCATCTCGTCGAGCCCTTTGCGATGATAGTTATACAAGATTTCTCGCATGCCCGAAGTGGTTTTATCGGTGAATGCGCTCAACACAGAGCTGCGATTCTTGGGGTCCTCAAATGCTTTCCACCCCGATTCGCCTTCGCTTTGCGCCAATCGCACCACGTTTGCCGCCTTATCATAATATGCATCTCCCCCATTCAACGAAAATGTATCGAAATCCATGGCAATGATGAGATATGCATAAAAATTTAGTATGCCGGTCAAGTTACTCTCCCAACTCACATCGTTGTAAACTAACGGCTGATTCAGTTCATACGAAAATTCCACTTTGGTGTCCTTGAAATTTATCACCGTTGTGGTATAACTGCTGTTATACACCGGGCGCATCGACTGTATCTGCAAATCACCCGTAATATTCGGTTCGTCGTAGCTGTTTATGGTGAAATACAGCCTACATTCAATTTTTTCGTTTGTTCCAAATTGGGCATCGGTCCACTTCTGGGTATTCATATAATCGGAGATTGCCGATTGCAAAGTGTTGAAAATCTCCTTATTAGCATTTTGCACCTTGTCGGCATTGATTTCCACCTTGCAGTTCAGTTCTTGCGACACCGAGTGCGGCGCCGCCACGAGTTCAAATGCAATAACAAACAATGTCAGCAATCTCTTAATCATAACATTTACCCTTTAGCCAATTTTGCCTTTCAACGATTGCAAACGAATGTTGGTGAGCACGTTCTTTGTGTCCTGCGGGAAATCGCCTTGCATCATCCAGCCATAGTAGCCCGAATCACGTTCAAGCACTTTCAGCACCGATTGTCCTTTATATTTGCCAAAATTGAACACCGGTTCACGATTGTCGTCGTATACAAATCGTCCTGCCAAATCAACATTCTTATTTTGCGACGAAAAATCCGACAAAAACTCAATGTCGTTTTTCAAACCATCATAGCGGTCAAGTTGAGCTTTCAGCACCTCATAAGTGGCACGAGTATCGGCATTTGCCGAATGTGCTTCTTCGAGGTCCTTGTCGCAATAAAACCGGTATGCTGCCACAAGGGTGCGCTGCTCCATCTTGTGGAAGATTGTCTGAACGTCAACAAAGCGGCATTTGGTGTAATCGAAATTCACACCGGCATTCAGAAACTCTTCGATGAGCATGGGCACATCAAACCGATTGCTATTATATCCGGCAATATCGCAACCCTCAAACACCTTTGCTATTTCCTTTGCTCTTTCTTTGAAAGTGGGGCAGTTTGCAACATCGGCATCGGTGATGTGATGCACTGCTGTAGCCTGCTCGGGAATGTGCATACCCGGATTAAACCGCATGGTGTCTTCCTGCTCTTTTCCGTTTGGCATCACCTTCACATAACTCAATTCCACAATCTTGTCATGCGAATAGTTTACGCCTGTGGTTTCCAAATCGAAAAACACCAACGGTTTTTTTAAGTTTAATTCCATTTGTTTTGCTTTTACACAAATTTTAAATCATCATCGGCATAAGCAGCACCAAGAGGTCTTCGCCCTCATTTTGCTTCTCCGGCTCAAAAATGCCTGCGCGCGACGAGTCGGATAGCTTTATTGTAACTGTATCATTGCTGATGTTATCAAGAACTTCAATGATTCTCGTTTTGTTGAAGCCCATAATGATGTTATCACCCGAATAATCGCAAGGAATGGTTTCTTCTGCCAATGTCGAATAGTCAACATCTTCTGCCTTCAAGAAAATTTCGTTTGAACGGAATTCAAACTTAATCAAACCGCCTTGACTTGCAAACACCGACACGCGACGGATGGCTGCAAGAAGGGTCTCGCGGTCAATCGACAGCTGATTTGGATTATCAACCGGAATAACCGAATTATATTTTGGATACTTGCCATTCACAAAGCGGCAATTCAGAGTGTAATCCTCGGTGGTGAATGTTGCGCACTTCGAGTCGATGGTTACTGCCACATTTCCAGCTTCCTTTGCGAAAATGGTTGCCACAATCGATGCCGGTTTTGTTGGCAAAATAAACGAGGCTTCAAGCCCGGCTTGAGCTCTGAAGTTCTTATATCTCACCAATTTGTGTGTATCCGATGCCACAAACACAATTTCTTCGGGTTTAATATCCCACAGGATACCCATCATCACCGGACGCAAATCTTCGGTACCTACCGCAAAGATTGTCTGATTAATGCCCTTTACAATCTCCTTGGCGGGTATTGCAAATGTGCGGGAGTCTGAATCGTTAAGCGCCTTTTGCGGAAACTCGTTGCCGTTGATTCCCACAAAATTAAACTTACCATTCATATAGTAAATGTTAATCTCCAAATTGTTGTCGTCAATCTCAAACTTCAACCCTTGTTCAGGCAATTCCTTCAACAGCTCGTTAAGGCGTTTTGCATTTACGGCAAACTTGCCCTCTCCTTCCGCCTCATTCACAATGATACGGGTTTTCAACGTGGTTTCCGAGTCGCTCGCTGTTATCACGAGTTCCTCACCTTTCAAATCAAACAAAAAATTGTCAAGAATAGTGATAGTATTCTTTGAATTTACCACCTTCGACACTGCCGACAAGTGGCTCATGAGTGTTTTACTCGAAATATTAAATCGCATATTATTATAGTTTTTTTATTTATTGTCAAACTCTGGGATATGCACAATACTGCCCTTCCGACAAGTGCACTCTTTCTCAACTACAAAAATAGTGTTTTTTTCCCAATTATCGCTCATCGACACCCATTTATTTCAGCAATCCTGCTTTCCTTGCATTATTCCACACAAACGCAAATCGCTGCAAAAACTGCATTTCAACTTATTAATCGCCACTCGCCACATTGCTTTCAATTATCACGAATCTTATTGTAGCAAATTATGCTTCGCAAAAATTTCTCTTTTTTTCATTTTTTTGTAACTTTGCAATTGTTAATTAATAAGAGTAAATTATAATTTATTTTTTTATGGCAGAAGAAACTATCAAAGGCAACGAAACCGAAGAAAAAAAACCGCTGAACTTTGTTCAACAAATTGTTGCCGACGATTTGAAGGAAGGGAAAAACGGAGGTCGTCTTAACACCCGTTTTCCACCCGAACCAAACGGATATCTTCACATTGGTCATGCTAAAGCCATATGCATGGATTTCGGCATTGCCGAGATGTTTGGCGGAACCTGCAATCTCCGTTTCGACGACACTAACCCCACAAAAGAAGATGTTGAATACGTTGAATCAATCAAAGAAGACATCAAATGGCTCGGTTACGATTGGGGCGACCGTCTGTACTACGCTTCCGACTATTTCCCAAAACTATACGACCTGGCTATTCGCCTGATTAAAGAAGGCAAAGCTTATGTCGACGACCAAACTTCCGAACAAATTGCCCAACAAAAAGGCACGCCAACTACTCCGGGCACCGAAAGCCCTTATCGTAGCCGCACTCCGGAAGAAAACCTCGACCTGTTCCAACGCATGAACGCCGGCGAGTTCGACGAAGGCTCTCGTGTGCTCCGTGCCAAAATCGACATGGCATCGTCTAACATGCACTTCCGCGACCCTATCATGTATCGCATCATAAAATATCCGCATCATCGCACCGGTAACACCTGGAATGTATATCCAATGTACGACTTTGCACACGGTCAAAGCGACTATTTCGAGGGCGTAACACACTCAATTTGCACTCTCGAATTTGTCCCTCACCGCCCGCTATACGACTATTTTGTTGATGAACTTGCCGACGAATCTTATCGTCCACGCCAAATCGAGTTCAACCGCCTTAACCTCACCTACACTCTCATGAGCAAACGAAAACTGCTCCAATTGGTGAAGGAAGGTTTGGTTGCCGGTTGGGACGACCCCCGTATGCCTACTATTTGCGGCCTGCGTCGTCGTGGCTACACTCCTGAGTCAATCAAGAATTTCGTCGACGCCATCGGTTACACCAAATACGAAGCGCTTAACGACATTTCGCTCCTTGAGCACTCCATTCGCGAAGATTTGAACAAACGTGCCAATCGTGTATCGGCTGTCATCAATCCGGTGAAAGTTGTCATCACCAACTATCCTGAAGACAAGGTGGAAATGATGACTGTTGAAAACAATCCCGAAGACCCAAACGCTGGAACACACGAAATGCCATTCTCTCGCGAGATATACATCGAACGCGACGACTTTATGGAGAACCCTCCTAAGAAGTATTTCCGCCTGTCGCCCGACAAAGAGGTGCGCCTAAAAGCTGCATATATAATTAAGTGTACCGGCTGCAAGAAAGACGCCGATGGCAACATCGAAGAAATATATTGCGAATACGACCCTGATACCAAGAGCGGCATGCCGGGCAGCATGCGCAAGGTGAAAGGCACTCTGCATTGGGTTTCTGCTAAGCACTGCAAGAAAGCTACAGTGCGCCTCTACGACCGCCTTTTCATGGTGGAAAATCCTTCGGCAGAAACCGAAAGAGACTTCCGCGAGCTGCTTAACCCCGATTCGCTGAAGGTCACCACGGCATTCATCGAACCATACCTTGCCGAATCTGCTGTTGCCGGAAACAAATACCAGTTCCAACGTATCGGTTACTTCTGTGTCGACCCCGACTCTACTGCCGACAATCTCGTTTTCAACAAGACTATCGGACTTAAGGACAGTTGGGCTAAAGAAAAAGCTAAGTAATCAATAATAAGTCTCTCCTCTCATCCATCTCATAAAACCTCACAGTTTTCCAACGTGGAGAGTCAACAACATTTGGCTCCCCACGTTTTTTTTCAATTATGTCCCGCTTTGCTTTCATCATATCATCACTTATCTTGCTGGCGACATCACACCTCGCTGCATCGCCTTTCACACTATATTCATCGCGAGCAAACAATTTCATGGGCTTCACAAACCCAAACATCATCAACGGCTGTATCACAACCGACAACCAAACTACTGCCGACAACATAATTCTTTGCGACTCCGCGCTATCGTCATACAAATTCCAAATCACTTTGCGCATCGCAAATCTGCACAACAGCGAAAACAAATCGTATGCGGTAAACGACGACAACGGCAAATCGCAAAAAATTGCAAACCCTTCATGGGGCGTGGTTTTCAACTACATTTCTCCTCAGAATTATTGCGCGCTTATCCTCAAAGCAGACAACTCAAACCCTTACGACATTCTCGACAAACGCTCGTTGACATGCACACTCCTACGTATTGCCGATGGCAAGCATGAAGTGCTGGCTTCACAATCAATAACCGATAATGTCGACCTATATCAAGGCTCAAATCTCATTTCTATTATTGCTAATCAAAGCAACCTATCAGTGAAAATCGGAGAAACAAAACTCAAGCAAGTATTATCAGCCAATATCAGTATAATACCAGGCTCAAAAGCCGGTATTTTCACTGGTCCCGGAAGCTTGACAGCTGTCGAACGATTCATCATAAAACACGAGCATGACCCCGCTGCCAAACTGCACACTGCCTGGACCGAAAACAAAATCGCCGAACACTTCGCCAAAAGCTCCGACCTTAACGAAGGATTTTGGGATTATCTCGACCGAAACATCGATGACAAGCTTTTGCGCCTTGGCGGTCGATACCGACTGGCTCTAATTGCCTCTCCATCTGGCTACGACATTATCTACATCTCAGGTGCCGAAGTAAATGCATCTAAATGGCAGACAGGAATGCTAAAAGGAAGCCTTATTAAAACACAATTCCCTAATCATTACAACCTCATTTGGTATGATGCACTCTTCGCTCCATTCTCCAACGATGTCAATGCAACAATTGATGGCTCATCAATAATAACATTCAACTTTCCTGTTCATAAAACACAACTGCGATTCGTAAAGCAACAAAAATAAAAGGCAATTCCAACTCACGTCGGTATTGCCCCGTCCTATTCAAATATGAAATAACTGTCTTTTTACACTAAATAACTAACAATGATTGATGTTATTTTTCCCTATACCTTCATTCTATTCATACTATCTTTTCTTTATCTACACTGCAAAACTACAAACAAATTATCATATCATCTTTCCATCTGAAACATTACAACAGAACAATACAAAATAGCCGTTAATAATCTTGCAACATTACAAGTATATAACAATTAATATTAAACTTAAAAATTATGAAAGTAAATGTTTATTTTGAGAACACTGAAATGGGCGCATATACATGCTATGTAGAAGAAGATATTCCTCTATTTGCTTTATTTGGTTACGGAAATACGCCTGAAGATGCCAAAAAGGATATGCTTGAAGCATACAATGAGATTACCAAAATTCTTCAATCAAAAGGAGAAAAACCAGCAGAATTAGATTTTATCTTTCATTACCCTGTATAACGGTACAAAGCCCGATTATAGCGACGGCGAAGTAACCGAGATGCCCGAGAATTTCACCCGATGGGTCAAGGATAACGAGGAGCGCATCGCATGTGCTTCCTCTCTGCCTTATTTCCTCGCCGATAACGGCAAAGTCAGCAATGGCAAATATAGATATTTCGACCCACAAATAGGTGAATTTGTCAATATCGAAGAATACGCAAAACGAAATATTAAGTATTCAGAATCGATTAAGGTTGATAAACTGCTTCTAAATATCGATATATTTAAGTTGATTTGTGGAGTTCGTTAAGACGATAAATTGCTCTGCCTATCTCTGCAGTATCTTCAACATCTTCTAACACCCCATCTTTACTGAATTTTATAACACTTGGTCTACCTGTATAACGTGGCATATTAAAACGAATTAACCTGTAATATTCATATCCATTTTCTACACCTGCATATGCTGCAATATCATACTTACTTTCTGCAGCTACTTTTTCTGCCTGTTTGTAAAACTTACCTTGTTCCATAATCACATCAGTATTATTCATTCTTCATCGCAGCTCGCATCATCGGCGGGCTGTAATTTTTGCAAATATAATAAATTTTCTAATTAACAAATATCCCAGCAATTCCGATTTTGACCACTAAATCGCACCACTTAATAGCAAAACTATATAGCATCCCTTATACCTCAAAGCGGTATCAATCAATTTAACATCAACACTTTATCTACATCGAATTTATAAATTCACTCATACCACAAAATTTGTTTTCGCAATGTCTGGCAAGGCGAAAAAGTCGGACATAAGAAAAAAAGCAAATTAAGTATTAGGCGTAGTCAAAGCATGACGTTGCGAGGTTGGTGAAAAGCTTATTGTATATGACCCCTAACAAGCCAAGATAAATTTCATTTATAACCATCTGATTATCAGTGACATTAACCGCGCGAGCGATTACAGATATCGGCCGCCATTTCGTCGTCAGGACGCGAATTACTTTTATTGCAGAATCTGCAACCGCTCCACGGTTGTAATTATTAGGATGCTTTACCGGTCCCCATATAGCCGGCATCGCAAACGCTCGCCGTCAATAAGGTTATTGAAGTTGCAACCGCTCGCGCGGTTGTGCGCACTGTGTGCCGTCTGTGGGAGATGTGATACGATGCTGTAAGGGGGGGGGTATGGCAATACGCCCAGCGACCACCGCGAAAGTGATGGAGATACTCTCGCAAAACCCGCGGATGGGTGATTGGCTCACACAGATTAATTCGATTTTTAAGATTATCTGCGAGAGAAGCCCCGCCTTGCCGACTTGTAGGGGCGTATCGTAATACGCTCGGCGACCGCCGCGAGGATGTGCCATCGGAGATGGCAAACCATGCATAACCGCTGGTGGAGCGATAGCGCAACCTGCGGGGAGGGGAACTTCACTATCATTCGGCGTCGAAGATGTCGAACAATGTTGTGCCACTTCGAGGCACATTATTATTGATGCTACCTCTCCGCAGGCTGCGCCCTTATGGGCTTGCCAGCGGTTAAGCATGGTCAAGCACCTTCGGCGCTTGTTATACTTCCCCTTTCTGCGTCATCTGCGAAAGAGGTCATGACCGCCGCGTGTGCGTTAGGACATATTGCCATATGCCTCTACAATTTACGGCTGTAACCATCTGATTATTAGCGTTATTAACCGCGGAGCGGTTACAGCTTCAATAACCCCATATTGGCGCCGCAGGCGACTATGTGGGGACCTAAAAGTGCCCAAGAAAACATCAACCGTGGAGCGGTTGCAGATTCAGCGAAAACCTCTCGCTGATGGTGTTGATGGACAAATTAAATTATTGCTGTCCGGTAAAAGTTTTTCAAACGAAATAAATTAGGGTTGACACTTCTCACGAGGTATCAACCCTTTTGGTTATTTTTGTATTGCTAAAA
>SFEA01000021.1 GCA_004557385.1 Bacteroidales bacterium
TACACTTAATAACAATGTGCCTCGAATGTGGCACAACATTCACTGATATTGTT
The DNA here is from genome assembly GCA_004557385.1 of Bacteroidales bacterium. Taxonomy (GTDB): domain Bacteria; phylum Bacteroidota; class Bacteroidia; order Bacteroidales; family Muribaculaceae; genus SFTJ01. The sequence goes on from SFEA01000021.1 coordinate 54, forward strand.
CGACATCTTCGACGCCGACAGATTGTACAAGATGCCTTAACCGCAGCGCGGTTGCACACCCAGCCGCCCGAGACCCCTCTCACAAAAAAGGTTGTTTGCCTCACACAGGTGGACTAATATGCGTCATCGAAGATGGCGAACCATGCTTAACCGCTGGTGGAGCCCCTTGAGGGGCGCAACCTGCGGAAAGGATACACTTAATAACAATGTGCCTCGAATGTGGCACAACATTCTCTGATATTGTTCGACATCTTCGACGCCAACAGATTGTACGAGATGCCTTAACCGCAGGTTTCGCTATCGCTCCACCTGCGGTTAAGCATAGTCAAGCACCTTCGGCGCTTCTTCGCAGCACACCTCTAATCATATGATTATCTGCGATATTAACCGCGTGAGCGGTTACAACCTCTATAACCCCGCATTGGCGCTGCAGGCGCCTATGTGGGGAGGGCTGAATGCTCCCCACCTCGCACAACCGCGCCGCAGTTGCACACCCAGCAGCCCAATCACCCTCTCACAGAAAAGGTGATTGCCTCACTCGATTCGCTCGAGGAGGGTGCAGCTTACTTTGTGGGTGGTGAACGAGCCTTCATCCTGAATGTAGGTCACGCCCGACTGCAGCACCGTGAACACGTCAGCAAGGCTGACGCTCTCGCTCGGGCGATAGCTTCGCACCGTCTTGACGCCGCTTTCTTCGAGCATTTCCGGTTCAGCCACGCAGTGCATCTCGGGCATATAGGCAGTGCCGCCCACCAAAAAGCGGTGCCATCCGCCGTCGGAATACGGCAGATGCATCTCCAATTTTATCTTCACGCTGAGGTCCTCGAGCGGCGTGTGCGACGGCACTATCACCTCTGCCTCATCGCCGTTTGCCTTGTTGGTAAGCTTTATACGGTATTTCATATTCTCGTTGTTAAAGGCTGACGCCACCGGCGCCACTGGTTCGAATCGGGTTCAAAAGCAAAGTTACCTTATCGTTGCGATATATGCAAACCGCGGCTGCATCTTTTTTGGCGCCTCTATACGGCTATTCAAGAGAAATTTAGTAATTTTGCAGTCGGAAAACGCCAAGGCGCAGCTCGTGCGCCTAAAAAACGGCAATTTACTCACAATCAACACTAAAACACAGTGATTACACAAGAACAAATAAAGGCTCTGCAAGAACGCACTGCATCACTCAAGCGATACCTCGACATCGACGGCAAGCGCGTGGAAGTTGAAGAAGAAGAACTCCGCACTCATGTGCCCGATTTTTGGAACGACCAAAAGGCTGCCGAAGCACAAATGCGCAAGGTGAAGGCGCTGCGTTTCTGGATTGAAGGATACGAAGAAGTGGCAAGCCTCGTCGACGAGGTGGTGCTGGGCGTAGATTTCGTTAAGGAAGAACTCATCACCGAGGCTGAACTCGACGACCTATACGCTCGCGCGCTCGACAAGGTTGAGAAGCTGGAATTGCGCAACATGCTCCGCCAAGAGGAGGACAAGATGGACGTGGTGATGAAAATCAACGCCGGCGCTGGTGGCACCGAGGCTCAAGACTGGGCATCGATGCTCATGCGCATGTATCTGCGTTGGGCTGAACGCCATGGCTACAAAACTTCAATAGCCCACTTGCTTGAGGGTGACGAAGCAGGCATCAAATCGGTGACCATCGACATCACCGGCGACTATGCCTACGGCTATCTCAAGAGCGAAAACGGTGTGCACCGACTGGTGCGCGTGTCGCCCTACAACGCTCAGGGCAAGCGCATGACCTCGTTTGCTTCGGTGTTCGTCACTCCGCTCATCGACGACACCATCGAAATCAAGCTCGACCCGGCTTGCATATCGTGGGATACATTCCGAAGCGGCGGCGCCGGCGGTCAGAACGTCAACAAGGTGGAATCGGGCGTGCGCATTCGCTATCAATATAAAGACCCTTACACCGGCGAGGAAGAGGAAATCTTGGTGGAAAACACCGAAACCCGCGACCAGCCCAAGAACCGCGAAAACGCCATACGAAACCTCAAATCAATCCTCTACGAGAAGGAGCTGCAACACCGCCGCGCCGAACAGCGCAAAATTGAGGACAGCAAGATGAAGATTGAATGGGGTTCGCAGATTCGCAGCTATGTGTTCGACGACCGCCGCGTGAAGGACCACCGCACCAACCATCAAACCAGCGACGTAAACGGCGTGATGGACGGCGACCTCGACGCTTTCATCAAGGCATTCCTTATGGAATTTGCCGGCTCGGAACAGCAATAATCTTGCAGTAAATTATGGAAAAACTGACAATTGTGAAAGTGGGCGGCAAGATTTGCGAAAACCCCACATCGCTCAATGCTTTGCTTCGCGACTTTGCCTCGATTGAAGGCAACAAACTGCTTGTGCACGGTGGAGGACGCCTCGCCACGAGCATGGCTGAACGCCTGGGCATCGAAACAAAGATGGTGGACGGCCGTCGCATCACCGACGACGATATGCTTGAGGTTGTCACTATGGTTTACGGCGGCTTGGTGAACAAGCGCATCGTGGCTGGGCTGCAAGCACTTGGCGTGAACGCCCTTGGCATGACCGGCGCCGATATGAACATTCTGCTAAGCCACAAACGCCCGGTGAAAACCGTCGACTATGGCTGGGTGGGCGACGTTGACCGCGCCGACGGCGTGGCGCTGAAAAGCCTCATCAGTCAGGGCGTGGTGCCTGTGATTGCACCTCTCACCCACGAACGTCACGCTGGTGTTCTGCTTCGAGAAAGAAGGCGTGTTGCGCGACGAGAACGACGACAACAGCGCGATTCCAGTCATCAACCGCCAGCTATATGCCGAGCTGAAGGAACAAGGCATAGTGTCGGGCGGCATGCTGCCGAAACTCGACAACGCATTTGCCACACTCGACGCCGGCGTGAAAGAGGTGATTATAACCAAAGCCGACAACCTATGCGACCTGTCGCGCGGTTCGCACCTCGCATAAGCCACTGCACCAAAGCATAATCATCAACTAACATAACACCCGTTGGCGAGATATCACGCCAACGGGTTTGTGCATCTATGCGCTCCACTCTCCCGCCGCCTGAAAAAACACGCTTTCATCCATAAAAAGTTTTCCCAAAAAGCACAACATTCACAGACAATTCACTATCTTTGTATCAAACAATATATTATTTGTTAATCGCATATTTGATATATTATGAATAATATAATAGCAATTAACATACACACTCCCGCTGATGTGGCAATGCAAATTGCCGCAAGGGTGAAAGCACGCCGATTGGAACTGAATCTAACACAAGAAGGATTAGCAACAAGGGCTGGAGTGAAATTTGCCACCTATCGCCGATTTGAGCAAACTGGCGAGATATCGCTGAAAGGACTGCTCCAAATAGGGTTTGCCCTGAATACACTATCAGAGTTCGATGCGCTGTTTGCACAAAAGCAGTATCAGACGCTCGACGATGTGCTTAACGAGAAACGTGTAACCCGCAAACGAGGCAAAAAAAATGAATAGCATAAAGCTTACGATTTGCTGCCGAGCTACGGCATCAACGGATTCCGCACCACTTCAATCAACGATAGCATCCAGCCAACAAAAGATGATGTTATAGCTGTGGCTGTAAAAGCCGGACTAAACAAAAAAGAAGCGGTGGAGGTTTTCGACCGTATGCAAGCAATAATCAAACGCAAACGCTGAATCCTTGATGAGCATAACCCACATCAAAAGTACATTGCATCCAAGCCCCGCCCGCCGCTATTAGGCGGTTAGGCATATTGTGCTATTAAATAGTGACATAATGCAACTTCTCTTTCGCTAAAATTGCATAAATTTGCGATAAAAGCCATACCAAATCACAAAAACGATGAAACGAATAGCAATCTATGGCGCCCTGTTGCTTTTGGCAACCATGAGCGCCTTAGCCAAATCGAAAAACGCAGCATCTTTCTTGCCTAACCACACTGGCGAGTGGACATCAGCGCCCAAGAACACGCCCACCACCTTGACACCCGATGGTGCCATTTGCGGCAACGGCGACATAGGAATGGTGTTTGGCGGAAACTCGCAGCACCAAGTAATCTATTTTTCGAAAACTGATTTCTGGAAGGCTCTCAACGGCTATCCTAACGGCGGACTATGCTTGGTGGGGCGGCTCAACATCCGCGCCAACGGGCTTTCCGGGGCAAGCTATCACATCACCCAAAGCATCAACCACGCCACGGTGAGCGGCTCATTTGCCAACGCCCTCACGAGCTACAATATGGAGGCTTGGTGCGCCGCAACAAGCAACCTGGCAGTGGTGAGGCTCACTGCCGGCAATGCGCCGGTGCAACTGAGCGTCGACTTCGAGAGCGATACAGGTCGCGGCGCAACAGTGAAATCCGGACGCAAAGGCTACATCGCCTGGACAACCCGACAATTCCTCGGCGACTCGCTTTTGTGGGAATCGGGCGTGGCTGTGGCTTTAAGGGTTATAAACGGCGAACCACAAAGCATCAACCTCAAACCTCATGAAAGCGCCACGGTGCTGGTGCAGGTATGCTCTAACGAAGAAAACGCCAATTTCCTCGATAACGCCATCCGTCAAGCAGAAAGCATCACGCCAAAGAAACTGACAAAGATTCGCACAAAGCATTGTCAATGGTGGAACCGCTTCTGGGCACAGTCGCAAGTGCATCTGGGCGATAAAGACCTTGAAAAATACTACTACGGCTCACACTACCTGCTGGCTTGCTGCAGCCGCAACCCTAACTTTCCTCCGGGGCTGTGGGGAACAGCTATCACCACCGACCTACCTGCTTGGGCTGGCGACTATCACCTCAACTACAACCATCAGGCGCCGTGGTGGGGCGCGTACTCATCGAACCACGTTGAACTCTCCGAGCCATTCGATGCACCCATACTGCAATATATGGCGCGTGGCAGCGAGCATGCGCAGAAATTTCTCAACTGCCGCGGCGTATACTACCCCGTAGGCATCGGGCCAAAAGGATTCTGCTCGAGCATGTATCCTCTTACTCCGCAAGCCATGATGAAGATTTACGGCATCAACGAAACCGGACTTGAAGGCGGCTATATGTTCCTCGGGCAAAAAAGCGATGCTGCTTTTTGCACCACGAATATGTTTATGCGGTTCTATCACACCTACGATGCCGCGTATGCCCGCAAGGTTTATCCGTTCATTCTTGCCGTCGCCGACTTCTGGCAAGACTACCTCACTTTCGAGAACGGCCGCTACGTAAGCCGTAACGACAATTTCTGGGAGGTGGGTCCATGGGAAGGACCTAACTACAAGAGTTACTTTGGCGACGTCAACCCCACCGTGTCGCTGGGTCTGTGCAGAATGTTGTTTAAAGGCATCATCGACATGAGCACCTTTCTGGGCGTCGATGCCGACCGCCGCGCAAAATGGCAACACATCCTCGACCATCTGAGCCCTATCCCCACCACCACTGTAAACGGCGTGGTGCGCGTGAAAGCATGCGAGGGCGGCAGCGGTTCAGGCAGCATAACTGCGCCGGGCTTTGGACGCGTGATGATGCACGGATTGGTGTTCCCATCCGGCGTGAGCGGACATTTCACCGACCCCGATTTCGCCGGCATCCTGCTCAACGAAATCAACGGTTGGGATGGGCCAAACGAATTTAGCCACTACGAGTGGCGCGACGCGCGCTGGGACAATATGAGCAACGGCATCGAGACCTATTTCACCTCGGCAGCACGTCTGGGCTACGACGGCGAGAAGCTGCTTGCCAAACTCAAAGAGCGCATTGCCAAAACAGCGCAAACCAACATGTGGGTCACCCAAGGCGGTGGCGGCATCGAGTGCTTCAGCGCTGTGCCCTCGTGCATCAACGAGATGCTGCTGCAAGGCTACGAAGGCATAATCCGCCTGTTCCCCGTATGGCCCAAGAATCGCCCTGCTTCGTTCAGCAACTTGCGCACCCACGGCGCATTTTTGGTGTCAAGTTCATGCAGCAACAATGCTGTTGAGTGCGCCACCATCGTCAGCCTAAAGGGCCGCCCTTGCAAGCTGCTCAATCCGTGGCAAGAACAAGGCTGCACCGTGGTGCGAGCATGCGGCAAGCGCTTCACAACCACCGACAGCATCATCTCGCTCAGCACTTCGCCCAACGAAGTGCTGAAGCTAATGCCTGCCGCATCATCACACAGCAATTAATTCTTGATTTGGTTACATCAACCGATGTTTCCACACTCCAAACAATACTAAAGGGCATCGCCTCGATAGGTAATGCCCTTTTTACATATTGTGTGTGTCACAGAATGTCAATGCTTTGGAGTCCAGCCGTGCTTGAGCATATATTGTGCAATCTGCACAGCATTGAGTGCGGCGCCCTTCTTGATTTGGTCGCCAACAAGCCAGAACGAAAGACCGTTTTCGTTAGCCAAATCTTCGCGGATACGACCCACATACACCGGGTCCTTGTCAGCCACGAACAACGGCATTGGATATTGCTTCTCGACAGGATTGTCAACAACCACCACGCCTTCGGCTTTAGCGAGCACTTCGCGAGCCTCGGCTGGCGTAATCTTGCGCTCGGTTTCAATCCAGATAGCCTCGCTGTGAGCACGCATCACCGGCACACGCACGCACATTGCGCTAACGCTTATTTCCGGTTCATGCATGATTTTGCGTGTTTCGTTGAACATCTTCATTTCCTCCTTGGTGTAATCGTTAGGCTGGAAAACATCGATGTGCGGAATCACGTTGTAAGCCAACTGATAGGCAAATTTTTCAACCGTAGGTTCCTTGCCGGCAGCTATCTCGGCGTATTGGTTGATGAGTTCCTGCATAGCCACTGCTCCGGCACCGCTGGCTGCCTGATAGGTTGCCACGTGCACACGCTTGATTTTCGACACATCGTTGAGCGGCTTCAATGCCACCACCATCTGAATGGTTGTGCAGTTAGGGTTGGCAATGATGTTGCGCGGAGTGTTGAAGGCGTCGTCGCCGTTCACCTCGGGCACCACCAAAGGCACATCTTCGTCCATGCGGAATGCGCTGCTGTTGTCAATCATTATTGCACCATACTTTGTGATGGTTTCGGCAAACTCCTTCGAGGTGCCTGCTCCTGCCGACGTGAACGCTATGTCAACATCCTTGAAATCGTCGTTGTGCTGAAGTTCTTTCACAATGTATTCCTTGCCACGGAAAGTGTAGGCACGACCGGCACTGCGCTTCGAGCCAAACAGCACCATTTCATCGAACGGGAAGTTCTGCTCGTCGAGCACACGAAGAAATTCCTGTCCCACTGCGCCACTGGCGCCAACAATTGCTATCTTCATCTTATTTAGTTATTTATCTTATTCGGGGTGCAAAGTTATCAAATTTTTGGGGTAGTAGCAACAAAATTTCAACATAAACATCTACTACCGTTTCGTTTTGCTCTGATTCAACGGCATATCAGCTAAAAATGCACGACATTCGCCTACCGTCTATGCCGCTTTATTTCACTCGGGCAGGGTGAATGTGGCGGTGTCGTTGCCTTCGGCAAACATACCGATAATCACACCAGTGAAGCCGCCCACTACCTCAGTGCTGAGCATAGTGCACTCAATCGAGCCTATTTCCTTCCATCCCTTGGCTGTGTTGCACATAAAGTGATAGCGTGCTTCGTCGGCATCCACACGAATCTCGGCTTTGCCCTGCTTTACAGCCTTTTTCAAGCGTCCCAATTCCACGTCGAGCGACCTGATGCGAACTTTTGCCACCACATCGCCATCTTCGCAGTAGACATCGGCACGTCCGTCCTTAATCTGATAGACCGAAACACCTGCCATGCTCTCAAACAGGCACATTGCACACAAAGTGCAGCAAAAACACATTTCTTCATTTCTTTGGTATTTATCATTTTGATTTAAACATTTCACAATACAAAAACAATGATAATCAATCAAATATCGTGCTCCTTTTCAACAAATTTATTGACGAAAAGAGCTATATCGCACCGCCACCAAACAAAGCCGCCAAGCAACAATCACTTGCAGCTTGGCGGGAATCTATATGAAAAGTCTTATTACTTTGATGTCTCGGTTTATAGCGACACGCCATTAATAGGCATACATTGCATCGATTTGCTTCTTGTAGTTTTTTGTAACCACATTGCGTCGCACCTTCAACGTGTTGGTGAGTTCGCCGCTCTCCATAGTGAATGGTTTGGGCAACAAAGTGATGCGCTTGATTTGCTCGTAGCTTGCCATGTTAGCCTGAATCTCGTTTATGCTCTTCATAAACATGTCGACGATGGCAGGATTCTTAAGCAAATCGGTCATGTCGTGATAGCCAATCTTGTTTTTGTGAGCATAAGCCTCAACAGCTGGATATGACGGCACAATGAGTGCAGTGACAAACTTGCGTTGGTCGCCAATCACAGCCACCTGCTCAATCATTTGGTCTTCAGCGAGAAGGCTTTCGAGTGCTTGTGGAGCAATATATTTACCGTTTGAGGTCTTGAACAAGTCCTTCAGACGTTCGGTTAGCACAAGTTCGCCCTCAGGGGTGATGCGTCCGGCATCGCCGGTGCGGAAATATCCGTCGGCAGTGAACGCCTCTTTGTTCTCCTCCGGACGATTATAGTAACCCTTCATCACCGACGGGCCCTTCACAAGAATCTCGTTATTCTCACCTATTTTCACCTGCACCGAGGCAAGCGGCGTGCCTATGGTTCCAATCTTGAAGCCTGTCTGCTTGTAGAACGACACCGATGCGGTGGTTTCGCTCAATCCGTAGCCTACCACAATAGGCAAATCTATGCCACGCAAGAATGCCACAATGTTGTCGCTAACTGCCGCTCCGGCTGTGGGGAAAATGGTTCTCTTGTCAATGCCAATGGCTTCGCGCACCTTGCTCAACACAAGTTTGTCGAGAGTCTTATAACGCATCTCAAGCACTGCCGGCACCTTGCGTCCTTGTGCCAGATAAACCACATTGCGGCGTATGCCCACAGTGATGGCTTCCTTCATAAGTTTCTTTGCAACAATCGACGAATGATGCATCTTTTCGATTACTGCACCATACACTTTCTCCCAGAAGCGCGGCACACTGCACATGCACGATGGATGAACCTCCTTTAGCGTGTCTTGAATCACCTTGGGATTGTAGTTGAGCACCACCCGCGCACCAATGGAGAGGCATACCATAGTCCACCCAAGTTCAAACACATGCGACAATGGCAAGAAGCTCAGCGACACGTCGTCGCTTGTGACGTATGGCAGAGTTTTCCTGTGAATGTCGATTTGCGAAGCAAGATTGTTGTGGGTGAGCATCACTCCCTTTGGCTTGCCGGTTGTTCCCGAAGTGTAAATCAAGTAAGCCAAATCGTCGCCAACAGCAGCCTCGCGGCTCTCTATCACGGCACGGCGGTCGGCTTCGGTAGCGTTGTCGGCAATAGCAAGCACGTCATCCCAATAGAGCGATGTCTTGTCGCCTTTCACAAGTTTGATTGTAGGGTTTAGAAGCACAAGGTGCTCGATGGTTGGCACCTTTTCAAGCACACGCAACGAAGTTTCGTATTGCTTTTGGTCGCCTGCAAACAATATCTTTGCGCCTGAGTCGGCGGTGATGAATGCCACCTCATCGCAGCTGCTTGTGGCATAAATGGGCACCGCAATAGCGCGGTTGTAGAATGCAGCGAAATGCGAAATGAGTATGCCCGGGCAATTTTGGGTGTAAAGTGCTATCTTATCGGCTTCTTTCAATCCAAGCATCTCAAACGACAATGCCATACGGTCGACAATCTTCTTAAAGTCGTTCCACGAGATACTTGTCCATTGTTGTGTCTTATAATCACGGAAACGCAAAGCCTCACGATTGCCAAATTTCACGGCATTGTGCGCCAAGGTTTCTACTAACATTGTTGCCATAAAATTTATCTATAAGTTTTGTTTCTTCTTATTTTATACTACAAATTTACGTCAACCAAAGTTCTGCGATTGCATATTAATGCAGTATTAACCAATAGCGTTAACATTGTTTCTTTATTGCCAAGCAAAAGATTACACATTTTAACACACCTCCTACTTATTGCCACGCAAACCCAAATATTTTTCGTAACTTCGCCAACAGAAATTTTTTACAGAATAACCGAAGAATTTTTTTTACAATGGCTGATATCGACGAACTATACTACGATGCCGAGGACTTGCTGAAGCGCATGATTGCCACTCCCGGCATTAGCCGCGACGAGGCTCGCGTGGCTGACATCGTTGAACAACAAATGCAGCAATGGCAACTTTACTGCCGACGTAGCGGCAACAATGTGTGGGCTGTCTGCCCCGACTTTAACCCATCGCTGCCAACAGTGCTGCTCAACAGCCACATCGACACCGTAAAACCTGCTCAGGGATGGACTCTCGACCCGTTCACGCCCACCGAAACCGATGGTCGCATCTACGGCCTCGGCAGCAACGATGCCGGAGCGTCAGTGGTGTCGCTGCTGGCTGCATTCCGCTGGCTCACCGAGCATGAGCAGCGCTACAATCTCATCTTCTTGGCATCGTGCGAGGAGGAAGTGAGCGGACGCCAGGGCATTGAGAGCGTGCTGCCCATGCTGCCAAAAATTGATGTGGCTATCGTGGGCGAGCCCACAGGCATGCAGCCTGCCATTGCCGAAAAGGGGCTTATGGTGCTCGATGCCGAAGCCGTTGGGCGCTCGGGGCACGCTGCCCGAAATGAGGGAATAAATGCCCTGTATATCGCCATCGACGCCATCAATGCTCTGCGCAACATCACATTCAACAAGCAATCGGAACTTCTCGGACCAATTAAAGTGAGCACTACGATGATTAACGCCGGCACTCAACACAACGTGGTGCCCGACGTGTGCCGCTTTGTGGTGGATGTGCGCACAACTGACGCCTACACCAACCTGCAGACGCTCGAAATCATCCGTCAGGCGGCACCAACCTGCACATTCACGCCTCGCAGCACGCGGCTCAACCCATCGGGCATCAGCACCGACCATCCGCTGGTGAAGCGACTCCTCACCATGGGCAAAGTGCCTTTTGGCTCGCCCACGCTGTCCGACCAGGCTCTCATGCCCTTCCCCTCGTTGAAGATGGGTCCGGGCGACTCGGCGCGAAGCCACACCGCCGACGAATACATCTGTCCTATGGAAATTCGCGAAGCCATTCACACCTACATCACCTTGCTCGACTACGCCGCGCTTTAGAGCCTGTTTCTTAGTGCCACACATATACTCAGCGAGGATGCCAAGCACTTTGTCTTGACATCCTCGCTGTCTTTCTATCACAATCAAAAAAAACTGTTTGCTTTTGCTCAAAAGTTCTTTGCAATTCCTTCGGCAATCTGCTGCATCTCCTCAGCCGGCAACGACAGCTTTTCCTTGAAGAAATTCATGTCGCTTTCCTTGTTGATTGGCACCAGGTGAACATGGGCATGAGGCACCTCAAGCCCAAGCACAGCTTCGCCCACCTTCACGCAAGGCAAAGTTTTCTTCAACGCTTCAGCCACACGCTTCACAAAAAGCATCAGCGAAGCATATTCCTCGTCGCTGAGGTCGAACAAATAATCAACCTCGTGCTTGGGTATGCAAAGCACATGACCCTTTGCCACCGGATTGATGTCGAGAAACGCAAAGTTATGCTCATCCTCTGCCACCTTGTAGCACGGTATTTCGCCGGCAATTATTCTGCTGAATATCGAAGCCATAGCTCGTTCTCCTTTCTTGCTTGATTATTACCCTAACGAAATTTCAAGAATCTCGAATTGCATAAGCCCTGCAGGAGCCTTCACTTCAACCACATCGCCCACCTTGTGGCCCATCAAGCCGCGGGCAATTGGTGTAGCCGATGCAATCTTCATCTCCTTGAGGTTGGCTTCGCTCTCCGACACGATGGTGTATTTGAGCACCATGCCGTTTTTCACGTTTTTGATTTTCACCGTCGACAGCAACGACACCACGTCGGTGTTGAGCTTGCTCTCGTCGATGATGCGGGCATTGGCAACAATATCTTTCAGCTGCGAAATCTTCATTTCGAGCATTCCTTGGGCTTCCTTTGCTGCGTCGTATTCTGCATTCTCCGAAAGGTCGCCCTTGTCGCGTGCCTCGGCAATAGCTGCAGAAATCTCTGGTCGCTTAACATTTTCCAGATAAGCGAGTTCTTCCATTTTTTTCTTGTAACCTTCTTTGGTCATATAGCTTATAGCCATATCAATTCTGTGTTTTTTTAATGTTAGTAAAAAAGAAAGAATCTCCACCTTGTATCGGTGAGAGACCCCATCCCGGTTAAATAAAATTTTTTATGTTTGCTGTGACAAAGGTAAGACAAAAAAAATGAAAAACAAACCTTTTCACATCTTTTATGTTTTCGCCGCGTTTTTGCCTCGTAACTGACTTAACAAGCATCTCAAGCAAAACGCCGAAGCCACCACAGTGAGCACAAAAGCAGCCACATAATCCTCGCGCTCTACCAGTAAAGCACAGACCACGCTCATCGCCACCGATGCGCCTGCCATGGCTATTGCCCTGCCGTGCAGCTTCATGCGATATTTGACGAAATAAACCACACCCACTATCACATTATAAACGGCATACCACAAGGCAAACGACACTCCAAGTCCTGTCAAACCGTAGTAGTGATACGCTGCCACATTCAATGCCAACCCCACCAACGTGCTCAGTGCCTCGGTGACAACATAGGTGCGGCCATCGCCTCGCACCAGTATCACAAATGCCATGCACCACGACGTGGCGCGCAGCACCATGCCCACAAGCATCCAGGTGAAGCACGGCAATGCCACCAGAAACGCCGTGTCGTAGAGCAAACTCACCACCTGTTGCCGCAACAGCATCATAATCATCACCAGCGGTGTGAGCAAAAACAATGTTATGTTGATTTCTTGCGATGTGAACAGTTCGGTGGCTCGTCTGCTGTGCGACACGCGGCTCAGTCGCGGGAAAAATTCCATGCCCAATGCCGTGAGCACAAGCCCAACATATTTATTGGCAAGCGTATAGCCGGTTTGATAGTATCCCACCTCGTCGGTGCCGCCAGCGGCGTTCAGGTATGCCATAAATGCATAATTTCCTATCAAAGCCAACACTACACCTATGGTCATGAATATTCCCAAGCGCACAAATTCGCCGCCTTGTTGCACCACTTCGGCGCGGCTAACTTGCTGGTTGACGCAATCTTTTTTCCTATAGATGTAGGCGCACAAGGCAGCCACAACAGCGCTCACCACCACCGAAGGCAGCACGCTGTCCACTCGCCAAACGTAGAACATGGGCACCGACACCACAACTCCGGCTACCGAACCTACCACCGACGCCGAGGCAAGGCGCCGCAGCATCGCCGTGCCTTGCAAAATGGCATGCTCGCCGTTCATGAGCGAATTCATCAGCACTGCCACAGACAGCATCACAAAACCCCAGATGTGGCGGTCGTCGCCAAAAGTGACGGTGCTGAGCATAGGTGCCAACACAACGGTGAGCAATGCTCCGGCAAGCCCAAGCCACACCGACCATCGGCGCACAACAGCTGCCATTCGCCCTACTTTGTTCACATCGCCTTTGGCAAACTCTACGGAAAGGCTGCGCACGCTGCTGTTGCGTATGCCCAAATTCGATGCCGTGCCAATCATATCGAGTGCGCTGTTCCACAACGCAAACAAGCCCACCCCTATCGGACCTATCCACAGCGCCACCAGCTTGCAGCGAACCACGCTGCAAACAATGCTCAGCATCTGCACTCCGCTGAACAGTCCCATGGTTTTCACCACCATGCGCGATAGATTGGTGCCGTTGCGTGCCATAGTAGCCAATATGCTATAATTTCAATTTAAACGTCTGATATACAATGGCTCTGCCTCCCATGCCGCATTTCTGCAGCACGAGTCCTTCGTTGAGATATCGGCCTGAATCTTCATTCGACGTGCCAAAATCGAGGTAGCGCATCGAAGCGCACTCGTGGCTGATGATGTGATTGTAGATTGCCGGAATCACCCGTTTCTCCCACCCTTGTGGGGTGGCTGCCGTGTATTGCGAATGGGCAACTTGCCCCACAAAATACATTACAATGCCACCAAGCAACTCGCCATCGGAGGTGGCTGTGTACAGGCGTATGTTATCGGGGAACGATGTCTTAAGCTGCATAATCTCGGCAAGCGTATGCACCGGGCAAGTGTTGTAGCGTCGCTCAAGCAAATCGGTAAGCACCGCCCAATAGCCTGCAAAACCATCGCTCTCGGCAATGGTAACGCCCTCGCGACGAGCCACCGACACCGACGACTTAGCCCCGGTGTTGAACGGCAACGGATGCTGGAGGTCGATGGTGGTCGACACGTTTGTCGCAGTCAATTCGGCTCCGCAGCGAAACAGCGCATACAGGTCTTCCTCGGCAGGATAACTGTGATAGATGTGCGGCATGGGCTTATAATAGAGGGTGGTCACGCCATCGGCTCGCATGAAATTGAGCGCGGCGTCCATCACTTGCAGCATCACCACCACGTTGAAGTGCTTCAACGGCATCACCCAACCGCCATAGGTAAGTCCCTGGTGCGAGTACACCACATCGCCAACACGGTTAGCCGGAAGCAGCGCCACCGGCTCAGTGCCGCTGTAAGCCATCAGCGAATAATCGGCAAAACGGTTGTTGTGATAGTCCATATAGGCACGCAGATGCTGAAACGAGCTGTTCTTTGCCGTCTGCACGAATGCGTCCCAAATGGGTTGCCGGTCGCTGGTGTATCGTTGAATTGTAATCATATCTTTCATGATAATATGCCTGTTGAGCGAAAAAAGGCAGCTCATCGGCGCAGCCACTGCTCGGGATTGAGTTTCACTTTTTCGTTGCGCACCTCAAAGTGCAAGATGGTGCGGTTGTCGTCCTCTCGGTCGGAGAATATCTTGCCAATGTTTTGGTTTGGCTTCACCGTTTCGCCGGTGCGCACATATATCTCCGACAGATTCACATAGATTGTAAGGTATGAACCATGCCTAACCATCACCACCGTGTTATAACCGTCCTGACGGAAAATTGCCGACACCTTGCCGGTGAACACGGCGCGTGCCACAGCACCCGGCTTGGTTTCGATGTCGATGCCGCCGTTTTCGGTCATCACATATTTCAATTCGGGATGGCGCTGCACGCCAAAGTGGCGAACAATCTTGAAGTTTCCGCTCACCGGATAAGGCAGTCTACCCTTGTTGCTCTCGAAGCTGCCGCCAAGCGCCACATCTTGGTGGGTGGGTGCAGTGGGTTTTGCCGGCGACGGTGTGCTTTTTGGCTTGCTTGGTGTGTTCATTGCCAAGTCGCCTCCGGCAGTTGCTTTACCTTTATCGGCAGCATTTCCCTTGCCGCCCTTCTTTGGCTTGGTTTTCTCGGCAAGTTTCTTTTCGGCAGCCGCCTTGCGTTCAGCCTCGAGGCGCTTGCGTTCAGCCTCTTCGCGACGAGCTCGCTCGGCAGCCTGGCGTTCTTGCTCAATAATGCGGTTCAGCTCGCGGTCGAGCGCATCGGCACGGCGCTGGCGGTCGGCAAGCACAGCCTGCAGCTGTGTGCCCTCGGCACGCAGTTTCGCCACCACGTCGCTCTGGCGCTGTTTTTTCTGCTCGAGCGCCAGCTTAGCGAGGTTTTGGTCCTTTATGGTGTTGCTTTTGGCTGTGGCAAGCTGGTTGATGCGCGCACGGCTATTCTCCAAGCGGCGTTGGGTCTCGCCTATCTCCTGCGACTGACGTTTGCGCCATGCCGAAAACTCGCGCAGATAGCGCATACGGCGCAGTGCCTGATGAAACGACTCCGACTCGAACACAAACATCAACTTGTCGAGCGACGACGAGTGAGCATGAATCTTGCGTATCGCCTTGCCGTATTCGGTGCGCAGCCGCTGCAATTCAGCCTCGTTGGCGGCTATGCTGTCGTTCACGCTGCGCAACTCGTTGTTGATGGCTTCGAGCTGCACATTCAGCGCGTCAATCGAGCGCTGATGGTCACCAATCTCTGCCGTGAGCGAGTTCAGCTGATTCAGCGAGCGGCGTGTTTCATCTTTGTTGTCTTTGATTTTCTTTGTGGTTTCGCGTATTTCGCGCTGGGCAGCTGCCTTTTGTTGCTTAATCGACTTTGCGCTCTTGGTTTGTGCAGAAGCAACTCCTGCACCCATCACCAACACCGCCAATAGCAACATCAATCTGCCTGCCCTCTTCATCAATACGCTCATCTCCCTGCCCGTGAAAAGTTATCAGCGCACCGTGCCGCCAAGTGCTTTAATTATCGACGAACCGGTAGCTTCCTGATAGTCAGCCGGAATTTCGATGTCGTCGCTGATATCGTTGTTCCACGTGAGGGTTTTCAACGACAAGCCCAGCGCAATGTCGGTGCCGTTAAGTTTGGTTGTCACATCAACTTCGGTGGCAACCTTTCCGGCAAGCGTAGTTTCTACGTTGCTGTAATTAGCGCTGTAAATCGATTCGCCTCCGGCTGGCGACACATCAAGGCGCTCCAGATTGCGGTCGGTGTTGAACACATAGGCATAGTTGAAGCCATCGTATTGCTCCACCGGGGTGAGCTTGACGGTGCCGTTGTCGGCTGTGAGCACCACGTCGCCTGCCAAGGCTGCCGTGAATGTGCCCTTGCCCAAGATGTGTGGACGACCCAGCAAAATGTCCTGCAAAGTGTTGATGTCAACCGGCACACCGCTGGTGAGCACCGATGCCTTTTCTCTGACGTAAACCTTATGGTAGCGGTCGAGAATGATTATCTCATCGTTGGCTATATAAAGGCGAGCCATTTCGATGCCCAACAGTGGACGCACCGAAATTGAAATCGAACGGCCCGCAATCATCTTCATCTGCATCGACGAACTCACCGTCTTGCCTGCTCCTGCCGTGAGCGTAACCTTGCCTTTGCTCACAAGCGTTTTCCATGTGGCATATTGTGCATATTCGCCTATCTTGCTGTCGATGCCCGACGGCGTTTGTCCATTATTCACTGCTTGACGGCTCGACGAGCAGCTGGTGCCAATCATTGCCATTGCCACACTCATCAGCAGCACTAATGCTTTAATTGCTTTCATATCAGTTTATTTGAAAAAATAGGTTTTAAACTTCACTTTTCGCTTCAGCAACTCGTTTTCGGGGTCGAGTTTCAACGCCTCCTCCCACTGCACGAGGGCAGCATCAGGCTCACCATTCATGAACAGGATGTCGCCATAATGCGAACGCACATCGGCGCTGGTTGCGGCATCGGGGTCGTTCATGGCTTTCTCGATATACACCAGCGCTTCCTTGTAATTCTTTTTCTTGAACAAAATCCAAGCATAGGTGTCGAGGTAGGTTGAACTTTCAGGACTGTCGGAAATGGTGCGATAGCTCATTTTCTCAGCCTTGTCGAGGTCGCCGCCGCTTTCGCTCAGGAAATAGGCATAGTTGTTCATCGCCATCACATTGCCGGGGTTTGCCTCAAGCGCCTTCTCGTAGGTGGCGAATGCCTTCACCGTGTCCTTTTGCATGTAGTAGACATCGGCAATTCCGCTCAGCAGCTCCGAGCGGCTCTCGTAGTCAGCCGAATCAATCAGCTCCATGGCTTTGTTGTATACGGCAATCGACTTGTCGTACTCCTTCAGCTGATAGTAAGCCGGAGCGATGTATTTATACAATTCCACGTTGTCGGGGTTGTATTTTATGGCGTTTTCGCCGGCTTTGATGGCTTCGCTGTAGTTATCGGTCATCAAATAGCAGCCCATGAGCATACGCCAATTGTCGGCGCTGGTGGGGTCGACATCGAGTGCATAGCTCAGCTGCTCGCCCGAGCGCTTATAGTCCTTCTTAGCCCACAGATATTGGCTGTAAAGCTCGTGTATCTTGTTTTCGTGGGGATGTTCCTCAATGAGCACCTTGAACAGGGTGTCGGCACGCAGGCTCGAATCTTGGTTTTGAATCAAGTCGCGCGAATAGTCGTAGAGCACACCCAACTTGCTTTCCACGTCGAGGTTCTTGTTGATGAGTGCATTGTAGATTTGCTTGTCGTAGTTCACGGTGTCGCCAACGCTGTTGTAGAATTGCGCACGCGCCAAGTAGATGCCGCCGTTGTCGGGGTCGTAGCTTTGGGCATGGTCGATATAAGCCAATGCGCTGTCGTTCATGCTATAGGTGGCAAACAGGCGGCTCATAAGCAGATTATACTGCACGTTCTTTGGCGCTGACGCCAGCAGCGACCGGCATTCGTTTATCGCGCCAATCGAGTCGCGCATCGACATGTACACGTTAATCTTGCGGGTCGACAACGTCAGCATCTTGCCCTGCGCCTGCTCAAGCGAGTCGTAGGCTGCCAATGCATCCTGAAATTTGCCGTTAGCGCTATAAGCCTCGGCAAGCGAGAATTGCACATCGGCTTTATCGGGATATAGCTCCGACATCTTTTTCCACACGTCGAGTGCCTCACCAACATTGCCAAACATACCGGCTGCTCGCCCGTAGATAAACGACTCGTAATAGTCCTCGGGGCACTCGGCATAGTGCTCATGCATCAGTTTCAATGCCAACTGACGCTCATCGCCGTTAGGCGACTCAAGTGCCATCATCAAAAAGCCGATATAGTAACTTGCAATGGTGTTTTCGGGGTCGATGCTGTGGGCATGGCGCATTAGCTCGAAGTAGGCAGGATAATTGTCCAACGCCCGTTGGCGCTCTGCCTCAAGATAGACATATTCGGCTTTGCGACGGTCGGCATCGCTCACCTGCGGCGAACAGAAATCGCCCAACAGCGAAGATGCCAACACGGACGTGTCGGACGTGCCCTTGCGGTTGCCGGCTATCAATGCAGGCACCACACTCAGCAATGCCACTGCAAGAAAAAATATATTATTTATCCTTTTGATATTCATCATTAAGCAATAAGTATTTTCATCTTTACCCTGCAAAAGCCGCGTTCAGCAACACGGCTGCGGCGTCATAAAACAATCATTTCACGCCGGTGTGGCCGAAACCGCCTGCACCGCGCTCGGTGTCGCCAAGCACTTCCACCTCGCTCCATTCCACCTTGCTGTATTGCGACAATATCATCTGGCAGATGCGTTCGCCGTTTTCAATAGTGAAAGGCTCGTTGCTGAGGTTGATGAGTATCACGCCTATTTCGCCACGATAGTCGGCATCGATGGTGCCCGGAGTGTTCAACACCGTCACACCCTTTTTCAGCGCCAACCCGCTGCGAGGCCTAATTTGGCACTCATAGCCGTGAGGCAACTCTATGCTTACGCCCGTTGGCACCAACGCTCGCTGCAGCGGCTGAAGCACTATGGGCTCGCTAAGCCATGCTCGCAGGTCCATGCCTGCGCTTTCACTTGTGCCGTATGCCGGCAAGGCGTTGTTCGAACGGTTCACTATCTTCACTTTCACTGGGTCCATATTAGTCATTGTTTTTATTTATCTTGCGAAAATACTCAAAATGCACCAATCCTCAGCCAATATTTATCATAAATATTACTAAAACCCGCTTTTTTATGCCCTCATGACAACAATCGAGGCGCAGCATCATTGCCACGCCTCGTGTTTAGCTTTGTGTGTTCGCATGCTTGCGCCGAAACCTCCGGCGCAGCAGGCTCTTAATCAATAATTGTGGTCCTTGCCATTGACCTCCTCGGGGGTAACCGGTTGGCGAGTAAGGCTATACCAAGCATAAATCATATAGGCAGCCACAAACGGAATGATGAGCGACACTATGCTCATCACCTGCAAGGTGAACTCGCTCGACGAGCTGTTGCGTATGGTGAGCGAACTCGAGGCATCGAGCAGCGATGGATAATACGGTGTGTCGTTATATCCTGCAAGCCAGAACAATGCCATCACCACAAGCAATGTGCCTATGCCGGTGAACCAAATGCCACAGGTGTAGGTCTTTGCCAACACCGAGCGGATGATGCCGTAAAGCACCAGAACCACGCCAAGCAGCAGTACCAATGCCACCCACCACATTTCAATGAGGTTGTGCAAATAGCGATAAGGTTCAACAACAAATTCGTTGAAGCCTGTTGTGCGCAATCCGTCAGCTGTCACCAAAGCACCCACAAATGCCAGGAAGAACACCACGAAGATGGCAGCGTTGATGATGAGTTGACGCTGGCACCATGCGGCAAACTCGTCGGACACTTGTGTGGTTTTCTTCAGGAACAATATTGCCTGAACACGTGCCAAAAACAGCACCGTAAAGCCCAGCAGCAGATTCTTGATGCTGAATATGGCTTCGATGCCGTGAGTGTCGGCCCACGTTGAAATCACCGGCGAGCCCTCGCCCACTAAGCTCACGCGCTTAACCACAAAGTCGGCTCCGAAAAAGAATCCTGCCACTGCCACGCCAAGCAAAATGGGCGCTACAATGCCGTGCAGCGTGAGTATCACATCGTAAGCCTTGGTGCCGTAGACATTGCCGCGGCGACGACGAAATTCGTAGCTCACCGCCTGAAGCACAAAGCCGGCAAGAATGAGCATCCACAGCCAATAAGCGCCACCGAAACTGGTGGAATAGAACAGCGGGAACGAGGCAAAAAATGCTCCGCCAAACACCACAAGCATGGTGAAAGTGAACTCCCACTTGCGCCCTACGGCGTTAACTATCACGTCGCGGCCGTCTTGCGACGGTGCCGACAATATCAGCGACTGTCCGCCCTGCACAAACAGCAGGAACACCAGCAGCGCTCCCAACACCGAGTTGAGAAGCCACCAATATGATTGAAGAAATTCGTAACTGAACATAGTATGTTTCTCCCTTTCTTTTGATTTTTTGATATTAAACTTCAGGCGATAAAATATCTTCCTTTGAGTGCTTCGATATCTGACGCATCATAATGCTCAACTCGGCTGCAAGCAATGCTGTGAAAAGCACGGCAAACAGCACAAAGGTAATGATGACCGATGTGGCAGGGATGGCTGAAATGGCTGCCTTTGCCGGCATCAGCCCCTCGATGAGCCATGGCTGACGGCCACATTCGGCAACTGCCCAACCGGCTTCGGAGCACAACCAAACCAGCGGAATCGACACCATACCCACCAGATGAACGAGCTTGTTGCCAAGCAGCCAACTCTGTTTCTTGTAAGCCAAGAACAGCGACGCTGCCAACATTGCCAACAGATAGCCGCCCAATATCACCATCAGGTGGAACATGTAGAATGTAATGGGCACATTCGGGATGGCTTCGTCAACGCTGTCGAAATAGCCGTAGCCAAAGAATTCGTAATTCTTCATCAATTCGGCTTTGCTCTGCTGCATGGCTGCGGTGTCGCCTGCCTTCATGGCTGCGTCGAATGCGCGAAGCGAAGCGTGTGCCTCCTTGCCGCGGGCTATGCGCTCGGCATACGACACGCCGCTGAAGATGGTGTCGCCTGCCTCGTTCACTGCATAACCGTCAACAAGGTCGTTTACGCCAGGCACAAAGGCATCGAAATCGCCTGTTGCCAGGAACGACAATCCTTTGGGTATTGCTATGTGGAAAATGAATTCATCTTTGTCGTCGGCATAGGTCTTGCCTGGTGTAAGCACACCAAAAGTTGTGATTTCCTGACCCTCGTTGCCGTGATAAACGCCTTCCATGGCTGCAAGCTTCATAGGCTGCACGCGGGCAACTTCCTTTGCCGAGCCGTCGCCGGTAGCCATTGTGCCAACAATGCCTATCAAGCCCACCCAACCGGCAAGCTTAATGCTGCTGAGCGATGCCTCGATATTGCGCTTCTTCATGAGCATCCAGCAGCTCACGCCTATCACAAACACGCCCGAAACGGTCCAGCCGCACATCACCGCGTGGAAGAACTTGTTCACTGCCACCGGCGAGAATGCCACTGCCCAGAAATCAGCCATAACGTTGCGCATCTGTGCCGGGTCGAACTCCATGCCCACAGGATATTGCATCCACGCGTTTGCCACCAGGATCCACCATGCCGACAGCGACGAACCGATGGCGGTGAGCCATGTGGCTGTGAGGTGGAAGCGTTTGCTCACCTTCTTCCAGCCGAAGAACATCACAGCAATGAACGTCGACTCCATGAAGAATGCCAGCAAGCCCTCAATGGCAAGCGGTGCTCCAAAGATGTCGCCTACAAACCAACTATAGTTCGACCAGTTGGTGCCGAACTCAAATTCAAGTATGATGCCTGTGGCAACGCCCATGGCAAAGTTGATGCCAAACAGGCGCATCCAAAACTTAGTGAGCCCAAGCCACTTCACGTCGCCAGTGCGCACATACATGGTTTCCATTACGGCCACTATGACCGACAGACCCAGGGTGAGCGGCACAAAGAGCCAGTGGTAAATTGCGGTTAGAGCGAATTGCGCCCTCGACCAGTCGACCAATGAAACAATGTCATCCATATTTTTCTGATATTAAATAATTTATTTATTAAAATTAATTGTTTTCTCTCCTATTTTTCAGTTCACATCACCAGGGCTGTCACTCGCCATCGTCTGACGACAACACGCCCCTGACATATTCGGCTCGCTCGGCATCGTCGCTAAAATTTGTCGACAAGAAGTTGGGGAAGAAAAACAGCTTAAGCAGCGCAAATATCAAAATAAGCTTCACAATAATTACAGCCCAAAGCGTCTTGCCCACTGTCATATTGCGAAACCCGTCGACGTAGAGGTCGATTATCCGCCTTGCCCACGAGGGTTTTTCTTCACTTTGCTTCATCTCTGCTCGATAAAAAAAATTTCAACGAGTAAATATAAAAACAATTATTCACATACGTGTAATAATTACAAATATTTTTTCACAGGACTATGGTCTGCAAATCGTCGGGCACCACAATCGTGCCGCCAAAATGCTGTGCAGCCTCGGCGGCGTAAGCTTTGGCGCGTATGTCGAGGTTGCGGTCCTCGGTGTGATAGAGCAGCAGATTCTTGGCGCGCAACTCGGCAGCCAGTCGCCCGGCATCTTTGGCGGTGCTGTGATGCTTCTCGTATGGCTTGAACACATCGGCATGGGCATACAGGCAAAACGCCTCGCTCATGAGCCAATCGGCATCAGCCACCACATTGCTGTCGGCGCCATTGTAAGGCTCGTCGCCAAGACAAACCAGTTTGCGCCCGTCGGGCAAGATTGCTGTGAACCCATATTGCTTGGTCTTTGTCGACCCGATGTCGAATGCCTTGAAACGGCAGCCCACGGCATCCCATTCCTCGCCGTCGCTCACCGTCACGAAAAACAGCCGCGAACCCAGATATTTCATAAACCGCTCCGGTATGGCAAGATGGCAAAAGGTGCTGAGCATATCAATGGCTTCGTCGTGACCATAAACCACAAATGTGCCCTCATAGTCATTGGCATAAACCATCTGCGCAATACGCCTCACCACCCATATCATGCCCAGGATGTGGTCGGTGTGTCCGTGAGTGAGAAAAGCATGGTGAAGGCTGTGGAAATCTATGTCGGCTTTCTCCATCTGCGCAAATATGCCATTGCCGCCACCGGCATCAACAAGCAACGGCCCGTGCCCGGCATCGAGCACAAAACAAGTGTTGTAGATGCGCGTAACCAGTGCGCTGCCGGTGCCCAGCATGGTGATTTTTGCCTTGCAGTGTTCTGTCATATTGCTGTAGCTGAAAAATCTTTTTATGTAATTGTCGTGTAAAGGGAAAAATCACACCCTCGCCGCATGCCCCTCAACAAGGAGCCGTTGCAGCCAAAGGGTGTGAATACAGTCGTTCAAAATCAATAAAGCAATGTGCCCGACACGCACCAGTAGCTCATGCTGCCGTGTTCGCGCGGTCCTTGCGGAATCTTTACGGTGATTTCGTGTTCGCCCGCCTTGAGGTTGCCCAGAGGAATATAGTTAGGGTTGGTGACGGTTCCGGGGCACCAGTTGCTTCGGCTGAGGTCCGACGAGCTTTCGCCGTTCGGGAAATTGCCCGAGCAAGGGTTGTTGTTGCGATAGGTTGCGCAGTCGTCGCGCCAAGGAATAAACGAGCTCACCTTTTCGCCGTCGAGGCTGATGGTGTTCACCTTGCGGTTGAACTCATCGCCGCCGCCCCAACCGCCGTGGCCGGTGGTGAGATAGAACAGATGGGCATTCTCAACGTCGTCGGCAAGAGTGAATTTCACCTTCAGCACATCGTTTTCCATGTAAACGGGATATTCCTGACCGGCTTGCTCCAGATAGTTCACCGTGTTGAACAACGGCATGGCATGGCGGAACGGCTTGCTGTCCTCGTCGCCGGGATAGTATTTCAGGTTCATGGTGATGCTGTGGCCGTTGGCGTCCCAGTTGCCAATATAGGCACCAATAATCACCTCGCCTTCGAGCCGGCTTGCAAGGTTGGTGACGTTCATCTTATACAGCACCTCGTCCACCCATTTCTGACCGGGAACCACGTTGTAGTTATATTGGCGAACGCCAAACCCGGTGAAGAAGCGCATCAGTTCGAGCGGCACATTATAGTCGGACGTCGAGACAAGTCCGGGATAGAATATGCCGTTGTTGGCAGTGAATCCGGGCACACTCTTGAGGTTCTTAATCATGTCGAAGAACGACTTTTCTTTGTCAACAGGGATAATGAACACCGAACCGGTGCGGTCGTAGGCGTCGCCTTTTGAGTATTGTGTGAGTTCAACAAACACGTCGCGGTCGTCCGACTTTGGCAAAGTCACTTTCTTAAGAATAATCGAACCGCCACCCACGCGATAGGTTACGTTCGGCTCGATTGACTCGGGAGCCTTGGCACCCGTGAAGTTCACGGCATCGTCGTTGAACACAGGCACAGTGATTACGTTGCTGTTGTTGAGCGTATAGCGATAGTAGTTAGGGTCCATTTCCTTGCCGAACGAAGCCGGGAAGATGGTTTCGCTCTTGGTCATCGGCACAATTTCCTTTGCCACCTGCACATACTGGCCGTTGCGCGAGTAGCGCAGCACCACACCGTCGGTAACGCCCCATCCGGGAGTAGGAGTAGCAGAAACGCCAAGGTCGGTAGTATACCACACCTCCATAGTGTTTGAATTGATGATAGTGCGGGCAATCTTGCACTTGAAGCCCAGAAATGTGGTGTCAGCCACCACGTTGAATTTATCGTTCACCTTAAACTCGCGCTTCGAGCAAACGGTGTCGCCGTTCTGCAGCAATGCCATCTGATAGTAGGTGTTGTTACCGAAGTCGACGTATGAGGTTTCCTTTGGGAAGAAGTCCTGGAACCTGGCAGATTGAATGCCCTCGATGCGCTGACGGTCGCCGCACATCACCACACGAGTACGAGCCGGAGCATCAGCCTTGTCGGAGCCGTAGGTGATGGTCACGCCAACTGCCTTTTTCATTTGCTTAACTACCTTTTTTGGCTGAATGGTTGCAGCCGCCGAGGCGCCAAACAATGCGCACGCCATTGCGGCAACAAGAATGAGTTTTTTTGTCATTTTCAATATATGGGTTTCTGGTTATTTTTTATGATATCTAAATCTTTACAAAAATACTGAAAATAATTTGCACTTACGCTATGCTGTAAGCAAAAAACAAAGAGGCAAGCCACAATCGCACACCTTTTTCAGTGCATCAACTGCCAGCTTGCCTCCTGATTATTTATTGTTTATACGGTTTCAATCCCAACCTTCATCGGGGTCGGTTTTCTCTGGCACCGGCTGATTGCCCCAGCCTACACGATAGTAGCCCGAGAACACCTCAGTGCCAATGGCGTTGTAGACAAACATCCAAACGTACATCTGTCCGCCTCGTTCATCGCCCTTGAAGTAAGAGTAGCCCTTCGATGGATAGAACACTGCATACGATGCTCTGTTGCCCACACTCTGGTCGTTGATGGTGACGAAGTAGTAGCCACGCTCGCTCTTGTATGCGTTGTCGATGCGCAATTCGCCGGTCTTTTCGTCTACCGAGAATTCAAACTTGCTTTCGACATTAGTGTCGTACCAATTTTCGAGCACATATTTGTTGTTTGAAATGCAGCGCAACTCGGCAGCAGTGCTCATCTGTCGCGGACCGCACATCACCTCTACCGGTGCAGTCCACAACGACGGACCTCCCCAAATCGATGCCACTGCCATCACACCCACATAGCACCAGTGAGCCACCACGCCGGCAAGCAAACCGCCTATGGTGTGTGACACTATGGCTTTCGACGTGAGTTCGCGATAGCCAAGCGAGTCGAGCATGGCAGTGTGTGTGCTCAAGTAGCCGCTCCAGCACATACCCATGGCAGTGAACACTGCTATTGCGTTGCCGTCAATCAAGCCTTCCTCTTGCAAGCGCGGCACCAAACCAAGGGCTGCGCCTACGGCTCCTAAGGCAGTTATCGGGAACGACACAAGCTCCGACGACTGGAAGCCGAACAGCCATTCAAACACAAAACTGATTTTGTCAGCCAGATAAGGCAACAACTTCACGCCTTCGTAGGCAGTGCCGGTGTATTGCCCGTCGGTGCTCGGGCCAAAGGTCAACATCATCACAAAAGTGGAGATGATGAGCACACCGGGTATGATTTGCACACCTAATTCCACACCCATCTTGCCACCGTCGAGCAACGAATTTAGGAATCGCAGGAATAAGGTTTTTTCTTCCTCGGAATGATGCTGCTCGGCTTCCTCGGTTTCTTCTACGCTGGTTCCTGCCATTTCAGTCACCAGTTCGGGGCGAGCTTTGCTGACAAAACGCTGCATAAGGCGGGTTGACACAATGCTGCCTGCCACCGAACCAATGAGCCCAACAATGGCGCCGGTGCCGTAGCCACGACCTATCATAAACACCACAACAACAAGGCCCATACCGAAGGCTGTGCCGAAGTTGGTGAGCGAAATCAATTGATATTTGCGGAAGTAGCTGCTGAAACGTGCGTCCTTGCTGAGGCTGATGATGGCAGGGTTGTCGCTCACGAATGTCATCACAGCGCCAAGGGCTGCCACACCAGGCAGGTTGTAGAGCGGTCGCATGAGCGGTCGTAACAGCTTCTCGAGTATCGCAATCACGCCAAACTCCACAAGCAAGCGGCCGAATGCTCCGGTGAGCACAGTAATTCCCATCAAATAGAGCACCGTTTCAAGCAGAAGATGGTAACTCGTGTTCATCATTGTGTTGAACATATTGGGAGCGCCCATCACGCATCCCATATATCCAAAAACAATTCCAAAAAACACAATCAAAGCCACTGGCTCGATGAGTTTTCTACGTAGTTTTCCTGATATTGGTTTCATAACCAGATTATGTAACGTTTTATGGTATTTGTGTTTAAATCGTTATTTCTCTAATTTTGCTGTTTAGGCTATTTCAGAATTTAAGGTCGAAGACATCCATCTGCCAGCGCACGCCCACTGTGAAGGTGTTGTATCCCGGGGTGTCGTCGGTGCTCGAATGCCAATAGGCATGAAAGCGAACCTTGTTGCGGCGGTCGATGATAGGCGAATACTCTACACCACATCCCCAGAAACCGCGGCTGGTGCCTGGCAGCACATAGGTGTCGAGCGGAGCATCGGTGTATTTGTTTTGTGCCTTGTTTTGGTCGTAGCCTCCCTTGGCAAACACATTGAAGCGGTTGCCCACCCTCACGTCGATTTTGCTCGACACGGTGAAGTCCTTAAAGAACGATGTGTGATGGCCGGCATAACGGTTCATCCAGTCTAAATCAACCGACACGCGGTCGAAATTGAATTGATGCCCTAACGCCAGATAGTTGATGTATCTGCCCTTGGCATATTCCATCATATTCACCGAATATTTTGTTTTGAACCACGGTGCAACGGTGCCATACCACATCAAGTTGTAGGCAAACATGTTTTCGAGGCTTTCGGTTGAATATGGCGAGTTGGTCATCTGCAAATACAGCTGGTTGCCGTCGCCTATGCGATAGCCCATGTTCACACCTATCTGATAGGGGTTGCAGTGATTCCAATAGTAGCTGGCAAAATACACGTCGATGGGCGCATAGTCGTATTCGCACGTACCCACCAGCACCACTTGCTTGCCCACGGTGAACGAGTAGCGGTCGTCGGGCGAATATGTGAGATTCACCCAGTCGGTGCTGTTAAAGAACGATTTAGGGTTGCCGTTGTCCTTATACAAGCGGTGGCGGAACGAATACGTGAATTTATCGTTGATACGTCCGTTTACAATAAGTTTCAGGTAAGTGCCTTCAAATCCAGCTTTGGTGTCAGGAATCACGATTCCTTCAGCGTCGCTGTGATAGGTGTTCACCGAGCCGTCGAGGCGGGTGTCAATCTTGAGTGAAACAGAAGGGTCGCCTGCCGATACAACCGGTTTCTCTTCTTGTGCATTAGCGCACAGTGCAAATGTTGCCGCAGCAAGCAGCACGGTTCTGCGAAGTTTTAGCATAGGTAGCATTTATTATATTAAGTTTTATTTTATGATACTCAGATGTGGTTATAATTACACTTGCAAATGTAAATTATTTAATGCAACTGGCAAAATATTTATATCGACAAATGCGCTGATTTCATCGGCACTTTACGTCACATGGCGTAAGTTTGTCTTATCGCAATTGCGTGAATTATTGATTTTGTTTGCTCGATTGCTTGCGGCTGCGGTGTTTCTTGCCGCTAATTGCCGAGAAGCCTTTGCCAAACACACCCACAACGCGGCTTTGCGACACAAACGCATTCGGGTCGATTTCGTTGATGATTTCAAAGATTCGATTCGACTCAAATTTACGGGCTATGCACATCACCACTTTGCAGCCTTCGTGAGTGTATGAGCCTTCGGCTTGCAGCAGTGTGCAGCCGCGATGCGCCTCCTCGTTGATGGCATGCGAAATTTCATCGTAGTGCTTGGTGATTATGAAGAACTGCACCGAGTGGCGCTGACGATCCATGAAATAGTCCATCACATAATACATCACAAACAGGGTGCAGAAGCCAAACACCACCAGTCGCCAATCGTAGAAGATAAAGTAGCACGACGACACTATGATGATGTCGCAAATGGTGAGCACACGCCCCAGCGATACGTCGCGATACTTGTTAACGATGGCTGCCAAAATGTCGGTGCCGCCGGTGCTGCCATGCTGCATGAATATGAAGCCCAAACCAATGCCACACAGCGCCGAACCGATGATGCATGCCATAAAACTTTCGTGAGGACCCATCATCTGCAACAGTGTGCCATCGGGTTGCTTAAGCAACATTTGCACCACGCGAAGCATAAAGGTGATGGCAAAAATGCAATAGATGGTCTTAACCATAAATCGGAAACCCAATATCTTCAACGCCAATATCATAAGACACGCATTTATCAGAAAATACGTTACGTCGACAGGAATTCCCGAAATGAAATACACAATATTCGAAATACCCGCCACACCACCTACGGTGATTTGATACGGCAACATAAATGCACCCCAACCTATGGTGTAGAACAGCACGCCTATGGTGAGGAACAAATAGTCTCTTAAGTCTTCACCCGTAAAACGAAACTTGAATTTCATATATGTAAATATGCCTCCATTATTTACGGTTAATAGAATCACCGGTTAAACTATCCGTCAATCTGTTGCAGTCGCTTCAAGTGTGAAAACGAGAATTGTCAGCAATGCATTTTCAGATATACTTAGCCACTGCACTCGACAATTTGGTGGCATCTTCAACACGTTCCACCACCTCGCCGTTGCGATTGATGACAAACGATGTTGGCACTCCCACCACGTTATATGCCGAGAGATTGCGCGACTGTATGCTCATCGGGTCGTAGACGGTTATCCAAGGCAGGTTGGCTGCCGACTGACGCCACTGGAATTCCTCGGGGTCGACACTCACTTGATAGATTTCCAAACCTTGAGCCGAATACTTTTTATATACGTCGGCAAGTGCCTTGTTGAACATCGGCGAGAATTCGGCTTGATACATGGTGAAGTTCAGAATCACCACCTTGCCTTGCTTGGTGACGTCGCTCAATCGGCGTTGTTTGCCGTGGTTGTCCTGCAAATCGATGTCGATGATAGGAATTTCCTCTGCCACGATTTGGCGCGATGGTGTAGCACCTTGAGCCTCGCGACGGCGACGCTGCCCGTCGAGCAGCACGTTCACCAGATATCCGGTGCGAGGGTCGTTGGGGCGGAATGTATTATAGGCATTTGCCACAGCGCCGATAATCTTCAGGTCGTTATCGTTCAAGGCATCAAACAGTGGTTCGTCGCCAATATATTTGTTAATCACATAATATGCCACTATGCCGCTGGGGTTGGCAAGTATCTGATTGGCAAGCTGCTTTTTCCATGCCTCGAGCGCTGCCTTGTCGCCGCTCTTTGCCATCTCACGGGCTTTGCGGTCGATGTTCATCACCTCCACTGCATTGTCGCTGCCGGCAAGAGTATAGTCGGTGGCATATTTGGCTCGGTTTGCCGTGAGCGTGATGTGGTCGATGCTGTCGATTGGGAAATAAACCGATTCGCTGCCCATGCGCAGGCGATAGATGCCCGGCGATGCGGGTGCTTGCTCACTAACACAGAAGTCGCCGTCCGACTCCACTTTCACACTGTCAACAAAATACCAGTTGCCGCTGCCTGCACACTCAAGCACAAGCATAGTGCTGTCGCCGGCGCCTTCGATATTGCCTTCAACCTTAAACTGATTACCTCCGCCGCACGATATCATTGTGGCTGCCAATGCGCTAACCACCAAATAGAAATATTTCTTCATTACAAATTGCAGTTGTTAAAAAAAATTCTTCCACTGCAAAGACAGTGCAATCCGAAGGCACAACCGCCAAGCATAGCCTGAGCGTCATACCAAGGTGTAACCTATTTCGCAGTTTCAGGTGCAAAGATAATGTAAAGCCACGAAATATACAATCAACTTGCCCATAAGATTTTTCATTAATATGCCTGATGCGCCCCATGAAATTGCCTTATGCACATCTACGCAGCAATGCACAGACGGCTAAATAAAGCAAGCCTCCAGGGCGTGAAACACCACACACCACTGGAGGCATAATGAAAGAATAATTTATCCACACTTTATGTCATCACTTCAAATCAGATGGGATTACCGGCATGGCACCTGCTTGTGTGCACACAAAGGCGCTCACATTCACTGCCCGCTCGTGTGCCTGACGCATGGTCTTGCCTTCAAGCAACCCTGCCACAAAGCTGCCGGTGAAGCTGTCGCCGGCGCCCACGGTATCAGCCACCTCAACGCGCGGTGTTGGGCAAAACGACTCCTCCTCGGCTGTGAGCACATAGCTGCCGTTCACTCCGCATGTGAGCACCACCATCTTCATGCCGTACAGCTCCATGAGCCCGCGACATTTTTCGCGCACATCAATGCCCGGCAACTGCAGCAATCGGCTCACTATCACCAGCTCTTCGTCGTTGATTTTGAGCACACTGCAGCGGCGCATCGACTCTTCAATCACCTCTCGGCTATAGAAGTTCTGCCGCAGATTGATGTCGAACACCCGCAGGCAATCATCCGATGTGCTGTCAATAAAGCGCATAATAGTGGTTCTGCTCACCTCGGAGCGTTGTGCCAGCGAGCCCCAGCACACAGCCAACGCATTCTCAGCCACCTGTTGCATCTCGGCAGTGAACGGTATGTTGTCCCACGCCACTCCGGTGGCGATGTCGTAAGAGGGAACGCCGTCGCCGTCGAGGCTCACGTTCACCACGCCCGTGGGAAAATCAACCCGCGGCATGATGTATTCAAGAGCTTTCTCGCCAAATGCCGCCTCGGTACTGTCGGCCAAACGGTCGCACCCCAGCGCACTCACCGCCACGGCAGGAAAACCAAACTGGGCAGCATGATAGGCAAAATTAGCCGGCGCCCCGCCCAACTTGGCGCCATCGGGCAACACGTCCCATAACGCCTCGCCCAATCCAACAACATATCGTTTCATATCGTAATGTTTTTAAAAATCGACATCAAATAAACCACACCCAGCGCCATCACAGCCACAGCCCCGGCTTGCGAAGTGGCATCAGCCAACACGCCCATAACCAACGGAAACACTGTGCCGCCAAACAAGCCCATTATCATCAGCCCCGACACCTCGCTCTGTCGCTCAGGCACATCGCCAAGCGCGCACGTGAGCATAATGGAGAACACATTGCTGTTGCCGTAACCCACAAGGGCGATTGATGCATACAGCACCCACAGGCTGCCGCCAAACATCATCCCCGCCATTGCCAGCGCCATCATAGCCACGCTCGCCACAAAGAATGTGCGCGCCTTCACCACTCGCAGCAGCAGGCTGCCGGTGAAGCACCCTATGGTGCGGAAAATAAAGTAGAGACTTGTGGCAAACGCCGCATCGTTGAGGCTGTAGCCAAGGCGCTCCATCAGCACCTTGGGGGCTGTGGTGTTGGTGCCCACATCAATTCCCACATGGCACATTATGCCCACAAAGCACATCAGCACCATGGGGCGGCGCAGCAGGCGCAGACATCCCACGAGCGAGCCTCCACCCTCAGCCTCGGGCTCGGCAATGGGCGTGGACGCCAGGCACACGCCTGCAACGATGCCCACCAGCAGATAAATCAAGAACAGCACCTTCCAGCCCAAGCCAAACCAAGGGATTACCGCCGTGGCGCCCCACATCGCAAAATACGGGGCCATAAACGAGGCAATCGCCTTGACAAACTGCCCGAATGTGAGCGTCGAAGCCAAGCGGGCCCCGCCGCCAGCAACGGTGGCGATGAGCGGATTCAGCGACACCTGCATGAGCGTGTTGCCTATGCCCAGCAGCGAAAACGAAACAAGCATCACGGCAAAACTGTTGCCCACAAGCGCCAAAGCCAACGACAGCACCGTCACCGCAAGCGACAGCAACACCGTGCGTCGGCGCCCAATCCTGGTCATGAGCAAACCAGTGGGTACACTGAAAATCAGGAACCAGAAAAACACAAGCGACGGCAGCGTATTGGCAAGCGAATCACTCAGACCAAAATCGGCTTTCACATAGTTGCTAGCTATTCCCACAAGGTCGACAAACCCCATGGCAAAGAAGCACAGCATAAGCGTGGCGAGAATCACATTCTTGCTTTTCATAATCTCACAATCCTCCTTTCCTTGTCGCCTGCATTATTTGCCCAATTGATTGATTACTACATTGCTAACCTTGGCAGAGCCTTGAGCGCCAAACTGCACAGCGCTGAAGCCCTGCGAGGGGAACACTAAATTTGTCATGGCAATGCGACCGCCGTCGACAAACATCTCCACCGAACAACGGTCGACAAAGATGTCGATGCAGTATTCACCGCCCTTGCACAGGCTCAGCGGAGCCCATGTGCCTAATGCCCAGTCGTTGCGATAGTTCACCGACAGTGTTTTGCGATGTTCGTCAGCCTCACGTTCATGCACGTTATATGGCGCGCCGTGGCGTTCGAGGTCAGTCACACCAGCTTCGGTGCGGTCCATCACAATGCGATTCTGCTCAAGGTCGATATAGCATTTCAAAGTCTCACCTGCAGTGTTGACAAGGTCGAAATTCACACGGCGAGTGCCCTGTGAAGGAACTACACTAAATTGCAGCTCAAAAGCGCCGTCGCCGTCGACATCAACATTGCTCACGCTGTGCGAATTATTGCTTACGGCAAAGTCTTGCTCACGTCGAGTGTCCGAAACAAGATTTTTCACTTCAGCAACCGGCTTAGCCGCCATATACACCTCGCCATCGGCTTCAAAGAGCGAGAACTCGCGAGGCAGTGCGTTAGCCGAGCGGAATTGCTGCGTGGGCACATAGTTGGCATACTGCCAGTTGCTCATCCACGGCATGCCAATCACGCGTCCGCCGGGAGCATTGCTGAAAGTGACGGTTGCATAATGGTCCTTACCCCAATCGATAAACTTATAAGTCTCGGGCTTGCTCATGCACTTAAATTCCTTGCCATCGAACGTGCCGACAAAGTATTCGGTAGCCGAACCGCCGAACAAACAACCCGGGTTGATGTTGACAATCATCACCCAATATTGCTTGCCGTCGAGCGTGAGTGGGAAAAAGTCGGGACACTCATATTGATTAGGCTGCACGCCGTAACCCTCGCCAAAGGCACTCACATAATGCCAGTCCTTAAGGTCGCTGCTGGCATAGAAACGCATTTCTTTGTCGCTGCTCACAATCATATACCACGATTTCATCGGTTCATACCAGAAAATCTTTGGGTCGCGGAAGTCGCGCAATCCTTTGCAGCGCTTTGGGTCGTCAGCCAGGCCTTGATAGCTGTTGAGCACAGGGTTGCCGCTATATTTGGTGAATGTGCGACCGTTATCGGTTGAATAAGCCATGCATTGCAACTCGGTGAGCTCACGTGCGCGGCTGCCATCCTCAAGGTGGCAGGTGTAGAAAGCAATTATGGCGTCTTTGCCAAATCCTGCGGTGTTTTCCTTATCAACCACAGCCGAGCCGGAAAAGATGTGGCCCAGAGTGTCGCGCTCGATAGCCGGCTTCAGGCGAGTCCAGTGCACAAGGTCGGTGCTCACCGAGTGACCCCAGTGCATATTGCCCCACACCGATGCGTAAGGGTTATATTGGAAATAGAGATGCCACTCACCATCCTTATACACTAAGCCGTTGGCATCGTTCATCCACCCGTAGGCTGGAGTGTGATGATACACCGGGCGATAATTGTCGGTGTTAGTGGTGTCGAAGGTGTCGGCTGCCTTTAGGTTTTCCCAGCACAAGGCATCGGCTGAAGGCTGATTCTTCACCTCTACTACGGCTTTAGCCACTGTGCTGCCGCTGTCGGCGACCTCAAATGGCACATAATAGTCGATGCGCGATATTGCCAGGCGCACGTCCATCCATGTGTCGGCAGCGCTGCCGGTGTTCAGGCGCATTTGTGCTTCGGGGGCATCTTCCTGAATAGGCAACAGCAGCAACTGCTGCGGATTCAGCACTTCAATCACTGCCAAGCTGTCGGATTGGCGATTAATGTTTATTTCGCTCTTGCTGCCGGCACACGATGCCATCATCATCACTGCTGCAAGCACTATTGCGTTTATGATATTTGCTATTGTTTTCATTGTATGAATTGATATATTGTTCAAAACTAATAATTATTTTTTCAAAAACCTAAATCAATCTTTTTTATCTTAACCAAAACGCTGTCGTTTCCTATGGTTTTGTGTGATGGAGCCATGGCAAGTGCGCAGCTCATACTGCCCCTGTGCCATCTGTTATGCTCCAATCGCCATAAAACGAACCTGCAATTATACCTATTTTAAAACTTTAGCGATGCTGTGAATTCAACCGTGAACGGGCGCAAATAAGAACCTGTCATAATCTGATTCTTAATGTCCTTAGCCTCGTCTTTGGTGATGAGTTCGGCACCGGCAATCGAGCCTTTGGCACCAGTTTGATTGAGGAAGTTCACCACCGTGCAGCCCAAATCGAGCATCTTGTTCACGCGCCAGTTGAGTCCGCCGAATGTTTCCCAATGGCCATTGAAATAATATGCTTCGTTGATGTTGGCGTAGGTTTTGCTGAAGTAGCGGAACGAGAGCCACAGCTTAAGGTCGGGAGTAATCATATAACTTGGGTCGAGTTCAACAAGCACTTGCGGAATCTCGGCAACGATGTTGCCGGTGGCATTAATCTTGCCCTCGTAGCCGTCGCTGAAGCGCACGCTGGTTTCATATTTCTTATACGTTGGTTTTTGGTATGTGAGGAGGAAGTGCATATCGAATCCCTTGAATGGATGAGCAACCACGTCGGTGGTCCAACCGAGAGTTTTAATGTCGAATGTGAGCGGCGCTGCCATAATTTCCGAGCCGTGTTGCAAGTTGAGCGTTGAGTTGTTGTTGGACTTGCTGATGTAAGAGAACATCGAGGTGAGGCTCAACCACGAGTTGTTGTAGTAGAAGCCGGCGCGACCCAATGGCACCACAATCTTGTCGGTGTTAGGCAATGTGGCAGGCGCAAAATTCTCGAACTTTGGGTGCTGAACAATGTAGGTGAAGTCGCCAAGCAAGCCAAACGGTTTGGTGATGCTGTAGGTTGCCGATGCAGTGAAATCGTAGTTTATCCAGTTGTAGCTGAGTTTGTGAGGGGCAATCAACGTGCCATCAGCAGCGGTAGCACCAAGATAATAATCGGCAAAACGGCCCACATATTCGCCTGCTGCATTACGCACAGCGGCATTCTCGCCCTTGATGCGTTGCCACTCGAAGCGTGCACCATAATAGAGGTTAAGTTTGTCGGTCACATTCCAATCGTGGGTGGCATACACAGCCAACTTGTTTTCGTGACCCTTGTAGTATTCCGAAGCGTTTTTGTTGTAGTCGTAGGTGAAACCATTGCGCAGATTGGCATCGTAGACGCGCACCGGATACGAGCCATCGTCGGCAATGCTTTGGTCGTACATCGTGGTGTTCGAGGCATAATCGATGCCATAGTTCCACTCGTTGATGCCAAGGCGCAGAGTCGAGTTGCTGAATGTCTTGCTCAGTTCCGAAGTGAGCATGGCTTGGTCGATGATGCCGGCATTGAGGCATGTCATGCGGGTTTGCACATATTGCCCGGTGTACGGCACAATGTTGCCTTCGAGGTCGCTTTGCATATAGTTATAGTCACCGCTGCGAGTGTCGATAATCTGCATCGGGGTTTGATAAACCATAGCGCCTCGGGCATGGGCATATTTGCCAATAATCTTCCATGTCACGCCGTTGTCCCAAGTGTAGCGGTTCATGAGCACATATTCGCCTTGGCGGTTCTTGGCATAGTCGAAAAACGATGTTTGCTTGATTTCGCCGGTTCGCATGTCGCGATACGAGATATTGGCATCGATAGGTAAATAACTTGTTGTTCCCAACTTGAATTTGCCAAACTCCTTCACGCTGCCGTCGCCCACATAGATGAACGGCGCACTCTGCGTGGCATAGTTATATGCCGGATGGCTGTTTGAATAATTGAACATTGCGGTGAACTCGCCGCGACCATCGCCATAGCGCTTGGTGAGCGCCAACTTGTAGATTTGGGTACGGTCCTGATACTGGCTGCTTTTCACCTTAAATGTACCCGGGTCGAAATCCTGATACATATTGGCGCTGTAATACCATCCGCTGCCCATAGAGCCTCGCATGTTAAACGAAAACTCTTGCATGCCATAATGGTTGGCTTTGTAGTTGAGATTGCCGTGAAAGCCATCTTCGCCAAGCCGTGTGAACGAGTTAACGGCATAGCCAATGTTGCCGGTGGTGATTGCCGTTTCTGAGATTTTCTGCAACCCGGCATGGCTCAGGCTGGCATCGGTGCGCCACATGCTGTTGATTCCATGTGGATTGGTGGCATAGGTTACGGGGATGCCGTTTTCAAGAACATTTACATCGGCTGAAGGCAGACCGATTTGAATTTCGCGCGGGCCATTTGCGCTGGCGGCGTTGAGCATCACATTGCGGTTGCCCTCTTCTTTCGAATTTGTGCCGCTGCCCGTCGACTCTTGCGCATTAACAATGCTTGTCATCATGCTGGCCGAAACGATTACTACAGCCATCTTGCTGAATTTTTTGAAATACATAATTTTGCTTTTAGGTATTCGTAATGTTGTTTTGTATGGTTCAGAAAAATTTTTCTGAGGGCAAAATTATATATACGTGAAAACCAGCGCGATAAAAATTAGTTCACAGGCTTTCAAATTCAGTTCAGTGAAACAAATTTGATAGTTTATGACTGATTTTTGCTATGTTTAGGGGTATGGCCGAAGTAATCTTTATAACATTTTGTGAAATAAGCGGGACTTGAGAAGCCAACGGCGTAGGCAACTTCGCTCACCGACCGTTCACCGGAAGATATCATGGCGTGGGCACGCTTCAATCGCGCCTCTCTGATTAGCTCAACCGCCGATTGTCCTGTGAGTGCCTTCACTTTTCGATAGAGTCCGGCTCGGCTCATGCCCAGCTGCGAAGCAATGGTGTCGACATCGAGGCTAGGGTCGCACAAGTTGGATTGCAGCACATCGCGCAGGCGCGCGGCAAACGAGTCATTGTCGGGCGCAGCCTCTTGCGGCATGGTGATTTGCTGTTGAACAGGCGTGCCGTTGCCGTAGGCAGGAGTTTCTACTGTGGCAACGCGGCTGATGTCGCTGCTGAACAGACTGCTCATGGCATTGCGGCTTTGGCGCAAGCGTGCAATGCGCAACAGCATCACTATTGCCACAACGGCGAGCAAGAGCAGGCAAGCGGCGAGCACCAGTGCCAAGCGTTGCAAACTCAGCTGTGCCAGATAATGGTCAATCATTTCGTTGAGCTGGTGGAGGCGCTGCTGAGAGTTGGCAATTTCTTCGTACTGCATGTGTATGACGTCGGCATTTTCGGGTGTTACGAGCGCCGATTGCAGCTTGGTGTGGCGACTGTAGGGCTTGCCTTGCAGAATATTCATTGCCAGTTCGAGCAACTTGTCGCCCTTGGTGGGATAGATGTACGATGCCGAAAGCACGCCTTGCTGCACTTGCTCGATGCCGCCTCCGGGCACATTGAGGGCGTCGATGCCGCACACTTGGGCGTGGTTGTTCAGGTGGTGGGCTTTCATCGCCTTTATAGCGCCGAGTGCGAGGCGGTCGTTGTGGGCGAACACATAGTTGAACTCGGTGACGCCGCCACGCAGCAGCGAATCCATAGCGCGATAGCCGCTATGCTCTTTCCAGTTGCCTGGTGCCGTGGCTATGATGGTGATGCCGGGGTACTGCTTTATGGCGGCGGCAAATCCGCGGTGGCGCTCAATCATGGGCGATGAGCCTTGCATGCCGGTGATTTCCACCACCTTGCCATGCTGGTGCATCTCGCCTGCCACATATTTGCCCATGGTGTAGCCCATCTGGTAGTTGTCGCAGCCAATGTAGGCGGTGTAGCGGTTGCTGTGTGTCTTGCGGTCGAAGGTAATCACGGGGATGCCGCGGTCCATCACTTGCTCAATGGCGGGCGTAATCTCACGGCTGGTGATTGGCGCCACAATTATCATGTCGACGCCGTCGCGGGCAAACTGCAGTAGCTGGCGGCGCTGCAACTGCACGTCGTCGTTGGCATTGGCAAAGCGCAGCTCCACGTTGGGGTGGAAATAGGCTGCCGCCTGCAACTCGGCGTTGAGCTTGTGGCGCCACGAGTCCTCGCTGCATTGTGCCACGCCTATCACGTATTTCTTTTGGTGACTGCAGGAGGTGGCAAGCGCAATGATGAGTGTTGCCATAAGCATCGTAAAGGCGGCTTTATAATATGGTTTCATCACAGTGGGTATGGTTTAGCGGTTTTGTTTATGATTGGTTGATGTGTGGGGGTATTCGCTCTGCAAAAATAGTGCATTTATTGCCACGAGCGAAACTTTTTGGGCACAAAAAAATGCCCCTTGGCAAAGCAGTGCCATGCCAAGGGGTGTGATTATTTAGCAAACGGCTGTAGGCAGAATTATTTCAAGCCGCGGTCGCGCAGGAGGGCGTCGACTTGCGGTTCGCGTCCACGGAATTGCTTGAACAGGGTCATGGCATCTTCGCTGTCGCCTGCTTCAAGAATGTTGCGGAGGAACGATTGGGCTGATTCTTGGTCGTACATGCCTTTTTCTTCAAATAGCGAAGCTGCGTCGGCGCTGAGCACTTCTGCCCAGAGATAGGTGTAATAGCCGGCTGCGTACTCGTCGCTGCCAAAGATGTGCTTGAAATATGGGCTGCGATAACGGAACTGAATTTCTTCGGGCATGCCCAGGCGGCGAGCCACCGATTTCTCAAATTTCTCTACATCGATGTCTTTTGCAAAGTTCATCTTGTGCCATTCAATGTCGAGCAGGGCTGCGCCACACAGCTCAGTGGTGCGGAAGCCCATGTTGAAGCGGCTCGAAGCTTCGAGTTTCTTCACCATTTCGTCAGGTATCACTTCGCCTGTCTTGTAGTGACGGGCGTAGATTTTCAGCAATTCGGGCTCAAACTTCCAGTGCTCGTTGAATTGCGAAGGCAGCTCAACGGCGTCGCGGTCGATGTTTGTGCCGGCAATGCCGCGGAACTGAGCGCGAGTGAGCATACCGTGGAGGCCGTGACCGAATTCGTGGAAGGCTGTTTCAACTTCGTCGATGGTGAGCAGCGACGGCAGTTGCTTGGTTGGCTTGGTGAAGTTGCCCACATTAAACACTATCGGGCGAATGTCCTCGCCACCGTAGTTATAAGCGCATTGCATCTCGCTCATCCATGCACCTTGACGCTTGGTAGCGCGTGGGAAATAGTCGGTCATGAACACTGCCACGTGTTTGCCGGCGGCGTCCTTAACGTCGTAGACATTCACTTCGGGATTATATTTCGGAGCCTTTGGCATTGGAGTGAAGGTGATGCCGTAGAGCTTGCCAGCCTCGGCAAACAAGCCTTTCACCACATTGTCGAGTTGGAAATAAGGACGCACCTCATCTTCGCTGATGTTGAAGCGTTCCTTCTTCACCTTCTCGGCATAGTAGTAATAGTCCCAAGCAGCGAGCTTGAAGTCGCCGCCGTGGCGGTTGATGTAAGCCTGCATGTCGGCAATTTCTTCTTTTGCCTTGGCAACGGCAGGCTTCCAGATTTGATAAAGCAGGTTTTCGGCATTTTCAACGGTTTTCGACATCACCTTGTCCATCATCATGTCGGCGTAGGTGTCGTAGCCAAGCAGATTGGCTTTGCGCACGCGCAAGTTGATGATTTTGTTGATGTTGGCGCTGTTGTTATACTCGTTGTCCTTGCTGCCGATGCTCATATAGGCTTTGTACATGCGTTCGCGCAGCGAGCGGCTGTCGGCATAGGTGAGCACAGCCAAGCGGCTTGGAGCATGCACGGTGAACACCCATTTGCCTGCTTTGCCACGGCTTTCGGCTTGCGAAGCAGCTTCGGCAACAGTGCTTTCGGGCAGACCAGCCAATTCGGCAGCGTTGTCAACCACCACCTCGGTTTTATTGTTTTCGTTTAGCAAGTTCAGGTTGAACTGCATCTGAGCAGCGGCAATTTCTTGGTTGATTTGCTTGAGGGTAGCCTTATCGGCATCGTTGAGCAGTGCACCGTTGCGCACGAAGCTCTTGTAGGTCTTTTCGAGCAGGCGTTGTTGCGGACGGGTGAGATTGAACAACTTTTGATTGTCGTAAACTTCCTTCACCTTTTTGAACAGCTCGGCATTCATGCTCACCTCATCGCTGTGGGCTGTGATGAGCGGGCGAATTTCGGCTGAAATCTTTTCCATTTCGGGTGTGCCGTCGCTCTCCGAGAGGGCGTAGTAGACATAGCACACCTTGGTGAGCAGCTGACCGCTGTTGTCGAGGGCAAGGATGGTGTTGTCGAAGTCAGGACGGTCGCGGCGCACAATGATGGCGTTGATTTCCTGATTGTGCTGCTCGATGCCAGCCTTCACAGCCGGAACATAGTCGGCATAGGTGATGTCTTGAAACGGCGGAATCTTATACTTGGTAGTATATTCCGTCATGAAAGGATTTTGATGCTCTTTCACTTTAGTCTTTTTTGCGCCCATCGCCAGCACGGAGCAAAGGCAAAGGGCTGTTAGGGTTAATAATAATTTTTTCATAATCAATAGGTATATAGTTATTAAATTAATTATTTCTTTTGTCGGACTCGTCAGACTTGTCGGACAGGTGTCAGGCGAGGTCTTGCTCAGTCGTCAACGGGGTTCCACACCAACGAAGCCATCATGCCGTAGTGGTCGCTCACCTTCACATCGGCACGTTCAATGCCCACAGCCTGCATATCGCCGCGATACAATAGATGGTCGATTTTCAGCCAGAATCGGTTTTCGTGATAGGTGATAGTTGGCAAAAAGCCGCATTGCTCGTAGGTGTCGGCAAAGTCGTCGCCACGAATAGTGCGATAGGCATACGAGCACGGAGTGTCGTTAAAGTCGCCGCACACTATCACGTTCTTGCCCAACTCGCCAATCTTGGCACGCACCAAGTCGGCTTGGTCGGCACGCAGGCGAAACGCTTTCTGCAACTTG
>SFEA01000063.1 GCA_004557385.1 Bacteroidales bacterium
TACCTCGACATCGTTGACTGCAACGCCGGCAACCACCACAAGGCGTTTGCCACTAACTTCAACCCCGAAATCAACATACGCGAAATCACCCAAAAGGGTCTGTACTGGGAGAATGGCGAGTGGGTTGAAACCGAACCGCTTGAAATTCATAAGCCGTTGACATATCCCGAAATCGGTGAGCGCGAGAGCTATCTGCTCCACCACGAGGAAATAGAGAGCCTGGTGATTAACTATCCCACCATCAAGCGCGCCCGCTTCTGGATGACTTTCGGTAAGCAATATCTCACCTATCTCGATTGCATACAAAACCTGGGCATGAGCCGCATCGACGAAATTGAATACTCGGCTCCGCTTGCCGACAATCCTGATAAGACCGTGAAGGTGAAGATTGTGCCTCTGCAATTCCTGAAGGCTGTGCTGCCTAATCCGCAGGACCTCGGCTCGAACTACGATGGCCAGACAAGCATCGGCTGTCGCATTCGCGGCATTGGCAACGACGGCAAGGAGCACACCTACTATATCTACAACAACTGCTCACACGAGGCTGCCTACAAAGAAACAGGCATGCAGGGCGTGAGCTACACCACCGGCGTGCCTGCCATGACCGGCGCCATGATGTTCCTCAAGGGCATCTGGAACAAGCCGGGCGTGCACAATGTTGAGGAGTTCGACCCGGACCCATTCCTCGACGTGCTCAACAAGCAAGGTCTGCCTTGGCACGAAGTGCACGATTGCGACCTTGAGTTGTAAGAGCCCGTTTTAGATAGACGAAAAAAATAGAGGATGCCATGAAGCATTCTCTATTTTTTTGATGTATTATTTCCTCGAAGAATGGTTTATTCCACTCCCATTGTCTTGGTCATTCGTGCTGCAGTTGAGGCATTTATGCTGTAGCCCGGTTGGTTATATTTGAGCACAATCGAGTGGTCGCTTTCGGCTGTAGAGTTTAGCGAAGCGTTGTAGGAGATGGTGATTTTTTCGGGTTCACCGTAGCGCTCAATGATGTCGCGAATGTTGAATGCAGCCATTCCGTAAGCCAGATATGTTCCGGTGTCGCCCATCTTGTCGTGGCAAAGGCGGAACTCAAATGGGTCGTCGGGGTTGACGCCGCTAACCAGGTTGATGCGGTGCTTCTCGCCACTATAGCCCCAGCGAGCCAGGAAGTGAATGGTGATATAGCCGTCCTCAGCCACAGTGGTCCAGTCGTTCGACACTTGCACAGGGTCGTTGCCGTAGGTGAGTTTATCGGTGTCGATGCCAAGCGATGGCACTGCAGGCTTGGTGAGTATGCTGTCCACCCAATGAACAACCACGTCCCACTTTTCGGTGCCGTCGGCAAGTTTCTCGGAGTTGTCGCGACGGAATTGCGTGAGTGCGCGCACCTCTTTGCCGTCGTACATTTTGCCGTTCAGGTTAGATGGCACGGCAATAGTGTTTTCATCTACCTGAAAATAGGTGCTACCCGAATCGTCGGTTTTGAGTGTAACCAAGGCGTTATAGGTGTTCTCCCAGTCGTAATCGTCATCGTCGTCGCACGAAACGAAAGCGGTGGAACATGTCATCAATGCAATTGCTGCAAGAAAAAATTTGAATTTCTTCATAAGTGTAAGTATTTTGTTATGTGTTTGTTAATAAATTTCTTTTTTCCGATTATGGATTAAGGCGCAAACCCACTTGCAAGCTGAAGTTTGTGTCGTTGTCCTTGTAAGTGCTGCTAATTTGGCTGCCGTTGTCGAAGTAGTGCTTCACGCTTGGCTCAACATAGATGCTCAGCTTTGGCAACGCTTTCACCTCGAAGCCCACACCGGCACCTGTGCTCCATTGGGCGCCGCGTTCTTTCACACTTGATGTTTGGTCAAACGGTTCTGCCACGTTGTAGGTGGTGGTGAGGCGTCCGCTCACTAATTTTTGCATCTCTACGCCACCTTTCACGTATGCTTTCATGCGGTGGTTGCTCCAAACGATGTATCCGAGGTCGACGGGCACACCCAAATAGTGCAGACGTTGCTGATAGTTCATCTGCGCATCGTCGCCGTGGCTACGCAGATAGCTGTACGACACGCCGGTTTCGGCAAACAAGCGGTTGGTGATGCCGTAGCGCACCTTCACGCCCACGTTCAGCGGCATGCTGTGGTGCAGCTTGGGCATTTTATTGTTTTTGGTCGGGCTGGCAGCCGCCGATGAGTTCATCATGTCTTGTGCCAGAAAATACTTGCCGTTTAGCCCGTTGTTGTTGCTCGTGGGCAACCCTGAGGTGTAGACGCCGGCGCTAAAACGGCTGCCTTTGCTGCGGTTCTCGGCAATCAGGCTATAGTCGCTGCCCGCAACGCTGCCTGCATAGGTTTTTGGAGAGGATGATTGTGCCTTGTTGGCGGTGTTAT
Organism: Bacteroidales bacterium; assembly: GCA_004557385.1. Lineage (GTDB taxonomy): Bacteria > Bacteroidota > Bacteroidia > Bacteroidales > Muribaculaceae > SFTJ01. The sequence goes on from SFEA01000063.1 coordinate 2,382, forward strand.
CGGCAGTTGATGCCGGAGCATTGTTCATGGCAACGGTGTCGGCTGCTGTCGTCGGGCTGGTGCTTTGTGCCGAGGCTTTCTGCTGCTCGCGTGTGATGTCGGAAGCCGCCTTTGCCATGTTCAGCGCCACGCGTGCAGCGCGCCACGAATTGCTTGTGGCTGCATCGGTGGCAGACATGTTTTGCGCAAGCACAGGCTCCAAGGCGTCGGGCGCAGATTGCTTTTCCGGTTCTTTTATGGCAATCTGCTCCACGCGCATATCCATGTCGTGCTCCACGCCAAGCATAAGCACATAAGCCATCACGCCAAGCAGAAGGGCAGCGGCGGCAGCCACGCCGATGCGACGCACCCACAATGGCACTGCCACGGCTTTATGCCGCTGAGGCGCTGCATCGAGCCGTTGCTCAATGCTTTGCCACAGTCCCTCGGGCTCAGCCATGGTGTGGTTTGCCATGCGTTGTTTGATATTTTCCGTGAATTTATCGTTCATATTTCAATGTTATTCTTTTTTGCTTTCTTAATGTTTTTCGCTCAAATACTTTTTCACCTCGTTCTTCAGCCATGCTTTGGCGCGTGCCAACTGCGAAGCCGATGAGTTTTCGGCGATTCCCAGCTCGGCAGCGATTTGCTTGTGGCTCATGCCGTCGAGCACATACATGTTGAACACGGCACGATAGCCGGCAGGCATTTGGCGGATGATGCTGTGGATGGTGTCAGCCGACAGGTCGCAGTCGTCGGCGGTGTCGTCGTCAATCACCTCGGGAATGTCGCCCGGCAACTCCACGGCGCCGCGTCGCATTTCGCGCTTCACCCAGTCAACCGACTTGTGCACCACGATGCGTGTCATCCACGCCAACAGCGAGCCTTCGCCCTTGTATTGAAACTTGTTGATGGTGGTGAATATGCTCATATAGCTGTCCTGAAGCACATCGTTCACCGCATCTGGGTCGGTAACATAACGCGAGCACACCGACGTCATACGGCAGATGGTGTCGCCATACAACGCCCGCGTGGCTTTTCGGTCGCCCTTTGCCACCAATTGCGCTATGTCCTGTTCATGTTTCAAAAAAATGTCATGTTTCGGCGTTTTGCCTACGGCACTCATTGTTTTACCTGTTCACTTTATAATCTTTAAAACACCCGAAATATTGCATCTGTTCAACGAAAAAATGCATAAACTTCGCCTTTGAATGTAAAAAAACACCCCTGCTGTACCAAAGGGGTGTTTTCGCCAATTGTCAATGAAAATATGTACGATGCCTATGTGTAGAGCGTGGTCGACGTCACTTCACCCTAATCATCTCGAAGGGCTGTGCCTTCACCTTGTCGAGCGGTTGCCACTGATATTTCACCTTGCCAAAGTCGATGCTGCGCAGGTCGAAGCAGCGAATTGTGCTGTTGTGCATAGTGCGATAGTAGATGCGGCGATTGGTCAAATCGCTTGCCACGGTCCACTGCGTGGCGCTGGGGATGTCGGGCACGGTGTCGCCCGGTGCAAACTGTATGCCTGTGGGAATATCAAAATTGTTGAGAATGTGGAAAGCTTGAACAACGCTTTTCTCGGGCGTGGCTTGCACAGGTGCATTGAGCGAGAAGAATGCAGCGCGCACAAATCGCGACGGCGGTGTCATATCGCCCGGAAGCCCATGCATGCCGCTGCCGCCGCCCCACGAGCGCAACTCCAGATTGCCAAGTTTATGGGCAGGGCTGACGCCTGTGGTCAAGTTCACATAGTTATTGAGGTTGGCAAGATGCCATTCATATCCGGGCGAGTTGGTGAGCACACCAGTGGCGGTGCTGTCGAAGAAGTGCAGTTTGCCGCCCACAATTTCAAGTACCACCTGCTTGCCGTTCGGCTCGGTAATGCGCCAATGCACAGTGCCGGCGCGCGGGTCGATGTTGGTGATGCGTATCTCAGTGATTGCCGCTTTCACCTCGTCGATGGTAACGAATTGACTCAGAATCCACGACACCAGTTGCAAGTCAACCACCGTACGGGCGTTGTCTTCTGGTTTATATGCCTCATATTCGCCGCAACCGGGAAAATAGAACAGCCCTGCCGAGAGTCCAGTCTCGTTGAGTCCTTCCACCACAAACTCGGGTTGCTGCACAGCCAGCCCCACGAATCCGTAGCGAGCTGTGAATGTCATACCTTTCATCTCGCCGCCCGGCACCATCGACTGCATTATGTGGCCGCGCGGCACTATTGCGTATTTGCTTTCGAGGTCGTTGCCAGCCCATTCGATGGTGCGCGCAGGCACCGTTTCACCACCAAGGGTGTGCAACGTGATGCCTGTGCAGGCATCGGCGTTGGTCATGGCGCCAAGCCATGCCATTGTGGAGATTGTCATAATGTTGATGATTGTTTTGTTCATTTGTTTTAAGAAAAAAATTGCTATTATACAAATTGTTAGAGGTCATTTCCTCAGCGAATTTACTGAGAAATCGGTGCTGCCGGCATTGTACAGTCGGTCTTACCTTATCTCCTGCTGCAAAGATAACAACGCACAGCGGCATTTGTTCAAATCGCCACTGGTCATTTTCCACCAACTAATGTTCAATTTTAGCATAACACCGAGCACAAGACTCAGAGTTAAACATTGTTAATCGCTATCACAATAATGTTTCCAATGCATATATTTGTCTAAAACTAAACCATAAGTCTATGAAACACCTAATTTCTTTTATTCTTTCAATTTTATTTTCATATTCGGCATATGCACAAACGCTTGCTGGTCAAGATTTTTTGGGAATCTGGCGATATGTCACTGTTGATTTAACCAACGATATTGAACACGATGGATACCTCGAGTATGTTATAGACGAACCACCAGAGAAGTTCATCTATCCTGACTTTCCTGTTACTGGCCCTGGTAAACCATATATTACAAGAGAGGGTAGTGATTTTGTACTTCATCTAAAAAAGAAATTTATAGAAATAGAAATGACAGGGCAACAATGTACTATGGACCTTGAAGTGCCAGTGGATAAGAGAGTACTAATAACTGGCTCATACCCCGACTATTATTGCCCTTATTATTATTTCATTCGATTAATGGTCACATTATAGCGTATGTCAATTAAATTGTATTTGCGCATTATTAGCATAATCGTGGCGACAATTGCTCCCCTTGCAGTTGCACAACAACTTGCCAACCTGCCAACGGAACAAATATCGCTACACCTCGACAAACAGCATTTCGAAGGCGGCGACACAATCACCGTTCAAGGTGTTGTCACGTCAATCGCAAATTCCCGCATAAGGCCCTACAGCAGATACGTTTTTGTGGAACTAATCAACAACGATTCGGTATTTGTAAGGCAAAAACTGCGTTGCGACTCTATTGGCAGGTTTGCAACGCGTCTGCCCACCGACCCGCTATTTGACAATGGCGTGTACTATTTGCGCGCTTATACCATGCTCATGTGCAATTTCAAAAGCGAAGCTTTTGGCGTTGTCCCCATGTTTTGTGGCATAAAACGCGACAGCAACCTTCAAGAGCCCGAGGTGAAATGCATTGCCTGGACTTCGGATGGCTTTATTCTTGCCGACACAATGCAGCACGTTGCTGTGTCGGTAACCAACAAATTCCTGCAGCCAATTGCAGGCGCAACAGTCGCAATCTACGACTCCACCGGCACGTGCATTGCCTCTGCCACCACATCGCCATCAGGCATGGCTAATATCGGCTTTATCCCCACAGCAGGCTCACAATATCACATAGTTTATGCCAATCGCCAATTTCCTGTGCCTGAAGTCAAAACGAATGCAACAAAAGTTGAAGCCTCGCTGTTAGGCGGTAAAATGCATTATAAAATCGCCAACAGTGGCAACCTTACGCCATCGCACCGCATCTACACTTACGACCGCATCAACGGATTGCTGCGCATCAATCAAGTCACCCATTCAGGAATCATACAACTGAAAGATGCACCTACAGTTGCCACCATATTTGTTGCCGACACCCTTGGCAACATCGTCAGCCAATACACCACTATGCAACGCGGATTCAATGTTGAATCGACACTCGCCGAGGAAATCACAGTTCGCAAGAATGACAACATTGTTCCGGCTGCCGGCATCGATGTCAATAGCATTGTTTCTTGGCATTTATTCGACGAACAAAACAGCCTTGATTATTCCACTGCATCAAGTCTGCTATTTCTCAGCGAGTATTCTTCGGCACTGCCTTTTCCATCGAAATTGTGGTGCAGCAAACCACGCGTGCGCACAGCCGACTTATGTTCATGGCTCAGCACTGCCACACTGTCGCGCTTCGACCTCTGCAAGGTGATTTGCGACACCGAACACATCTACACCCACCATCCCGAAGTGGCGATTGCAATCAAAGGCAAGGTGACAGATAAAAACAAAAAGCCAGTCAAAGGTGGGTCTATTGTCGCTTATCAAACCACAAGCAATGCCGTTTATGAAGGTGGCGTAAACGAACATGGGCAATTCAATATCGCTGTTGATGATTTCACCGACGGAACAGAATTTTTTCTACAAACCATCAACTCAAAGGGCAAGCCTGAAAAGTTGGACTTGTCGCTGCCTGGCGACACCTTCCCAAGTCCAAAAATCACTTATAAACCATTGGAGAACATTGACAAAATTCTGGGCGTGAGTGTTGACGTTGGCGCAGCCAATTGGGACAAAATGCAGCTCCCCGAGGTGATTGTAAAAGCCCGGATGCGCAATAATGACAAAAAATCAACCGAAAAGTTCTACTCAAACACCTACTTCGACCAAGAAACAATAAATAATCGAAAATATATTTCGCTTATCGACATTCTTAAGGACATCCCTGCTATCATAGTTACACGCACTTCAGTGCCAGCCGATGAAAACGAAAACGGCGGTTTACATCAATTAGGTTGGACACTTTCAAGCAGGCGCGGTGCATCGTCGATGAACGGCGGCGATAAATCAAAAGGCACGCTACCTCTCATTGTCGACGGAACAAAATACGATGTAGACATGTTTAATACCGCATTCGAAATGCCTGCATCAGAAATAGAAACTGTAGAATATATGCGACCCTGGCAGGCAATAGCTTACACAAGCGGCGCTTTAGATGGCGCAATATTTGTCACAACTCGACGTTATAGCAAATCAAGTGAAAGACAAAGCAAAGGCATATTCTACTCGCCATTCGGCTTAACTTGTGGCTTCGAACCGAACAACCCTACACACTACCCATCAACAGCTGGCAAATATGTGCTAGTTTACGACGTATTTTCAGCCAACGGCCCTAAATCGGTTTACCAAATTGTAAACGTAACCGAATAAGAATTAAACGTAGTCAAATCTCATATAAATAAACTGCCGAATCTGAATCGTCCGACGGGTCTGAGGCGGAAGCGGGGGTAGGGTAATTGGGTAGGAGGTAAATGTTATTCATAAAAGGCATTTACCTCCTACTTTCACATTTACCGACCTCCCACACCACCGTACGTGCCGTTCGGCATACGG
>SFEA01000022.1 GCA_004557385.1 Bacteroidales bacterium
ACAGAGAAATCTCTCGCAGATGCTGGGATGCCGTGGCAAAGTAGCGCCATCGGAGATGGCAAACTATGCTTAACCGCTGGCAAGCCACAAAGTGGTGCAACCTGCGGAAAGAGTGCTACCATAAATTATGTGCCTCGAAGTGGCACAACAATGTTCGACGTCTTCGACGCCGATATATTGTGTGGGATTCGATCCTCCGCAGGTTTCGCTGCGCTACACCAGCGGTTAAGCATAGTGAAGCACCTTCGGCGCTTTCATCGCAATATATATAATCATTTGATTGTCAGCTATATTAACCGCCTGTGCGGCCAGAGCGAGTGGTTTGCCATGATGTTTAGGAATTTTTAGGTTATTTTCTGTTATCTTTTTAACGCCAGTCTGCGAAGATAGGCATTTTTTGTTATCAATTTCCAAATTTTCAATGGCGTTTTTTGGCGAAATGGTGAGCGAAATTTGGTGGCTGGGGCGTTGGTGTTTCCGAAAATATTTAGCATCTTTGTCGAACTGAATTGTCCTTTAATTCCCCTTAGGCAGGACTATGTTAAAGCAAACCATAACCTTTTTGAGATAATGAAGAATTTTGCAAAGAAATTAATGATGATTATGGCGCTGGTGCCGTTGGCAGTGAGTGCCCGTGTTGATTGTTTCGTGCCACAGCCGCAAAGTGTGAAGGTGCTGAAGGGTGCCACCACATTTGCCGCGGGCAGCACCGTGGGCTATGGCGCGCCGGCGCTGAAGCCTGCTGCCGAGTATGCTGCCAAGGCGTTGCAGCAAGTGTGCGGCATCGAGTTTGCCGTAAAGAGCGGCAAAGGCAGCATCACGCTCAGCGTTGCAGGCAAGAAAATGGCAAAGGGCGAGTATGCGCTTAGCGTATCGTCGGGAAAAGCATCGGTTGTTGGTGCCGATTATGGCGGCGTGATTAATGGCATTGCCACGCTGCTGCAGATGTTTGAACCGGGAAGCGGAGAAGTGGAAAATGTGCGTATTTCCGACCGTCCGCTATACGACTGGCGAGGAATGCACATCGACGTGTCGCGCCATTTCTTTACTGTCGACGAACTGAAAACGTTCATCGACGTGCTTGCAGCATATAAGTTCAACAAGATGCATTGGCACTTGACCGACGACCAAGGTTGGCGCATCGAAATCAAGCGATATCCGCTGCTCACCCAAAAAGGTGCGTGGCGCACTCACAACAATCAGGACCAAATTTGCTTTGCTCGTGCCAAGGCTTGGCATAACGACGACCTGCTGCTGCCTGCCGACCGCTATAGTGAAGTGGAAGGCGAAAAGCAGTATGGCGGCTTCTACACCCAGGAGCAAGTGAAAGAGGTAGTGGCGTACGCTGCCAGCCGAGGCATCGACGTGGTGCCGGAAATTGATATGCCGGGGCACATGCTTGCTGCCGTGAGCAATTATAAAGGCGTGGCGTGCTTCGACGAAACGGGGTGGGGCGCGTTGTTCTCGTCGCCCGTATGCCCGGGCAAGGATTCGGCTCTTGAGTTTTGCAAGAATGTGTATGAAGAAGTGATTCCGCTGTTCCCCTACGAATATGTTCACATCGGCGGCGACGAGGTGGCAAAAGAAAACTGGGAGAAATGCCCCGATTGCCAAGCCCGTATCAAGGAAAAAGGCCTGAAGAACGAGCACGAATTGCAGTCGTGGTTCATCAGCGAGATGGAGAAGTTTCTCAACGCCCATGGCAAGAAGATGATTGGTTGGGACGAATGCATCGAAGGCGGTTTGTCGGCAACCTCAACCATAGCGTGGTGGCGCAGTTGGGCAAAGAAAGCTCCAGCCGAAGCCACAGCCCACGGCAACAAGGTGATTGTGATGCCTAACCATCGGTTCTACCTTGACAACGACGAGGACGATGCCGACCTGCGAAACATATTCAGCTACGATTTCTTGGCAGAAACGGGCGCCGACGCCAGCCTTGTGATTGGCGTTCAAGGAGCATTGTGGTCGGAACGTATTCCTACGCTCAACCGCCTGTTCTATCAAGCATTTCCGCGCGCATTTGCCATTGCCGAGATTGCTTGGCGCAAGCCCGACGGCAACTTCGATGCCTTTGCCGCTCGTGTGGCTGGGCAGATGGCGCATCTCGAGCACCTTGGCGTAAACTATCGAATACCCAACTACGATAACTTCAAGGTGGTGAGGGCATTCACCGACAAAGCCGAACTTACGCTCACCGGTTTAGACAAGACTGCCATGACACGCTACACCACCGACGGCTCGGTGCCCACGCTGCAATCGCCGCTCTACACCAAGCCGATAACCGTGAGCGAAAACACGCTGTTCACGTTGCGCAACTTCCACGTCGGCGGACACCCGGGTGATGTGCGTAGTGTTCGCTTCGAGAAACAGGCTTATGGGCGCTCGCTGCAACCAAATGGCACCGAAAAGCCCGGACTTGTTGCCGACTGGTATGACTACGGCGGCGGTGTGTGCGGCGAGATTCAGCAAGCACCGTTCAAGCAACGCTTCACGGTTGACGATGTGATGATTCCGCAGGGCGCCAGCGGCAACATCGGGTTGGTGATTTCGGGTTACATCAACGTGCCAGCCGACGATGTCTATACCTTTGCACTGCTCAGCGACGATGGCAGTACACTCGTAATCGACAGCCGAATGGTGGTGGACAACGACAAAGAACACTCTGCCATTCAGCTCACCGGCGAGATGGCTCTGAGCAAAGGCTTGCACCCCATTTGCGTGCGCTATTTCGACCACAACGGCGGTGTGCTGCGCCTGACGGTGAGCAACAGTCGTGGCGAGGTGATTGCCGCCAATGGCTTGTATTGCCACTATTAAGCTATTTGTCATGAACCCCGGAATTGCTGCCTTGTGTGGGGCGGTGGTTTCGGCGGAATTGTTTTTGTGTTTTCACCTTCCGTCGTACAGGACGCGAATTACCTTTGTTTGCTGAATCTGCAACCGCTCCACGGTTGATGTTATAGAGTTGCATCGGCTATCCCCACATAGTCGCCTACGGCGCCAATGCGGGGTTAGAGAGGATGTAACCGCTCCGCGGTTAATATCGTTGATAATCAATTGTTTACATTTTTAGGTTGTAGGACGTGCACAACCGCGTGAGCGGTTGCAACATATATAACCTCGCGTTGACGACAAACGTAGTGCAGTCGGCTACGTGAGGACTGGCAAATGCTCCCAACCAAAAACAACCGTGGAGCGGTTGCAGACCCGGCAAATCGGGTATTCACCGTAAAATAGCAAATTTGCCATAATTAAGTTTAGGAAAGATAGGCGTTTTTTTATTTTTGATTATTGTCGTGAAATGGAAAATCGGCTACTGCTCGCCCATGTCTGGGATTAAAGCCGCACACAAAATAATTTGGTGTATTTGCCCTGTTGTGTCGTGTTGTAATGAATTATGACTGTGGTTAGTAAATGCACAGGCGTAACTCAAACCCTTTTGTTTTGGCATAGATTGAAAAAAATTAACTACTTTTGCAAATGCCTTTGCCCAAACTGGCGCAGTTTGCGGCTTATAGGCTGAAATAATGTGGCATGCAACTTGCGTTGTAGCAGGTATAAGCCCGTTATTTTTTATATTAACAACGAAAAAAACGACTTCTCGCAGATAATGATTGATAATAGCACATTTGCTACGCTCACGGCTGAATATCACACGCTGGGCTGTAAACTGAATTTTTCGGAAACGGGAACAATGGCGCAGCTGCTTGCCGAGCAGGGAGTGCGCCGGGCACACGGTGGCGAAACGCCCGACATTGTGGTGGTGAACACGTGCAGTGTCACTGAGGAAGCCGACCGAAAATGCCGTGCCTTGCTTCGCCGACTGCGTCGACGCTATGCCGATGCGCTGATTGTTGCCACCGGCTGTTATGCTCAGCGAGCCGGCGATGAGGTGGCAAAGTTGCCGGGCGTGGGCGTGGTGCTTGGCAGCGACCGCAAGCGCGATGTGGTGGAGGCTGTGCAGAGTTGGTTGGTTGACCGCCGGCAGCAAATCGCTGTGACTCCGCTCAAGGACATGACCACATTCTGCCCGTCGTGCTCGCGTGGCGACCGCACACGCTATTGGCTAAAGGTGCAGGATGGATGCGATTATTATTGCTCGTATTGCACCATTCCGCGTGCCCGTGGCAGAAGCCGCAGCGGCACCATCGACAGCCTTGTTGCTCAGGCGCAGCAGGTGGCTGCCGAGGGCGGAAAGGAAATTGTGATTACAGGCGTTAACATTGGCGATTTCGGCAAGCCGCGTGGCGAAAAGTTCATCGACTTGGCGCGTGCCCTCGACCAGGTTGACGGCATTGAGCGCTATCGCATATCGTCGCTCGAACCCGATTTGCTTAGCGACGAGCTGGTGGAATTTGTGGCTGGCTCGCGCCGATTCATGCCGCATTTCCACATTCCGTTGCAAGCCGGCAGCGATGAGGTGCTGAAGCTGATGCGTCGCCACTACGACACCGATTTGTTTGCCCGCAAGGTTGAAGCCATAAAGCGTGCTATGCCGCACGCATTCATCGGTGTGGATGTGATTGCCGGTGCCCGTGGCGAGACGCCCGAGCTGTTTGAGCAGTCGCTGCGCTTCATCGAAGGGCTCGACGTTACCCGCCTGCATGTGTTTCCTTACAGCGAGCGCCCCAACACGCTGGCGCTCACAATCGAACCGGTGGTTGACTTGCATCAGCGTCGCCTGCGCACCAACCGCCTCATTGCTGCCAGCAGCCGCAAGCTGAAGGCGTTTGCCCAAGGCTTTGCAGGAACGGTGCGACCGGTGCTGTTTGAGCAGCCGCGCGACGGTGAGCCTATGCATGGCTTCACCGACAACTATCTGCGCGTGGAGGCTCCTTTCGACGCTTCGTGCATTGGCAAGGTGGTGCCAACCCGTCTGGGTGAAATTATCGACGACGATTGCACATTTTCAGGCAAACTTGCCCTTCAAGAATGAACGAATAGCGTTGAATAATTGTATACTAAATATATTTACACAAAAAACAATCTCTGCATGGAAGAACTCAACAAAGTGGCTGTAGTGATACTTAATTGGAATGGCGCCCCGCTGCTGCGCCGCTATCTGCCATCGGTGGTGGCTAACACCAATCGGCAGGTTGCCGACGTGATTGTTGCCGATAACGGCAGCACCGACCAAAGCCTCGCCTTGTTGGCGGTGCAGTTTCCTGAAGTGAAGGTGATTCATCTTGAGGAGAATTTCGGTTTTGCCGAGGGCTACAACCGAGCGCTGGCTCAGTTGCCGTACCGCTACACTGTGCTGCTCAACAGCGACGTGCGCACGCCCGCTGGCTGGGTGGAGCCGCTGTATGAATATATGGAGAAGCATCCCGAAGTGGGCGCCTGCCAGCCCAAGTTGCTTAAGGACTACGACGGCGAGCAACCGCTGTTTGAATATTCGGGTGCTGTGGGCGGCTACCTTGATTGCCATGGCTATCCATTTTGCCGAGGCCGATTGTTTGCCAGCGTAGAAGCCGATTACGGTCAATACGACCGCGAAGAACCTTACGATGTGTTTTGGGCTACGGGCGCAGCGCTGATGGTGCGCACCGAAGTATATCGCCAAGCCGGCGGCCTCGACAGTTTCTTTTTTGCCCACATGGAGGAAATCGACCTTTGTTGGCGAATACATTTGCTGGGCTATAAAGTGAAGTGCGTAACCCAAAGCTACGTTTATCACTATGGCGGAGCAAGTCTGCCATCGAGTTCGCCCCGCAAAACCTATCTTAACTTCCGCAACAACCTGTTTTTGCTATATAAGAATCTGCCAAAAGCCGACGGCAAACGCATGCTGCTGGTGCGAAGGCTCTACGACACGCTGTCGATAGTGATGTTCATCGTCACTTTCCAATGGGCTAATGCGCGTGCCGTGATTCGCGCCCACAACCATTATCGCCGCTCGTGCCACCGCTACGACGGCATACAGCCCGAGGTGAATTTGCTAAAGACCATGCCCGAGGCACAGCGTAACATTGTGGTGGAGTATTATCTGAAAGGTCGCCGCAAGTTTTAGTGGCGGCGCTCGCGCTTGGCGCAGATGCGAGGTGCCCCTCATAATGGGCATTTTAAATGTGAAATTATCAAAAAAGTATTGACAAGGGCTTTCTGAGGTTGTAATTTTGCAGTCGGAATGTCCGGGCGCATGGCATCGGTGCTAAATCACGAGTGGTGAGAACCTTGCTGATGGCTAATAGAGGCGCGCAGGCAGACCGTTTTTTTATACTTACGAGCAGTGAGATAATGGCAAAAAACAAGCATAAATCAACATTTTCGACAATTCACAGCAATGCCACCTCGGTGATGAGTGTGGCAATGGTGCTGTTTTTGCTTGGCATGGTGTCGGTGCTTGGCGTTGCAGCCCATTCGCTCACCACGCAGCTCAAGGAAAACATCGGCTTTGATGTTGTGGTAGGCGAGCAAGCCGGCGAGAATCAGGTGGTGGCCCTAAAGCAGCTGTTCACCGCGGCGCCGTATGTTAAAAGCGTGAAGTATGTGTCGCGCGACGAGGCACTCAAGCAATGGGAACGCGAGACTGGCGAAGATTTGATGGAGCTCATCGGAGTGAATCCGCTTTGCGCCGAGTTTGAGGTGCGAGTGCGCGACGCGTGGGCTTGTGCCGACAGCCTGAGCATGATAGAATATCAGCTGAAGAAAATGCCCGGAGTGGAACACATCGACATGCACAAAGATGTGGTTGACAAAATAAACACCGGCATCAGCCGCGTGGCTGTGGTGCTGCTGGTGGTGGCAGCGTTGTTGCTGCTCATTTCCATAGCGCTAATAAGCAACACGGTGCGCCTGACGGTGTATTCGCGCCGCTTCCTCATTCACACCATGAAGTTGGTGGGCGCCAAACCGAGTTTCATTCGCAGGCCGATTGTGCTCAGCAACATGGTGGGCGGTGTGATTGCTGCCGTGATTGCCTCGACGTTGCTTGGCGCTGCGCTCTACTATCTGATGGAGTTCGAAGCCGGTTGGGCTGAGCTAATCACCATTTTCGACGTGGCTGTGATTTTTGGGGCATTGTTGCTCACGGGCATTGTGATTTGCTCTATTGCCGCTGCCATTGCCGCCAACCGTTTCATCGGACTTAACTACGACGAATTGTTCACCAAATAGATTCGCATTTTTAACACTTTAATACATCATATAATTTTATTATGGCTCATTCATTAAAAGAAAACCGTAGGAAAGAAGACAAGATTAAATATAGCAATTTTCCGCTCACTCGCATCAACTTTGTGCTGATGGCAATTTGCGGCGCAATGATTGTGATTGGCTTTTTGCTGATGCTTGGCGGAAGCAATCAGCTCGACCACTTCAACGCCGATATCTTCAGCTCACGCCGCATCGTGGTTGGTCCAACCATAGCGTTTCTGGGTTTCGTGGGTATGGCATTTGCAATAATCTTCAAGAAAAAATAAACTTAGCTTATTGGCATGGGCGGACCGTCGAGGCAGAGATAAGAGCTTGGCGGAGCTGCGCTGATGCTGTGGATGTGTGCTGCGATTAACGGTTGCGAAAACCGCATCGAGCATCGGATATTTAATAACATTAGTTCAAAATAAACACAGAAAAACAAGACATGAGTTGGTTACAAGCTTTGATTTTGGGCATCTTGCAGGGATTGACAGAATTCCTGCCCGTGAGCAGTAGTGGTCACTTGGCAATAGTATCAAATTTGTTTGGCATCGATGGCGAGAGCAATCTCACCTTCACCATAGTGGTGCACGTTGCCACCGTTTGCAGCACGTTGCTGGTGCTGTGGAAAGAAATCGATTGGCTGCTGAAAGGCATCCTCAAGTTTAAGATGAACGACGAGATGCGCTATTTCTTCAACATTCTCATATCAATGATTCCGGTGGGAATTGTAGGGCTGTTCTTCAAGGACACCGTTGAGGAAATCTTTGGCGAAGGCATGTTGGTGGTGGGCATAATGCTGCTCGTAACAGCCGCCTTGCTGTCGTTTGCCTATTTCTATAAGCCGCGTGTAAGCCGCGAAATCACTTTGCGCGACGCCTTTGTGATTGGCTTGGCTCAGGCTGTGGCTGTTTTGCCGGGCTTGTCGCGCTCGGGCAGCACCATTGCCACCGGTTTGCTCATTGGCAACAAAAAGGAAAAGTTGGCACAGTTCTCGTTCCTGATGGTTATTCCGCCAATTTTGGGCGAGTTGCTGCTCGACGGCAAGAAGATAGTGGAAGGAGCCGCCGCCGGTCAGGGCGATGTGTCGCTGATGGCGTTAGCTGTGGGTTTTGTGGCTGCATTTATTTCCGGCGCATTGGCTTGCAAATGGATGATTAATGTGGTGCGCCGCGGCAAACTCATCTATTTTGCCATTTATTGTGCCATAGTGGGCATCACGGTGTTGTTGTTCTCGTTTTTGGGAGTTTAAACCGAATATTTTTTAGGCAGATTATATGCTGAATCCTATACAAGGCGAGGTGTTTTACCTCGACAAACCATTGAGTTGGACATCGTTTGATGTGGTGAAACGCATTCGTGGCAAGTTGCACCATCGTTTGGGCATCAAAAAGCTGAAAGTTGGTCATGCCGGCACTCTCGACCCCTTGGCTACGGGCGTACTGATTGTGTGCACCGGCAAGATGACCAAGCAAATCGACGAGTTGCAGGCTCATGTAAAGGAGTATGTGGCAGAGATGGCGCTTGGCGCAACCACGCCGTCGTTCGACCTCGAAACTGAAATCGACGCTACATATCCCACCGAACACATCACTCGTGAAATGGTTGAGCAAGTGCTTAAGGAGCAGTTTGTGGGCAGCATACAGCAGGTGCCGCCGGCATTCTCGGCTTGCAAAGTTGATGGCCACCGTGCATATAAGATGGCGCGCAAGGGCAAGACTGTGGAACTGAAAGCCAAGGAGCTGGTGATTGACGAAATTGAGTTGCTTGCCTTTGAGCCGCAGAAAATCACTGTGCGTGTGGTGTGCAGCAAAGGCACTTACATTCGCGCACTGGCTCGCGACATTGGGATGGCATTGGGCAGCGGCGCTCACCTCACTGCTTTGCGTCGCACCCGTGTGGGCAGCGTGAGGGTTGAAGATTGCCTTTCGGTGCCCGACATGCTCAGCGTGCTCGACGAAGCCGAATTGGTGATGCCCGAGCAAGAATAGTTGGCTATGGCACAACGTATAACGTGAAAGAAAAATGAAATAATAGAAACAAGAAAACATAAAAGATATACTATGAAATTATCGGAATTTAATTTTGATTTGCCTGAGGAACTGATTGCGCAACACCCAAGTGCGGTTCGCGACGAATGCCGACTGATGGTGCTGCACCGCAAAACGGGCGAAATTGAACACAAAATATTCAAGGATATTTTGGAGTATTTCAATGAGGGCGACCTCTTTGTGTTTAACGACACGCGCGTGTTCCCGGCTCGATTGATTGGCAATAAGGAAAAAACCGGTGCAAAGATTAAGGTATTCCTTTTGCGCGAACTCAACGAAGAACACAAAATGTGGGATGTGCTTGTAGACCCGGCGCGAAAGATTCGCATCGGCAACAAGTTGTATTTTGATTTCGACGACACCATTGTTGCAGAAGTGATTGACAACACCACCTCGCGCGGCCGCACGCTGCGTTTCCTCTACGACGGCGACCACGACGAATTCAAGCGCAACCTTTACGCTTTGGGGCAAACGCCGCTGCCTAACTACATTGTGCGCGACGAGCCCGAGGAAGAAGATGCCGACCGCTATCAATTCCTGAAGGCGCGCGTTGAAGGTGCTGTAGCTGCTCCTGCTGCAAGCCTTCACTTCAGCCGCGAATTGCTGCGTCGTATGGAAATTAAGGGCATCGAGGAAGGATTCCTCACCCTGCACTTAGGATTGGGCAATTTCCGTGAAATCGACGTTGAGGACCTCACCAAGCACCGCCTCGACAGCGAGGAAATGGAAGTGAACGACACTTTGGTAGAGCAAGTTAATCGTGCCAAGGACGAGGGCCGTCACATTTGCGCCATCGGCACTTCAACCATGCGTGGCATTGAAAGCACTGTGGGTATGAACGGCCACATCAAGCCTTTCTCCGGCTGGACCAACAAGTTCATTTTCCCGCCATACGACTTCACAGTGTGCGACTCGATGGTGAGCAACTTCCACATGTCGAAGCTTGGTCCGAATGCAAACAAAAACAGTGAGGACGACGGTCCTGCAATGACCGAATCGGTTATGCTGATGATGGTGGCTGCATTTGGCGGCTATGAAAATGTGATGAACGCCTACGACGTTGCCATTAAAGAAAAATATATGTTTGGCGCCTACGGCGACGCAATGCTCATTGTTGACTGACGCGTGCGTTAAGCCAAAATGCACTTTACAATAACACCTCCTTGCGTTTGCAGATGCAGGGAGGTGTGATTTTTTGTCAGAGGTCGGATGGGATGGGAAGGTTGTCGGGTGTGAGTGCGTGCTCGGGGTGGTTGATGTTGATTACCACTTTCACATTCGGGTGAATGGCTTTGAGCAGGCGCACCATGTTGGAGAGTTCGTTTTGGCGGGCGCGTTTGATGTGCTCCTGGTTCAACATCGTGGTTTTCACAAACAGCTTCATGCGGTGTTCAAGCTCGTTGCTTTGGGTGCCGGTGATGGCTGGTTTGCTGAAGTGCAGTTTGCCGTCGGCATAGTATTCGTCGAGCAAACGGCGGTCGAGTTCGTGCGCATCAACAATTTCGTGCGGCAGCTCCACCACGAGGGTGTCGCCGCTGAACTGGTAGCGCATTCGCTCGAGGTCGTATTGCACGGTGATGCGTGCCTTGATGCTGTACACCTCGCACACGCCGCCGATGGTGTCGGTGTAGATGGTTTCGTCAACTATTTCCAAGGC
Organism: Bacteroidales bacterium; assembly: GCA_004557385.1. GTDB lineage: Bacteria > Bacteroidota > Bacteroidia > Bacteroidales > Muribaculaceae > SFTJ01. The sequence continues at coordinate 10,846 of SFEA01000022.1, forward strand.
GTTGTGGCGCACCATTGTTTTCACGTTTTCCACCTTGGCGGTGAAATCGTTATGCACGCGGTCGACAAAATAGTAGTGATAGCACCACATGCCCAGACACACCAGCATCACGGCGGCAATGAGCATGATTGCGTATTTCAGAATTGTTTTCAGCACTTTGGCGTTTGCCAATAGAGTGGTGTATATGATGCTTTGCTTCATTTTTTTTATTTCTTGAAAGTTATTACGGGTGAATAGCCCATGTTTTGCAGCATGGTGGTGAAAAATTCCTTTGCCTTTTTCTCGCCGGCTGTTTTGAGGGCATCGAGGTCGGCATTACGGCTCTTTTGAATGTCGCTGTTGAGTTTTTCGGATGCTTGGCGGCGCATTTGGGCGCGTTCGTCTTCGGTGATGGGCGAGCGCAGTCCTGAGTTTCGCTCGTGATAAACCTTTGTGACAAATTCGTTGCCCAAGGCTCGCACTCTCACCGGCGGCAGAGATATCGACACGCGCTTAATGCCTTTGGCATCGGTGATGGTGATGTCGTCCTCGCTCATGTCGTTGAGGTTGATTACTGCCACATAGTTGCAGCTGATGCCGTAGATGCCAATGCGGTCGCCTATCTTCACGTTATGCTCCATGATGTGCAGGGTGCGCTCGAGGCGGTCGATGAGGTCGAGTTTGGCGGGTGTGTTTTCGCGGTCGTCGTAATAGGGGTCGCGCACGGTGTAGATTTTGCTCACGGTGGCGCTTGCCAGTTGCAGCTCGTTGAGGTTCTGAACCGAGGTGAACACGCTATGCTGCTCGTCGGGCTTGTTGTTGCACGACCATAGTGTGGCGCTCAGCACCAGCGTGACTAATGTTAGCAGTGTATGTTTCATAATTGCTTTCGGTGTGTTGTTAAACTTGTTGTGCGTGCAAAATTGCTCGCATGGTTGAGCGGCTGGCACAAAGTTAGCTCGTGGCGGTTTGAGTTGCAGCATCAATTTGTGCCAATCTCGCAAATGTATGACAAATTTAGGCAAATTTAGTTTAATGCCGATGGGTGCCGAAACAAAAAAAATAAAGGCTCCTCTCGTCGCCGAGAGAAGCCTTCAGTACAAAATTCTTACTTATTATGAAACACTTATTTGGAGTTACATAGTAAATTAGAGAACGCTTGAGAGGTTGAACTTAGCAAACTCAAGGTCGTTCTTAGCGCGGTTAGCCAACGAAGAGTCGAGCTTAACAGCTTGACGGAGGTTGCTGGTAACCATTTGTTCGTTGTTGGTGCGAGCGCCAACAACAGCCATCAGATAGTAGGTGGTTGCATCAGGGTTAGCGATTGCAGCAAGAGTTTGCTTAGCACCGCTGTAGTCCTTGGTGAGAATCTTAGCGAGGGCAGCGTTGTTGCCAACCGAGTTGCCAAATGCACCGGCAGCAGCGTTGTAGTCGCCGGTCTTGATGTAGTAAGTACCAAGAGCTTCGTTCAAGCCTTCAGCACCAGCGGCAGCACCAAGCAATTGCTTAGCTTCGCCGTAGTTTTCGTTGATGAGGGCGCTAAGACCTTGGTTCATAGCAGCTTCGTTGCTTGCTGGGTTAATCTTGGCAGCCTTTGCAAAGTTCTTGGCAGCAGCGTTGTAGTCGCCCATCTTGTATTGGCAAACACCGAGGTTGTTCCAACCGCGATAGTCTTCAGGATAAACTTCAGTTGCAGCCTTGTAAACCTTTGCTTGCTTGTTTACGTCGTCGGTGAGAGTTGCAGTGTAGAGCAATTCTTCAACGGTGAGGCTCTTAGGATTGTTGTTGAAAGCTTCTTCGAGTTCAGCATCGCTCTTGCCGATGATGTTCACTGAAGCAGTGAGGCGAGAACGACGGAGTTGAGGAAGCACGTCCTTAGCGAGTTGTTCGAACACCGACGAGAGGTTGCGGATTTCGCGTTCGCGTTGTTCTGGGTCTTTGTACATCGAAAGAACGCTGAGGATGAGTTCCTTATCTTGGATGTTGCTTTCGCTAACGAGTTGTTGGAAACCTTCCCAGTCTTGAGCGGTGAAGTCGGCAGTGAGCGAACCAACTTCGGTGATTTCGTTCTTCTTGAGCTCCTTGTTGAGGTAAGCTTGAGTGTTCTTTTCACGACCTTCGGCAATGCGGGTGTTGAGCTTAACACCACCTTCTGGAGATGCGTACGACGAAATGTTGAGTTCTTCAACTTCAAGCTTTTCGTTTGTTTGAGCATCCTTGAGGGTTTGGTGAAGAGCAGTGAGCTCGTCGCTGCCAAGTTCGCTCTTGCGAATGTTTGTTTGGTTGATGAGGAACTTGATGTCGGCAGTCACCTTGTCCTTGATGATGCGTTGGAATTTGTCGTGACCAACAGCAGGAGCAACGGTAGCAGCATCGGCGAGGGTAGAAGTGGCGATGATGCCGTTAGCCACCTTCACGCGAGGCAATGTGTAAGTCTTGCTGCCTTGTGTAACGTCGAATGCAAGTTCGAGGTCGCTGGTAATCATCTCTGGAGTGTATTTGTAGGCAACTGGCAGAGTTGCTGTACCACCATAGTTGTAAGATACTACGGCGTTGTTGCCACGTACTTTTTCACCTTGCAGAGTGAGAGGAGTGCCTGGAGTTTCTTTGTCGCCATATACCAAGTAAGGAGTTACGGTTACTTCGGCATTCTTAACAAAGAATTTGGCAGGGATGTTTGCAGTTACAGTTGCAGGAACCAATTCGCCTGATGTTTCAAGTGGATTAGGGTTCACTGTGAAATAGTCAGCTGCAAATGGCTGCATCTTCTTGCTACAGCTTGTAAGCATTAATACGCCTACAGACATTAAAAGAATTAATTTTTTGTTCATAATTGATGAATGAAAGTTGTATAAAATACAGTTAATGTTAGTTTGTTCTTATTTACGTTCAAAGTTACATCATTTCTGCGAAATAAACGTGAATATTCGGCATTTTTTTAACACGAAATGGTTTAAATAAATTAAAATGGAGTGTTTTGGTGCTAAAAGTGCGATTTTTGGGGCAAAGTCGGGTGGTTTGGGTGTCGGATATAACTGAATATATAGCGCATCGAAACTTTGATGAATCGATGCGCTAATTTGGCTAAGAGTCTGTTTTGAAACAGGTTCTTAAAATGCTTTTTGTGGATGCCGACTGTTTGTTAGAAAGTTCCCGTTTGAGTCGCAACCATAATGCCCACGAATATGCCGTAGAGGATGCTGACAATCAAGCCAATCCAGAGGCCCCACTTGGTCCACTTGCCGGCTTCTTTCGACGATTGCACGGCTTCTTGATAACGACCAGCGTTGTAGAGCGAGCTCACGTTTGCAGCTTTTATGATGCCCACGATGCCCAAAGGTAGGCAGCAGAATATTGTCACGAGAATTGATTCAACAAGCCATGTCTTGGGTTGCATAGGCACACCTGCTTGTGGTTGCGCCCAGGGGTTGGCTTGTTGCTGCAGTGGCTGTCCCATCACCGGCCGCACTGTGCCGGCAAAGAGCGGAGCCAGTTCGGCAACGGTGTTGGCGGGTTTCCATTCGGACATTCCTTCGGTCCACACCAGGGTGGTTGGGGTGATGCCTTGGGCTTGCAGTTCGCTCACTTCAAACGGACCTTGTTGCTGTCCGTTTACGGCAATAAAATACTTCATAGTTGATATTGTTGATTTTTTGATTAATTAATATTTGTCGGGGTGATATTTTTTCAGCGCGGCGCTGATTGCCTGTGCTTCGGCTGCTTTGCCGTTTTCTGCATAGTGCTCGGCAAGGGCTTTGGCTGCTTCGGGGCAGTTTTTCTCAAACGAGTTGCGCTGCGATTGCTTGTAGGCTTTTTCGATTAGGGCAATGCCTTCTTGTGGATTCTTCTCCACACCGGCTTCGCCGTTAATCTGGTAAAGCCCGAAGAAAGCCTGACCTTCCATGCTGCCTTGTTCGGCTGCCATACGGCAATATTTGGCTGCTTCCTCGGCATTGGGTTGAGTGATTTCGAAGTCGCCGGTGCGATAGCAGTTCATCACGTACACCGAGGCGTCGCAGTTGCCGGCTTCAGCGGCTTTCTTAAACCATTCGAAGCCTTCTTGCTTCATGCCTTCGCAAATCAGGTAGAATCCTTTGCGCTCCATGGCATAGGCGCTGCCTTTTTCGATGGCTTGGTCAATCATGTCGTGGGCTTTTTCGCGGTCCATCTCCACTTCGTTGCCAAAGAATGTCATGTCGGCAAGGCGCACTTGGCTGTCGAGGTCGCCCGAGGCTGCGGCTTTTTTCACATGGCCTATGGCTTTAGCGTAGTTTTCGCTGTCGAAATATTTCTTGCCAAGTTCAGCATCGCTCTCGGTGACGCGTTTGGCGGGAACCACTTTCTGATGGTTGCGGCGCGACTGCTGTGCAGTGCTTGCGGCACGGCGTTGTTGGGCTGTGACGATATTTGCTGAGCTTGCAATCATCAGCATGGCAAAAGTGAGCGTGATGAATCTTTTCATAGTCGAGGTGAGTTTTGCAATAATAATTCGTTAAATGATATCATTATAGCAAAGTTAACTTTTTTTGCTAATATTTCTAATCATTTGTTTGAAAAATTGTGTTTCGGTCAATATAAATGCGGCTCTGCCATGCTGTTGGAGCGAAAAGCAGAGCCGCAAAAGGCTGATGTTGATGTATGAGTCAACAATATTTATTTCACGTACTTCGAGAAATCGGTCTTGCGCATGTCGCCTTCGGCAAGGAACGTGGTGTGGAATGCCAGCGCAGCCTCGAGGGTTGCTGCTGTCTGACCGCCGCGTCCTTCCACGCCGATGCGCAGATATTCGTGCAGCAATGGGCGATAGTCGGGGTGAGCGCAGTTGTCGATAATCACCTTGGCGCGTTGCACAGGGTCGAGACCGCGTACGTCGGCGATGCCTTGTTCGGTGATAATCACGTCAACCGAGTGTTCGGAGTGGTCGACGTGCGACACCATAGGCACGATGGCGCTGATGAGTCCGTCCTTAGCCACCGACGGGCAGCTGAAGATGCTCAGATAGCCGTTGCGAGTGAAGTCGCCCGATCCGCCGATGCCGTTCATCATCTTGGTGCCGGTGACGTGTGTCGAGTTGATGGCGCCGAAGATGTCGGCTTCGAGGGCAGTGTTCATGGCAATCACGCCAAGGCGGCGAATCAAGCCGGGGTTGTTGGAGATTTCAGCCGGACGGAGGATGATATGTTCCTTGAGGTTGTCGATGTCCTTGTAGAAGTTGAGGATGGCATCGTTTGAGAACGACATCGAGCAGGTGCTCACCAGCTTACATTTGCCGCTCTTCACCAGGTCGAGCACGGTGTCCTGCATAACCTCGGTGTACATGGTGAACGGCGGAATTTCCTTGCTGGCTTCGAGGCCTGCGAGCACAGCGTTAGCCACGTTGCCTACGCCGCTCTGGATAGGAAGGAATTCCTTTGGAATGCGGCCTTGACGCAACTCGTTGGTGAGGAAGTCGCACACGTTGGCGCCGATTTGGTTGGTCACCTCGTTGGCTGGTGTGAACTTCGACATTGTGCCCACATTCACGTTGGTCTTAACCACGCCCACAACCTTTGCCGGGTCGATTTGCAGATAGGTGGTGCCGATGCGGTCGTATGGGGTGTAGAGTGGAATTTCGCGGCGGTAAGGCGGGTCGAGTGGCATATACACGTCGTGCATGCCTTCGAGACGCTCGTCGAGCTGTTCGTTAAGTTCAATGATGATTTTGTCGGCATATTTCACCCATGTGGGTGCGTTGCCAAGACCGGTGCCGAGAATCAATTTGCCGTCGTCGCTCACCTTGGTGGCTTCGATGATGGCGCAGTGCATCTTGCCAAATGTGCCGTAGCGGAATTTCTGAGCCAACTCCGAGAGGTGAAGGTCGAAATAGTGCACTTCGTGGTTGTTGATGTGCTTGCGCAGTTCGGGGGTGTTCTGATAGGGGGTGCGGCGGTTAAGCGCTTGAGCGCGAGAGAGCTCGCCGTCGACGCCGTCGCCTGTCGATGCACCGGTGAACACGCTCACCTTGAACTCGCGTCCTGCTTCGTGTTCGCGGCGTGCCTTGGCTGCAATTGCGCCGGGCACTACTTTTGGAATACCTGAATATGTGAAGCCTGAGAATCCCAGGTTGTCACCATTGTTGATTAGTTCGGCTGCTTCTTCAGCCGAGATAATGGGGAATTTCATGTCTTGTTGGTATGTATGAAAGTTAGATTATTGTAATAATGTGATATTCAAAATTTCCGTTTCAGTATCTCGTGGGCAATGACGGCGCGTCGCCAGTCGTGGCTCGATGAGGGCAGCCGGTCGGCGGGCTGCGAATACACATCGTCGGGTGCTGCGGTGATGGCGGTGGCACGTTGTCCTTCGTTCTCGGGTGGCTCAATGGCTATTGAGCGTTGTGGGGCAGGCTGTGGCGGCAGTTGGGGTGGTGTTGCAGCCACATGCGGTTGCGGCTTCTGCTTGGGCTGGCTCAATGCTTTAATGAGGTCCTCGAGGCTGGTGATTGGCTGCTCCGGCTCCGGCTCAGGTTCCGGCTCATCCGGCTCCGCTTGGTTGAACCATTCGTCGAATTGCTTGCTCTCTGTTGATGTGTTGTTTTGCGGCGATGCTGTGGACTGGTTGCGTTGCTGATTGCGCATGGCTTGTTCGCGCTTCTCTTTCTCGGCTTTAGCTTTTTTCATGCTGTTGAGAAACGAGAAGAGCATCACTGCACCGATAAATATATAATAATATATGCTGTCGCTGTCCATATTCTTCCTAATTTAATGCAAATTTAAGCAACAAAGGCTTAATCACCAAACCTTTTGCTCGAAAAAACATTTTCTGCGCATTTTGGAATAGTTTTTGGCATTTGCATATTAGCAGAGTCACACCCAGGCATCGTAGCGGCCATCGTCGTCGGGTGCGTCGTCGTCAGAATTGTTGGCTGAGTCGGGGTCGATGGTGAAGTTGGGGTTGTCGAACACGGGTTCGTAGTATTGCTCTATTTCGCCGGCATACTCGGTGAGCCTGCCGTGGGTGTAGGCTGCCACTGTGGCGGCAAGCATCTTTTTTGAGCCCAGCCGGGCGCCGTTGAGGGCAAGCATATCGCTGAAATCCTGCTCCACGTCCTTCAGGTGGTGGTTTGCCATTTCGTGCATCTTCTCGTATGCCGTGTCGCTGTGCCAGATGGCGGCCTGGGCATACCAGCGCCATGCTTGGTCCACATCGTATTTTTGCCCGAGCCACCCGTTGAGGTGGATTTCGGCAAGGAGTTCGCAGGCGGTTTTCGAGCCGTAGTGCACACATTCTTTCAGTTCGTCGATAATCTCTTGGGCGAGTTCGGGTGTCTGCTCCTGCGGCGGCAGTTCGTCGAATTGCAATGCGGCGTTCCATGCCAGCAACGTGCGGCATTCGGCGCTGTGATGCTCGGCGCCTTCGCTCAGCGTTTCGAAGTAAATTTTTTTGTCGATGATGTAGCCATCGTCGCCTATTCCGCCGGCATAGACAGCCCGTTCAAGCCAAGCGTCGATGTCGCCTTGGTTGCTTGCATAAGTGATGCATTTCTTTGCTTCTTCGATGTTGCCCATGGTGTAGAATGCCACGCCCTTAAAGTAGAGCCACTGCGAGAAAGGTGTTTTGCGCCGGGCGTTTGTTTCGATGAGCATGTCTGTCGCGTCTAATGCCGTCTCGAGTTGCTCTTCGTCGCCTAACACCATCGTTTTCAGTCGTATGAAGGCCGCGTATTCGCTTCGCAGATGCAGTGCTTGGGAGAGTGCTTGATTAGCTTTAGAATGGTCGACAATTCCAAAGTCGCCGTATCGCCAGGCTTCGCTGATGGCAGCTATGGCATCGGGCAATTCTTGCTGTTTAGCCTTTTCGAAATACTCGAGCGAGAGTTCTTTCGATTGTTCGTTGGGGTTGGTGACAATCAGGTGACGCCCGTAGGCAAACTGCGCATAGGCGTTGCCCTTGTCGGCGGCTTGCTTCACTTGCTCGATGGTGTCGGGCGAGAGCATAAAAATTGAACAGCGTGTGTAGAACACTCGCGAAAGATAAATCTGTGCGGCTTCGCTGTCGTCGGTGAGTGCTGTCTGAACCAAATCGTCAAACCGGCATTGACTCATCAGCAGGGCATAGTCGGGTGCTTCGAGCTTGAGCGTGTAGCTGAAGTATTCGCTTGGATTGCCGTTGCTGTATCGGTTGAAGAATTGCTTGTTGTCGCCCGGAGCAAGCACAAACACGTGCCCTTGCGAGCTGCACAACAGTAGGCTGTGTTCGTTGTATGGCGTCACGAATGTTTTTCCGTTTAGCTCGATGCTGCCTTCGGCGCTTAATTCGCCAATCGGTGCCTCATAGAGCGACGGCACATCGGGCACGCTGCCGCAATATTGGCTCACACTGCATTCGGCAACAGCCCATTTCCATGGAGCTTGGTGCAGCGCCTTGATGTTGGCATCGCTCACCGGCAGGTCGTTTTCCCAAACCCCGTCATGGGTTTTTGCCCAACTAACGTGTAGCACTTTGCGGCGCTCGTAATGACCCACGTTGTCGTAACTTATCGCTCTGCCGGCATTGTCGAAATGTGCCGTAGCCATCACCTCTTCGTAGGTGCCGTTCACCCACACCTCTTCCTCGCGTTCCTCAGCAGTGCGCTCAATCACAAAGCCTCGCCCGTGCCGCTTGCCGCCGACAAATTCGCCGGCATAGAAATGATTGTCGTCGAGGGCAATGATGCCCAAGCCGTGCGGAAGCATGGTTGATGTGTCGGTATCGCCTTGATAGCGCCTGCCATCGGGCAGCAACGCCCATTTGTCGGGGTGCAGGTTCATAATAATGGATATTGAGGATTAGGTAATGTGTGTGATAATAAAGATTATTATTTGTCGATTATGCCGTCTTCACCTTCAAGCAGCCCGAATCCGTGGCTATAGATGGTCTTGTAGGTGGCGTTGTTTACAACGCGCATCACATATCCGCCGCTGAGCTGCATTTGCTCCACCTGGGCTTGTGCTTGTGCGCAGCCGTCGAGCACTTTCTGATTGCAAGCGTCTTCTTCGCCGCTGAGCGAGGCTTCGAAACCGGTGAATCCCACGGCTTGGCGATAGGCGTCGAGTATGGCTTTCGATTCTTGGTCGACCGGTTGCTCGGTGCGCTCGAAGTTGAAGGTGTAAAGGTAGATGCCGTATTTCTCTTCGGAACAGCCCGACGATGCTGTGCAAAGTATTGTGAACAGTGCGGTTGCAAGCAGCATTTTCAGTGTAGTGGCAAGATGTTTCATTGTTGTTGTGGTGGTTTTTTATGGGTTAATAGAGATGTTTTTTTTGAAAATTTTTTGCTAAGATAATCATTTGGCGCGAGAGAATGAAAATTTTGATTTGTTGTGTGTGAAAAATATTGTATTTTTGTTGTGTTATGGCGCCGATTGGCGCTTGGCGGCTGCCATGTAGGCATAGTGCTTTTTTGATTACGATGTGATCAGCTATAAATTAACATTCAAACGAAAATTGTTTTTTTAGGGAATATGAATGAAGCAAGACGAAAATACGATTTCGACCGCGTGGTGCGCATTCTGTTTGCCGCCTTTGTAGTGGTAACGGTGGTGTATCTGATTAACTATCTCAGCGGAGTGCTGTTGCCGTTTTTCGTGGCGTGCTTGGTGGCATATATGCTTCACCCTGCTGTGGAGTTTAATCGCCGATTGCTGCGTTGCAAGGGCGATGCTTTGCCGGCGATTGTGACGCTTGTTGAGGTGGTGGCAGCTCTGGTGGCTTTTTGCTGGGTGGTGCTGCCCTATGTGTTCGACGAGTTTAGCCGAATGGTGTCGCTGCTGTCGAATTATGCCACACATCGCCTCGACGTGAATTATTTGCCACGCGAGGTTCACGATTTTTTGCTGCAATACATCGATGTTGAGCGCATTGCCGGGCTGCTGAGCAAAGAGCAGTGGATGAAGTTGATTTCGGGCGTGTTTCAGCGCACATGGAGCTTTTTGGGTGTTACCGCAGGGGTGATAGCCAATATATGCTCGTGGCTGGTGTCGGTGCTTTACTTGTTTTTCTTGCTCATCGACTATAACAAGATTGTGCGCGGTGTGCATGCGGCGGTGCCGATGCGCTACAGCAATGGCGTGTTCAATGTGATAGGCGATGTAAAGCGAAGCATGAGCCTTTATTTCCGTTCGCAGGCATTGATTGCTGCTATTGTAGGCGTGATGTTTGCCATAGGGTTTTCGATTATTGGCTTGCCAATGGCTGTGGTGTTGGGCTTGTTCATCGGACTGCTGAACATGGTGCCTTATCTGCAACTGGTGTCGATACCGATTGCCATATTCTTGTGCCTGGTTGATGCCGTGGCATGTGGCAGCAACTTCTGGGTGATGTGCGCCTACACCATCGGCGTTTATTGTGTGGTGCAAGCCATTCAGGACCTTGTGCTCACGCCGCGAATCATGGGCAAAAACATGAGCATCAATCCGGTGCTCATCTTGTTGTCGCTGTCGGTATGGGGCTCGTTGCTGGGATTTGTCGGACTCATTGTGGCTCTGCCGCTCACGGCGCTGCTCATTTCGTATTACAAGCAATATTTGCTCTATGTTGATGGCGTTAAACCGTCGGTGGGTGCCGAACCCGATGCCCCGTCGGGCGACGAGGAGCAACCAAAAGCGGAATAACCAGCATATCAGGTGGTGGTCTGACCCGTTAGACTCGTCGGACTTGTCAGACCTCATAGCATATCTTCCTGCGGCAGCTTGACGCTTGATAAAGAGAAAGGGCTGTGTCGAATCTGATTTAGATTACGACACAGCCCTTAAAGCAGTGAAACCCTGCCTGTTATTTCACAACCACCTTAGTTGTCGTGTTGGCTATTGCCACAACATATATGCCCGGCAGCAGTTGGCTGGTGGCAGCCACGCCGTTGGCAGGTGCAGCGGTGCAGATGAGAGCACCGTTGGCGCCATAAACGCGCATAGTGTTGTTGCCGCAATTTGTAGCAACGATGCATCCATTCTCCACGTTCACACAAGTTTCATCGGTGCTAATGGCATCGATGCCTGTTGTGGTGATGTCGAACGCTTTGGTGTAGAGCGTAAGTTTTGGGAATGTTTCGTTGGTGAGGGCGCCCACGATGTTGTCAATCATAGTGTGGAAGTAGGTCACGCCCTTGTCGGTGTTATATTCGTCGTCAACGTAAAGTTCTTCGCCGGTGAGTTCGCCGTATTCATCGAAGTAAGGCTTGCTGACAAACCAGCGATAAACAGTTTCTACGCCATCAATCACAGCTTCCGACGAGAGGTCGACTTCGCCGTTGACCAGTTCAACAGGCAGGTCGGCTTGGTTACTGTAAGAGTACAGCGTGTAGCCATTGTCTTTTGGCAAGGTGCTGAATCGGAATTTGTTGTTGTCGATGAGCAACACGCGCAAATCGTTGAGTCCGGTCACGTCGAGTGTCTCGAGTTGGTTGTGGTCAAGAGAAATCTGTTCCATGCGAGGCACGCCGGTGAGGTCGATTTCGGGGAGTTGGTTGGTGCTCAACGCCAATTGCCACATCCACTCGTTGTCGAGCTTGATTTTGGTGAGTTGGTTGTTGTTCATGCCCAGCAGCATCAGGTTAGGATAAGCCGATGCGTCGAATTCGGTGAATTGGTTGCTGTTGAGGAACAGATATTTCAGCGACGATGCATACTTCGAGAGGTCGATGCTCGATAACGAGTTGCTGTCGAGGTTTAGCTCTTCGATGGCGGCTTCAGGCATGGTGATTGCGCTCAAACCGGCGCCTTTCACTGTCAATGCGGTGAGCTCGGTCATCGGCGAGAAGTCGGCGCTGCTCATCATCACGTTGGAGATACTGAACACGGTGATGCCGCTGTTTTCGTTGTAAGAATAAACGCGGGCTGTGCAACCTGCATGCGAGGTGACATCGAAACGGGTTGGCGAGGTGCCAATGATGTATTGCTCAAGTTCCACGCCGTCGCCCTTCCAGTCGATGCAAACCAGCGTGCTCGGTTCCTTAGCCACCATGATGAGTGTGCCGGTGGCGTTGTTTGTTGTGGTGAATGTGCCGAACACATGCGTAGGCATGGCTGCGGCTTCCATCACAGTAGTTTTCAAGGTCAGACCGGCAAAGTTGGGGTTGGTCATTTCTGCAAACACCTTTTTGCCGATTAACGGTTCGAGGTAGCGAATCTTGCCGCCGTCGACGGTGTAGTCGGTTCCGAGGGCACATTCGGTGCCGTCTTCAAATTTCAGCACATACACTGTGGCGTTTTCGAAATTGTGTTCGGCGAGGTCGCAGCCCGGACCGATGGTTGGAATGGTTACATCGTCCTGTGGCGAGAAGGTGTATTCTTCGGCGCCGTCGAATGTTGGCAGGGTGGCAAAGCTGAGTGCGTTGCCTTCAACGTGAACGCGCTTAAACGAGTTCTCGCTCGGCAGCACAATCGACGATATGTTGTTGTCCGAAATGTCGAGGTCGGTCATGAGAGTGCAGTAGCTGAGGTTGATTGTGGTCAAGTCGTTGTCCTTCACGCTCAGCCATTGCAGCATATCGGTGTCCTTGAGGTTCAGCTCGGTGAGCTTGTTGTGGCTCAAGTCGAGGTGATGAATGGTGTAGCCATCGTTGAGTGTCACCGAAGCAATCTCGTTGTTGCTCAAGTCGATGTCGGTGAGCAAAGTTTTCTGATAACCGTCGTTCACGCCGCGTATGTTGAGCGAACTGAAGTGGTTGCCATGCAGAGTGAGCGAGCTGAGGCTACGGCACCAGCCGAGGTCGATGCTGTAGAGGTCGGCATTTTCAATCTTCAGCGTTTTAGCGGCACGCAGGTTGCTCAAGTTGATGCTGTTGAGCGTTATGCCGCTGATGCCGAATGCACCCACCATTTCGCCTTCGGGCACATACACAGTAACTTTGCCCATGCGAGAGTTGATGGCATTCACGTTTGGAATGACAGGCAGCTCGCTGCTTGTGGTGGCGACGAATCCTTGCTTCACGCCGTCGCCAAAGTCAACGTAGAACATCTTTGGACTTTGTGCTGACGCGCCAAGGATGCCAATGCTCATGGTGATGTCAACGCCGCTTGAGCTGATTGGCGCTGCAAACGACAGCGCAACATCGTCCTTGCCGAAGTTTTCTTCGCTCTTAACGATAAACTTATCGGTGCGCAGCGGCATCGAGGCGAGAGTGATTTGCGGGAATGCGTCGCAGGCAAAAGCCACATACACGCTGTCGGTGGTTTCCTTGAGCAGTGTGAGTTTGCCGGCGTCGTAGCTGTAGTAGGTCTCGTCGAGTTCAACGCGCGAGTTAGGGTCGGTTTCGCTGGTCATATACACCGCCATGGTGGTGTTGTAGCCCTCGCGCAGCACTTTGTCGCTGAAGTCGATTACCGCACCCACCTTTTGAGTGCGCTCGATTGGCATATTACGCTGCATATAGTCGTATTGGTTCCAGCTTTCGCTTGGCAGCGGCAGAGTGGCAAAGTTGAAGTAGTTGTTGCGCAGAACCACGTTGTTGAGGTTCACGTTTTTCTCCAGGTCGATTGTGGTGAGCTTGTTGTCGTTGAGGTAAATGTCCTGCAAATATATGTTGTTGCTCAAGTCAATCGAGGTGAAATCGTTTCCGCTGGCAAACAAATAAATCAGGTTAGGCGAGTGGCTGAGGTCGAGCGACTTTAGTTTCACACCCTTGTTCACCGAGCCCGAAAGGTGGTCGCAGTACAGCTGATTGAGGTAAGGAGTGTTGCTGAGGTCGATTTCATCGATGCGGGTGTCGCTGATGTTAAGGATGGTGAGGTGCTCGTTGTTGCTCAGGTCGAGGCTTGCCACATTGGTGCCGTCGATTGAAATCTTTTGCAGCAGCGGACATTGAGTCGGGTCGAGCGCGTTGAGCGATTTGTTTGCCCAGGCGTCGAAAGTCACCAGGTTAGGATAGTCGGTGAGGGTGAACGAATCGGTCATTTTTTCAATCTGACCGATGTCGAGAATCATCAGATTGGGCTTGCTGCCAATCACAAGCGGACTTTTGTTGAATGGATTGTCGTTAAGGTAAAGGGCTCTCAGCTGGTTGTAGTTGGTGAGGTCGAGGCTCTCCAACTCGTTGTGGCTGAGGTCGAGGATGCGCAGGTTGGTGCACTCGGGCATCTCGATTGAGCGTATGTAGCATCCGCTGGCGTTGAGCACGTCGATAATCGAAGGGTCGTCGGCATAGATGCGAATCACGTCGTCTTTCGACACGTTGCAAGTGATGAAAGTGCCGCTCCACGAGCCTTCTCCGTCGAGTTGGGCAATTTTAAGTTCGTGTTCTTCTAATCCGTAGCCACAATCGACGTCGATATAGGTGCCTTCTATCGTGCCGCCGATGAGAATGGTCGCCACATTGCTTTCGCCGTTAGTGGCGTAGGCCGATGTCTTGATGGTGATGGCAGGCTTGTCGTCGCTGTCCTGCGCCATGGCAGCCGAGGCGAAGCCTATAGCCAGCACAGCCATCAGGGCACGAAGCCAAAGTTTGTGTAATGTTTTCATTATTGTGATGTTTTAGTTAAAATTCTCGTTGTATTGTCACTTAACCACGATGCACTTTGAGTGACGGCCGTTTACGTTCACAACGTAGTAGCCCGGGGTGAGGGCTTCGAGGTTGATGGTGTCCTCGTTGCCTTCGGCGCGTTGTTGCAGCACGCAAGCACCCATTGTGGTGTAAACTGTTGTGTTGATGTTCTTGGCATCGGCAAGGAACACCTTGAACGAGCGTTCGCCGGTGGGCTGAACCACCAGACGGTTGTCGTCGGCATTCACGCTGCCAATACCTGCTTCTTTGCGGCGAATCACTTCCTTGAGGCCTTCGTAGGCGTCGAATTTGCCGGCTCCAACCTTCACTTGGTCGGGTTCGAGGTCGGTGTATTGGTCCTTATGGGCTGTTTGGGCAATTATATCTTTCACATCGTTGAGGGTCAAGTCGGGGTCGGCTTCAAGCCACAATGCAATGGCACCGGCCACGTGAGGCGACGCCATTGATGTGCCCATTGCCCAGCCAAACGAATCTTTGCGAGTGGTATTTGGCACCACAGCCGATGTGGCAGCCTCGTCGGCGTAGTCGGCATTCTCGTAATAGTGGCTCATCGACGAGATTATTACTGCACCCGGTGCAAGCACGTGCGGCAGGTTGCGGCCGTCGATAAGTGTGCCATACGACGAGAACGAGGTTGCCTCGTTCACCGGTGTGTTGTATGAAGCACGATACATCAAACCGTCAAGAGCGCCCCATTCGCTGGCTGAATTGTAGCTGCCCACCACAAGCAGGCTTTTGCCGGTGGCAAGGTCGCTGATTGAGCCGTTGTTCATGCCGTCGTCCCAACCTTCGATGTCGTTGTTGCTGAAATATGAAAACTGACCGTCGCAGTAGGTGTCGACGCGCTGACCCTCGGTGCCTTTTACTACGAATCCCACTTTATATTTACCGCTGGCGTTACTTTCGCTGTTTATGAGCGTATAATCAACAACGGCACAAAAACGGTTGCTATATTCATCGTAGCTCCAACCCAAGCCAATGAAGCCTTCAAAATATTGTCCAAGAGTCTGGTCAATGATGTCGGTTGACGACTCTTGATAATCGGCCGACGATACCCAATATTTGCCTGTGCCTTCGGTGGTTTCGTCGATAGTCATGGAAAGATATTTTGCGATTCTGCCACGAGCCGAGTTGTAAATCACACATGTAATTTCAGTGACAGGCGTATTGTCGTTGCTGTAGATTTCCACTGAACCTGCACGGGCATAACGAGTTTCTGAGTTAATCTCGGCATTGTAGCCTTCGATGAAAGTCTTCAATTCGGTGTCGGTGCTGGTGAATGTTTTGTTGCAAGCGATGTTCATGTCGCCCTCGTTGCCAGCCGACACGCAGATGATGGCGTTGTAGTCCTCGGCTAAGGCGTCGAAAAATTGGTTGATTACGCCGGTGCCGTCGTGTGTGCCGGTGTTGCTGCCCAGCGACAGGTTGATTACTGACGGCTTGTTTTCCTTGTCGGCGTACATCAAGATGTCTTCCACGCCGGTGGCAATCACAATGTCGTAGAGTTCGCCGCACGCTGCAGCTATTTCGCTCTCGTAAGCCACGCCGTAGTAGGGGTTAGCCATCGACGATATATTTGCCAAGCCGGTTGATGCATCAGCTTCAGCCACGTTCAGTTCGCCGCGATAGCCACCTGCCATGATGCCCATGGTGTGAGTGCCGTGAAACGACGAGTTGTCGTCAGTGGTGAATTTGTTGATGGTGGTTGCGTCGTAAACTTTACGAATCACGCATTTGTCTGTGCTTGTGGCGTTAGGGTCGATGGTGAGATATTCAAAATGGTTGATGCGACTGTTGCCATCGGCATCCTGAAAGTTGATGTGGTTAGGGTCGATGCCGCCATCAACAATGCCTGCAATCACGCCTTTGCCTGTGTAAGCCTGTGTGAGGTTGAGTCCTTGATGAATCTTGTCGACGCCGGTCAAGGCGCGTGCGTTATTCAACTTTGGCGTCAAGGTGCGCGACAGTTGCATGTGGCGCACACACTTCAGCTGCGACACCTTCTCGACTTGCTCTGTAGGCACAGCCACAAAGGCAAAGCCATGGCTGCTGCGCAGCACTGTCACGCCTTCGTTCTGCAAATCTTGTTCGGTGTAGCCGTCGTTTAGGCGGATGATTGCCAACATATTGCTGTTTGGCACGCCTAAGCCGCGCTTCAGTGCTTTCATCTTTTGAGAGAATTGGCTATCGGACATTTTAGCCAATTCCAGTCGCTTAGTGCGCAGCTGTGCCTTGCTCAGCAGGTCGAGTTTCGACTGTGAAGCAGCGGGAAGCACTGCAAACGCCAAAGCCAACAGAAGTAGAAATTTCTTCATGTCTTGAATTATTTTGGTGATAAATTAAAGATGCAGATGATTGTTTAATAAAGCAAAAACAATGCCTGCAGCAGTCATCCATTTGGTTTTAGGTGAGCCGCTGCCGGCATTGTCGAGTTAGAATATTTGTGACATTCTGTTATGTTTCAAAAATTCGTCGTATTACTGAGCAGTTTTTTTTAACTCTGCCCATCGGAGGGCAAAATCATTTAACAACAATCTTCTTGCCGTTCATGATGTAGATGCCGGCTGGCAGAGAGTTGACGCTTTGAGCGTCGGCGGCTTTCAGCACCATCACACCTTGAGTGTTGTATACGTTGCCGGTTGCTGCGTCGGCTTCAATCGAGCTGATGCCGTCGTTGCCAAGCACCACCGACACATTGCTGTTGGCTGCCACGTTGAATGTGTAAGCGCCGTCTTCACCAATTGTCAACGGTTCATTGTTAACCTTAACAGTGATTTGAGTGTCAGCATCGTTTGCAGCAATCTTGATTTCAGTGCCACCAAATGCTTCCAAAGTTTCAGTGAAATTGCTGATTGTGGTGATACGGTCGGCAGTAACAGTCACCTCTGAAGCTGCATCGTTTGCCACATCGAATGTTACATTATAGGTGGTTGGTTCAGCCTTCAAGAACAACTTGTATACATCACCGTCAGCCATAGTCAAGTTATAGTAAGTGCCGCCCACATAGGCAGGAGCTACCAGTTCATTGTCCTTGTAAAGCTTGCAGATTGGTGAATTGTAAGCGCCGATTTGGAAATCGTTGTCGCCATCGCAGAACGGAATCACGTTGTATCCGCTCTCTAAGTTAATATTGCTGCGGTCGCTACGCGACATATATCGGTGACCTGCAGCTGTAACATCGTCAACATACACCACAACAGTCTTGTCGCGTACGATTGCACCACTTTCCACAGTCACCTCCAAGCCATCAGAGCATGTAACAACGTAGGCATTATTATAGTTAGTGCTATAAGTGTTGTCGTTGTTGTCAGTAACCGATGTAATGTAGCAGCCTGAGTTGGCAACTATCTGAATAGTGCTATTGTTTTCCGGAACCTCAAGGTTGTTCTCTCCGGCAACAAGGCCGGTGTAAATGATGTTATTATACATCTCGCCCTTATAAACAGTGATATGCGAAGGGTCGGTGATAGTAAGTTTCACCTTGTACACTGCATACTTGTGAGCATTAACATAGAATGTGGTAGTGCCGGTAACGTAGGTACTATACGAAGTGTAAACCGATTGCGATGAGCCGTTAACTTTGAAATTATCAACTTTGTATTCAGTGGTATTGAAGAACACTTCAATCAAAGAGCCGCATTGCACTTCAAAGTTCTCGTCGTTATAGTTGGTTACTTCAACACCGTCAACAGTCACTTTAGTGATTATTTCTTGCGATTCTTCATTCTCGTAGTTGAACTTAACCGATTCCTTTTTGTCAGGATAGTTAGCTTGAATCTTAATCACGTCGCCATTTGCTGGTGTAATATTCCAACCTGTGCCGTTTGGAGCCTGTTCAACATCATTCAGCCATACCTTATATAATGGTTTGCTCATTACCGGACGGATAGAAAATGGAACTTCGTCGGTTGTGCTGAATTTAACGGTGTTGTCTCCATTCTCCAAATTCACCACAGTGTTGTTGTAGCGTTGAACTGACACTTTCGATGCGTCATCAACATTCACAGTGCAGCTGGCATTGCGCACATCGTCGGCATTATACGATGTAACGGTGTAGGTCTCTCCATCGTCAGTACCGTTATAGATGTAACAATCAGTTTTGCTATACGACGACATCACATCTGCACCCGTAGATTTCTTGATTACCGATTTCAAGAAAATCCCGTCTTTAGCCTTGATGTAAATACTCGAATACTGTGCAACTGTGATTGTGTTGTCGCCATTATTCTCAAATTCGTAGTTGGTGCCATTATAGGTGTAATACACCCTGTCCTTACTATCGACGTTAACGATAATGGTTTCTGCATTTGCTGCTATGCCCAAAACACTAAGCATAAACAGCATAATTACTGAGTAGATTTTCTTCATAGATTTATATATTTTAATTTAGTGTTAAATCACATCAGCTCTTGCTTTCGGCAGTAACTTAACGGCTTGCTTTTATCAAGCATCGCAAACACTTCGTTATGCTTGAATGTGCAGATTTTGCTACAACATAAAAACTAATTAGTAAAATAGCCACTATTTACAGCCATAATTGTCCTAAAACACCGCAAAGATAATGATAAATATTTAAAACTATGCAAAAAATATACATAAAATTATTTGCAATTATTTAGAGAACTTGCAAATAGGCGATAGATTGTTGCTAATAGGCGTGTTTTAGATATAGATTGTTAGAATTCGCCAAAAAAATAAATATTTGTTAACATTTTGCTTGGCTGTGTGCTGTGCAGAAGCCCTTTTTTCGTGCCTTGCTAAATACATGTTATCTTATCGGTGCAAAAACGCCCACCATAGCCATCGCTATAGTGGGCGTTTTTTTTGTATGGATGCCGGAAAAAAACTATTCTACAATGCTGATGCCTTGTTCCAGCAAAGCCTGGCGAATTTGTTCGATGTGCTCGTTGTTGCGGGTTTCCATCGACACGCGCAGCAGGCAGGAGTTGACGTTGGCAGCCGAGGCAGTGCGTTCGTGCAGCACCGAAATCACGTTGGCGCCGGTAGCGGCAAGCACGTGAGTGACTTGGTTGAGCTGACCGGGTTTGTCGGTGAGTTGTAGCACGAGGGTGCATTCGCGACCGCTCTTCATCAAGCCGCGGCTGATGATTCGGCTCAAGAAGGTGACGTCGATGTTACCGCCGCTCACGAGGCAAACGGTGCGCTTGCCTTCAACAGGCACTTTGCCGAACATGGCGGCAGCCACCGACACGGCGCCGGCACCTTCGGCAATGAGTTTATGCTTCTCGAGCAGATGCAGTATGGCAGCCGAAATCTCGTCTTCGCTAACGGTGACAATCTTGTCGACGTAGCGCTGGCAATATTCAAAGGTGTGAACGCCCGGCTCTTTCACGGCTATGCCGTCGGCAATGGTCGACACGCTGCTGAGGCGCTCGATGGTGCCGTGTTCGATGCTTTGCACCATGCTCGGGGCGCCTTCGGCTTGCACGCCGTAGACCTTTATGTTGGGGTTGAGCTGCTTGGCAGTGTAAGCCACGCCACTGATGAGTCCGCCGCCGCCCACGGGCACGATGATGCTGTCGACGTTAGGCATGTCGTCGAGAATCTCCAGGGCGATGGTGCCCTGTCCGGCAATCACCAGCGGATTGTCGAACGGATGCACGAAGGTCATGCCTTTTTCGTCCTTGAGCTGCAAGGCGCGGTTGTAGGCGTCGTCGTAGACGCCCGGCACGAGGCATATCTCGGCGCCGTAGCTGCGAGTGGCTTCCACCTTCGAGATTGGAGCACCGGCGGGCAAGCAGATGGTTGACTTGATGCCGCATTTGGCAGCAGCCAGAGCCACGCCTTGGGCATGGTTGCCGGCAGAGCAGGCTATCACGCCGCGGCTCTTTTCCTCATCGCTCAGTTGCGAAATCATGTAGCTGGCACCACGAACCTTAAACGAACCGGTGATTTGCAGGTTCTCGGGTTTGATGAAGATGTCGCAGCCTTTGCGTATTGTAGGGGCAGCGATAAGGTCGGTGTGGCGAATGATGCTTTTGAGCACATGCGAAGCTTTATACACTTCGTTGAGCGAAAGTTCTCTTTCCATGGTTTCGGGTTAAGGATTATTTTGCTGCGATGGTTTCAACTTCCACGAGCACGTTCTTTGGCAGAGTTTTCACAGCCACAGCGCTGCGGGCAGGAAAATCGCCGCTGAATTGCTGAGCGTATACGGCGTTCATGGCAGCAAAGTCAGCCATGTCGCTGAGGAATACGGTGGTCTTAACCACGTTGTCGAAGCTGTAGCCGGCTTCGGTGAGGATGGCGCGGATGTTCTTGAACGATTGGGTGGTTTGTTCGGTAATGCCGCCTGCCACGATTTCGCCGGTTGCCGGGTCGATTGGAATTTGACCTGAGATAAAGAGCATTCCGTTCACTTCGATTGCCTGACTATAGGGGCCGATTGCCGCTGGGGCGTTTGTTGTGCTAATCACTTTTTTCATGTCGATATTCTGTTTTAGTTTATGTTTTTTGTTTCTTTCTGCAAAGATAGTGACAGTGAGTGCAGAATCGCCAAGCAAAGCTTGAGCGTTATGCCGAACGCAACCTATTTTCGCAGTTTCTTTCTGCAAAGATACGTAAAAGTAACATACGCAGGAGTGATTAGGCGAGGAAAAGCAAAAAAAAATTAAGTGAGTGGGTGGTTTCGCCGAAAATTGCTAACTTTGTTTCAAATAAAATAACTGAATCAGTAACAACAAAAAAACAATTATTTACGGGATAATGAAAATCAAGCACCTTGCATGCATGCTGATGGCAGCAGCATCGATGATGATTGTGGCGTGTTCGCCAAAGCAAAGCGCCGACAATGTGGCAGAGAAAACGGCTACGCCATTCGAACTGATGGCGGGAATGAATGTTAAATCGCTATCGGTTGACGATTCGTGTTTTGTGGCAAAATGCGTGGTCACCGACGAGTATATGGCGCAGATGTTTGCCGATTCCGAATTTATGAAAGTGAACGTCAATGGTTACTCAACAAAAGAGCCCAAATTGGAGGCTGTGCGCCAGGCAATGAAGCAGAGCGGCATGAACATCAGGCTTGAGCTTGTTGACCCGGCGGGCAATTCGGTGAACAGCGTAGTCATGTCGGCTGATGAGTTTTGCGACGCTATGCCTCGTGGGCGCGTGGTGCGTGCCGCGGCGGCTGCCGAAAACGCTGTCTGCCCGATGGACATGGGCGGCGGTGCCAGCATAATCAGCGCCAAGGCGGTGGGCGACGACACGGTGCTCTACACCGTGATGTGCGACGACAGCTATCGCTCGTTCGACTTCCCCTCGATTGAGGAATCGATGAAGGGCGAGATAATCAATTCGATTGCCGATGCCGCCTCAAAGCCCGAACGCAAGGAAATGGGCATCTATTATAAATATATGTATGTGTCGGGCACCGACACGCTGCACACAGTCACCATCACGCCTAACGACTGGATGCTGTATTAATGCTTTCCTCTTTGCCCTCGGCTGTGTTGGCTATGGGTTGTTTGTGAAGGGATGCAATTAGGTATAAGAAAATAATAAGAAAAAAGATATGGCTTTGAAACTATGGGAAAAATCGGTTACGGTGAACCACGATGTTGAACGCTACACTGTGGGTCGTGACCGCGAAATGGATATGTACCTGGCACGCTACGATGTGCTTGGCTCGTTGGCTCACATCGCTATGCTCGAAAGCATTGGGCTGCTCACATCCGATGAATTGGCGGTGCTCACTGCCGAGCTGCGAAACATCTACGCCGAAATTGAGGCGGGCAAGTTTGCGATTGAGGAGGGTATAGAAGATGTGCACAGCGAGGTGGAACTGCTGCTCACACAGCGCCTTGGCGACGTGGGCAAGAAAATTCACAGCGGACGCTCGCGCAACGACCAGGTGCTGGTTGACCTTCGCCTGTTCACACGCAGCGCCATCGAGCAGCTGGTGCATCATGTTTCGATGCTGTTCGACACGCTCATTGCGCAAAGCGAGAAGTATAAAAACGTGTTAATGCCGGGCTACACCCACCTGCAGGTGGCTATGCCATCGTCGTTCGGGCTGTGGTTTGCTGCCTATGCCGAGAGCCTTGCCGACGACCTGCGCCTGCTGCTGGCTGCCTACGACGTTAATAACCGCAATCCGCTGGGTTCGGCTGCCGGCTACGGCTCGTCGTTCCCGCTCAACCGCACCATGACCACCCGCCTGCTGGGCTTCAGTTCGCCTGTGTATAATGTGGTGTATGCCCAGATGGGACGTGGCAAAACCGAACGCATCGTGTCGCAGGCTATTGCAAACATAGCCGCAACCATCGGAAAACTTGCTTTTGATGCCTGCATGTTTAATTCGCAAAACTTCGGGTTCATCAAGCTGCCCGACGAATACACCACCGGCTCGTCGATTATGCCGCATAAGAAGAACCCCGACGTGTTTGAGCTTACTCGTGCCAAGTGCAATAAGCTGCAATCTCTGCCCGTGCAGATGACGTTGATTACCAATAATTTGCCGTCGGGCTACTTCCGCGATTTACAGCTCACAAAAGAGGAGTTTTTGCCTGCTTTCGACGAGATTAACGACATAATAGACATGGTGAACGCTATGATGGCGAAAGTCAAGGTGAACGAAAACATTCTCGACGACAGCCGCTACGACCTTATGTTCTCGGTGGAAGAGGTGAATCGCCTTGCCGCTGCCGGTATGCCGTTCCGCGATGCCTACAAGAAGGTGGGACTCGACATCGAGGCTGGAAAATTCACTCCGAAGAAAGAGGTGCATCACACTCACGAGGGGTCGATTGGCAACCTGTGCAACGACCGCATCGAAGAGCTGTTCCGCCAAACGCTGAGTCAATTCGATTTCGCCACCTACCACGAGGCTTACGACAAACTGCTTGGACGCGTTAATCAATAATTCAAAATAATATGGACTACAAAAAACAATACATAGCCAATGCGTCGCGCTACGACGAGGGCATGATGAATTATCGCACCTGCGGTCGCTCGGGCATACGCTTGCCTGAGGTGTCGCTGGGGTTCTGGTGGAATTTTGGCGGAGTGAATGTCTACGAGGATTCGCTTGCCAAGATGACGTATGCATTCGACCACGGCATCACCTGTTTCGACCTCGCCAACAACTACGGTCCGCCATTCGGCTCGGCTGAGGAGACGTTCGGCCGCATGTATAGCGACAACTTTCGCGCTCATCGCCACGAGATGATTATCACCACCAAAGCCGGATATAACATGTGGGAAGGTCCTTACGGCGCTGGTTCAAGCCGCAAGATGCTCATCACCAGCCTCAACGAGAGCCTCGAGCGAATGCATCTCGATTATGTCGACATCTTCTATTCGCATCGCTACGACGGCTTCACGCCCATCGAGGAAACCATGCAGGCACTTGTCGACATAGTGCGCAGCGGCAAAGCACTCTATGTGGGGCTGTCGAACTATCCAGCCGACAAGCTCACCGAGGCTGTGGCTTATCTCAATGCACGCGACGTGCGTCCGCTCATCTATCAGGGCAAATACAATATGCTCACTCGCGACGTGGAGAAAGCACACCTGCAACTGTGTCAGGACAAGGGAATGGGCTTCACCGCATTCTCGCCCGTAAACCAAGGCTTGCTCACCGGCAAATATCTCAATGGCATACCGGCTGACTCGCGTGCCGCTCTGGGTCACCATTTGCTATCGTCGATGATTACTCCCGAACTCGTCGACAAGCTGCGCGCCCTCAACAGCGTGGCTGAGCAGCGTGGCGAATCGCTCGCGCAGATGGCTACTGCTTGGGTGCTGCGTCGCCCCGAGGTGACTTCGGTGATTATCGGTCCGCGCACCGTAGAGCAAATGAAGGACTCGCTTTGCGCGCTCAATGCGGCGCCGTTCAGCGACGACGAAATTTGCTTAATCAACGAGATTCTTGCCCGATGAAACGCCTTTTGAACATATTGCTGTCGATGGCTGTGTTGATGCCTCTTGCCGGATGCGATTCGCTCGACGACGACCGCGTGATGGGCACTTGTCGCATCGATTTGAGCATGATTGGCACATGGTCGATTTACGGCGTGAATTCGGTGGGCGACTATAAATATTTCGTTAAAGAAAAGCGAATACCAAGCAATTTTGCTTACACAGCCACCACCTACACTGGCAACGGCGGCGTGCTGCTCATCGGCACCACGGGAACCGGAACCAGCGGCATAGTGCCGGCTGCCTACGAGATGGCGTGCCCATATTGCCGCAAACACAGCACCCTCATCACTATGGACGCTTCCACGCTCGAGGCGTATTGCCCGGTGTGTTCGTCGCGGTTCAATGTGCTGTTGGGCAGCGGTCAACCAATCAGCGGTCCGGCTTACAACAAACGCTACTCGTTGCATCGCTATCGTTGCACACCGTCGGCAAACGGCGGATACTTAATCACCAACTAAGCTGGATGCTTGGCTCGTTTTGTTCAAAAAAAATTGCACTACACAAGGCAAAACATTTGCAAAACACCAAATGATGTGTTAACTTTGCATCGCCTTTAGGGCGCGGAGCGCTTTGCTCCGGCTCGCTATAGGCACCGAGGTCGCCCGGATGGTGGAATCGGTAGACACGAGGGACTTAAAATCCCTTGGCTATTGCAGCTGTGCGGGTTCAAGTCCCGCTCCGGGTACTGCAAACGGCTGTTAATCGTTTGATTTTCAGCCGTTTTTATTTTATTGCCGAGCAAATTTCGAGCAAATAGCAACACAAATCCGGCTTTTGGGGCTTATTTCCCCTTTTTTATAGGCTTCCATTTTCTTCCACTAACAAATATGAAATGTCCCTTTTTATATCGTGTGAAGTTTGTGTATTTTTCATTTGCTTGGATAAAAAGTTAGCCAACCTTTTGTTTTGCGTTTTGTGCCGTTCCCGGCTTCTTTTTTTATAGTGTGCAAAATGTGCAATATGTGGATTGCCGGGAAGTCCTTTTTTATTGTTGTTACAATCGTTACTTTTAATCGGGATGCAATTGCATTGCATTTGGAATGCAATTGCATACATACGCCGCCGGGCTTGCCCTAATAGTGTTTGTTTTATTTAATATACCTCATAAACAAAAAAAGCCCCATCCGGGCTTGGCTGTTTCACTATAAAACATATTTGAGGCAAACGAAATGCCCAAAAATTGTTAAATTCATTAACATTTGGGCTTTTCGTGTACATTTTCGTGTACACATTTTGTAAGTGGTTGATTTTCAATAGGGTTTATAGAGAACTATGTACCATAACCCCCAAAGCATCAAATTTCCGCGCTTCCATCCTCATCCACATGGGTAATGATGGATTGGTTGAGGAACTTGCACACCTCATTTTGTAGGGCATCCAACGCCCCGTTAAATCCGCTTTCCATCATCTTAATAACATTCTCCTCATCATAGGTTTTCAATAGGGCATCATACACCATACCATGAATGTTTCT
>SFEA01000064.1 GCA_004557385.1 Bacteroidales bacterium
CAAATAGACATAGAGCATATTGTTGAGTCAAAACGAAACGCAAAAGTTCGGCTTATGTGGTGTGCTAGATTCATTCGATGGAAACATCCAGAGTTGGCAATTAATCTTGCAAAACGCTTAATGCAAGAAGGAACTGATTTCGAACTTAATATGTACGGAAATGGTCCATTATTAGAAGAAATTAAACAGCAAATTGTTGATTTGGGTTTACAAGATTATGTTTATGCAAAAGGCAATGCACCTAATGAAGAAATAATTAAAGCTATGCAGCAACACCATATTTTCTTGTTCACGAGTGACCAGAATGAAGGCTGGGGAGCTGTTGCCAATGAAGCAATGGCTAATGGATGTGCAATAGTTGCCAGCAAATCAATAGGAAGTTCTCCTTATCTTATCGAAAATGGTAAAAATGGGTTTATGTTTGATGACTGCGATGTAAATTCTTTGTGCGAAAAGGTTGAGTGGTTAATTAAGCATCCTCAAGAAATGAAGATTATGCAAAGGAATGCATATCTACAAATGAAAAATATGTGGAGTCCAAATGTAGCAGCAAACAATTTGATTCGTCTAATTAACGATTTACAAAATGGTCGTGATTCTTCTATTCAAGAAGGTCCTTGCAGTAAAGCCATTCCTCAAGAATAATGAGTGCTTCAACTAAGACCAGCTTAGGCCATCATGACCAAAAGGCGCTGGATGACCTTACGGAGAAAGTGGCATGGCTACTGGATAATAAGGAGCGGATGAAAGAGATGCAGCGAAAAGCGACTCAGACGATGCAAGAAGTTTGGAGTCCTAAACGTGCCGCTCAGAATCTTCTACAATTGATTGATGACCTACAAAACGGCGGGGATACTTCGATACAAGAAGGACCTTGCAGCAAAGCATAATAATAATGAAAATATTACATTACATACCATCTATCGACGAGGCATCCGGCGGGGTGGGTGCTTATATGCAGCTTATCGCCCGGGATTTAGGAAAGCTGTGTGAACTGCATGTGGTGACACACAAGTCGGATAATGAACGGACACTGGAAAACTGTAACGTGCATTATATCGACTATAAATGGAAACCATGGGATAATTGTAAGCGGGAGTTCATGGCATTGCTCCGGGAGATTCATCCGGATGTGTTTCATACCAACTGTTGCTGGATGCCAGTGAGTGCATTGACCGCCATGTGGGCGAAAAAGGCTGGATACAAGGTGGTATATACGCCTCACGGTATGCTCGAGCCTTATGCTATCGCTCGTCACTATTGGACGAAAAAGCTACCTGCTATACTCTTGTTCCAGCGGAAAGGGATTAAGGTGGCTGACATGGTTCATGCTACTGCCGACACTGAGAAGAATAATCTGATGAAACTCGGTTGGAACAGGAATATTTCTGTGATTGCAAACTGTGTAAGGATTGATGAGATAGAAATGAAGTCGTCGTGGAAACGACGGAAGAAGGTGTTGTTCTTAAGCCGTGTTCATCCAAAGAAAGGAATTGATTTCTTGATTAAGGCTGTCTCTCAGATGAAAAAGGAACTTGAGGGCTATACATTTACAATAGCCGGACCAGGGGAGGATAGTTATGTTCAAGAGTTGAAACATCTGGCCAAGAAGAATGGCGTTGACAATATGTTTGAGTTCATCGGCCCTGTTTATGCTAAAGACAAATGGCCTTTATACAGGGAGGCGGACCTCTTCGTACTGCCCACATGGAGTGAGAACTTTGGCATCGTTGTGCCTGAAGCGCTGGCAAGCGGCACTCCTGTAATTACTACGGTCGGCACTCCTTGGCATGTGTTGGACAAGGCAGGTTGTGGTTGGTGCACGGAGATTGGTGCAGAACCGACTGTTGGGGCTCTTCGCAGGTTTCTTGCTTGCTCTGATGCAGAACTCGAACAAATGGGCCGCAATGGGCGTAAGCTTGTAGAAGATGAATATACGAGTGTGGCTGTTGCTAAACAATTCGTGAATATGTACGAATCACTAATCAACAGAAATTGTCATGAGTGAAACAAAAATTGATTTATCACAGTATCACAACAGTCTTTCTCGGAAGCATCAGGTGGTTCGATTGATTAGGAATGCGGTTTGGTCTGTTATTACTTGGTTATTGCCGCGCCCGCGCCGTGGCGGAGTTCGACCGTAACACCTGTTTCGAAAAATACATCCAACTCTATAACGATATATTGAAATGAAAACTTCTGACTTGTCGAAGTTCGACAACTCGTGGTACAATCCCGGAAGAGGAGGGTTAATTCGCACCCTCTGGTATTTTTGTAATGTGTTGATAATGAAGAACGGATGGATTCCGTTCACGGGGCTTAAAGTGAAATTGCTTCGTGCTTTCGGTGCAAAAATTGGCAAGAATGTGCTTTTCAAGCCTTGCGTGAATGTGAAATATCCGTGGAATCTTGAAATTGGCAATAACGTGTGGATTGGCGAAAATGTATGGATTGACAATTTGGTGAAAGTGCGAATCGGCAACAACGTGTGCATCAGCCAAGGCGCAATGCTGCTTTGCGGAAACCACAATTATAAAAAGGTGTCGTTCGACCTTATGGTGGGCGAAATCACAATCGACGAAGGTGCTTGGGTGGGCGCTATGAGCGTGGTGTGTCCGGGTGTCACACTTCAAACGCACTCGGTGCTGAGTGTCGGCAGCGTAGCATCGCATAACCTCGAGCCTTATGGCATCTATTCGGGCATACCTTGCAACAAGGTTAGAACTCGCATCATCGGCTGAAAAGCGCAACGCTGCAGCTCGATGCCGTGTGACGATAATAATAACGCAAAACTCTTTTTTTACACAAAACTCAGAATGAAAATCTCGATTATTACGGCTACGTTTAATAGCGGTCGCACAGTGGCCGACACGCTCGAGAGCGTGCTGGCGCAGGACTACAGCGACTACGAACTGATAGTGAAGGACGGAGGCAGCCGCGACAACACGCTGGACATCTGCCGCAGCTACGAAGCTCGCTTCGAGGGGCGTTTGCGCATAATCTCCGAACCCGACCGCGGAATCTACGACGCTATGAACCAAGGCATTGCCGCCGCCACCGGCGACGTGGTGGGAATACTCAACAGCGACGATTTCTACACCGCTAACGACATTCTGAGCACCGTTGCCGCCGAATTTGCCGCCCACAGCAGCCTCGACGCGGTGTATGGCGACGTGCACTACGTCGACGAAGCCGACACCTCGCGCCTGGTGCGCTACTACAGCAGCCGTCGCTTCAGCCGCTGGCAGATGCGCCTCGGGTTTATGCCCGCCCATCCCAGCTTCTACTGCCGCCGCACCGTCTACGAGCGCTATAAGCTCGACGGCACTGCCATAGCCGGCTTCAAGGGCAACCCCACCTGCGCCTATTTCAACACCACCTATCGCATTGCCGCCGACTTCGAGAACCTGCTGCGCCTCATCTTTGTGAACCGCATAGCCACACGCTACATCGCGCGCGACTTTGTGACCATGCGCACCGGCGGCGCCTCGTCGAGCGGTTTGCAGAGCCACCGCGTGATTATTGGCGAACACTTGCGCGCCTATCGCGAAAACGGTGTGCACAGCAATGTGCTGCTCGAGGCTTTGCGCTATCCATTCAAGCTTGCCGAGCTGGTGGTTGCGCGCATTGGTGGGCGCTAAGGCAGCCTGCACAGCCTGCTGAGAACACTTTATGAAACACTTATATACGCTCGGCTGACGCAACGGCATCTCTGCCCAATTAGAGAATACCTTGCCCCGAGAAAACGAGCGTTGCCAAACCGATTCGGCAACGCTAAATAGCCCCGAGAGTGGCTGTCGGACGACAGTAGCCTCGGGGTTGTTTTATTATAGTATGCAAAAAAGTCGATTGCGCCGCCAAGGGGGCTGATTGTGGGCATAGCTGCGGACTCACAGGATGATGTCGCGACAGCCTTAGTGGAGCGGTAGACGGGGTTCGAACCCGCGACCCTCAGCTTGGGAAGCTGATGCTCTACCAACTGAGCTACTACCGCGTGTTGGTAAATGTTTGTTTTTGTTCAGCCATGCCCTCTCCTGCCTGCCGGCATCAGGGAGTGGGCGGTGCATAATCACGGATGCTTGCCGAGCATCACGGCATTCACCTGTGCCTCGCCGTCAACCTCAACATATTTTATCGACACCGTGTCGCCAATGCTCCACGAAGCGCGTTTCGAAGGCTCGAGGTCGGGATAGCTGAAGCTGAGCGTGTCGCCATGCTCGTTTACGATGGTTATGCTGTTCATTGCGCCGTCGATAGCCACACCAATGGCAGTGAGTTCGCTGTCGACAGCCGCCTCGGGCGACACCGTAACCACCGTCGAATCATTGTCGCCGCCATTGCTGCCGGCCTTGCCACACGACACCATGCCGATGCCCATAAGCCCAATCAGTGTTGCAATCAACGTCTTTTTCATAACTCCGCTTTTCAAAAAAGTATGTCACATGTTATGCAAATTGCCGGGCAAACGCCCTAAGCGAGCACCCTTGCGCGCCCCGCAATTCATCTGCAAAGATACTTGTTTTTTTCCAATATCCCACATTTTGCGTGATTTCTTTTTGGGTTGAACCCAAAGTGAAGCTAAAAAATCGCACAAACACCACTCAATAGCACCCGAAAGAGCACATTTAACTTCATTTTGCTTGAGTGCGCACATTTAATGCCCATATGATGAATATCTTTGCTCATGTAAACGGAACAATAACAAGAAAAAGCATATTCATCATGGCAACACAAACCTATCAAAACATGTGCGCCACCGACGACATCTATGCGTCGCTGATGATTGACGGCCGCACGGTGGCAAGTTTCTCCCGCCGCAATTTCAACAATCTGGGCGAGGTGATAAAGCTGATGTATCACATTGCCGGGCAATTTGCAGGCATGGCGCGGATGCTTGTGCGCAATCAGAGCAAAGGATGGAGCACCATTCTTCCGCTCACGTCGAATGCATCGGGCGCGGGCGTACGGCGCACGCCGGTTGCCAAAAACGGACAATATCTCATTCCGTGGTAGGCGCCGCCATAGGTGCGCGCAAGCGGCGCGGAATCGGCACAGCCCCGCCCCACACCCGCGCCCCCTCGGTCACCATTTACTTTGCCATATAATCATCACACACAATATCTACACCTGAAATCAATGCCATGAATTGACACACATCATTCAACCCGGGAGTTTGCGAAAATTCCCGGGGTTGTTTTTTTCGGTGGGTGCGCCCCACGCAGCCGACCCTTCGGAAGCCGTCCCCCCGGACAGCAACGCAGCAAAGCAGCCGCCCTGCCGCCCCGCCCCACGCAGCCGCCCTGCACAGCAAAGCGGCATAATGCAAAAACATCACAAAAAAAATGGCGTCGGATGATGATAATAATGATTTTTTTCAGTAATTTTACAAAGCAAAAAGCGCTATGCGCCACATCCACTGCCCGCCGCGGCAGGCACAGCTGCCATAACCGGCTGATTTACAAAGCATAGCGAGCGGAATAGGCATACGATTTTAGTAGAATTTTTATTATATTAATAAGAACTATTATGGTTTATACACAAGAAGTACAACACATGTGTTGTGTAGCAAAGGGTGCTAACCATCCTTCAGCTCCAATACCAGAGGAGGGAAAATGGGTTAGAGCAAAAGAAATCAAGGACATTTCCGGTTTTACACACGGCATTGGCTGGTGTGCACCACAACAAGGTGCCTGCAAGCTTTCCCTGAACGTGAAAGAAGGCGTGATTCAAGAAGCACTTGTCGAAACAATCGGATGCTCGGGTATGACACACTCAGCAGCAATGGCAGCCGAAATTCTCCCCGGCAAGACCATCCTTGAAGCATTGAACACCGACCTCGTTTGCGACGCCATCAACACAGCAATGCGCGAATTGTTCTTGCAGATTGTTTACGGCCGCACACAATCGGCATTCTCGGAAGGCGGTTTGCAAGTTGGTGCAGCTCTCGAAGACCTTGGCAAGGGTCTGCGCAGCCAAGTAGGTACTATGTTCGGCACACTGGCAAAGGGCGTACGCTACCTTGAAATGGCCGAAGGCTATTGCACACGCATGGCACTCGACGAGAACAACGAAGTGATTGGTTACGAATTCCTTCACCTTGGCAAGTTCACCGAAGCCCTCAAGAAAGGAAAGACCCCGGAAGAAGCAATCGAAGCAGCAAAGGGACACTACGGTCGCTTCGACGATGCAGCTAAATATATTGACCCACGCAAAGAATAATTTAGGAGGACAACATTATGGCAATTAGAGAAGTAAAATTTGAATCTCAAGACCGTAGAATGAAGCAAATTCTTGCTGCATTGAACGAAAACGGCATTAAAGATATTGAAGAAGCTAATGCTATATGCGAAGCTGCAGGTATCGACCCATATTTGACTTGTGAAGAAACTCAGCCTATCTGCTTTGAAAATGCAAAGTGGGCTTACGTAGTTGGTGCTGCCATCGCACTTAAGAAGGGCTGCAAGAACGCTGCTGATGCTGCCGAAGCTATTGGCATCGGTTTGCAATCGTTCTGCATTCCTGGTTCGGTTGCCGACGACCGTAAGGTTGGTTTGGGCCATGGCAACTTGGCTGCTCGCCTTCTCCGCGAAGAAACCAAGTGCTTTGCATTCTTGGCTGGTCACGAATCGTTTGCTGCTGCCGAAGGCGCAATCAAGATTGCCGCTAAGGCCGACAAGGTGCGCAAAGAACCCCTTCGCGTAATCCTCAACGGTTTGGGCAAGGATGCTGCTAAGATTATTTCGCGCATCAACGGTTTCACATACGTTCAAACTCAGTTCGACTATTTCACTGGCGAACTTAAAGTGGTTGAAGAACACCCATATTCAAACGGTCCTCGCGCTAAGGTGAAATGCTACGGTGCCGACGACGTTCGCGAAGGTGTTGCTATCATGTGGAAGGAAGGCGTTGACGTTTCAATCACTGGTAACTCAACCAACCCGACTCGCTTCCAACACCCGGTAGCTGGCACATACAAGAAGGAACGTGTATTGGCTGGCAAGCCTTACTTCAGCGTTGCTTCGGGTGGTGGTACAGGTCGTACTCTTCACCCAGATAACATGGCAGCAGGTCCTGCTTCTTACGGTATGACTGACACCCTCGGCCGTATGCACTCCGACGCTCAATTTGCTGGTTCTTCTTCAGTTCCTGCTCACGTTGAGATGATGGGCTTCCTCGGCATTGG
>SFEA01000023.1 GCA_004557385.1 Bacteroidales bacterium
TGATAGTGAGGTATCCGCTCCCCGCAGGTTGCGCTATCGCTCCACCAGCGGTTATGCATGGTTTGCCATCTCCGATGGCACATCCTCGCGGCGGTCGCCACTACAGCATCGCATCGTCCTCAGACGGTCCACAGCGCGCACACCCGCGGCGCGGGTGCAGATGCGGCAGATGAGGTAATTCGCGTCCTGTCTATCGCAGCTGTTATCTTCTACGCATCCATCGCAACGAACGCCCATCGCAGCTGTTATCTTCTACGTGTTACATCACAACGAACGTCTGTACAGGACGTGACCCCGGAGGCATTTTGCCAACGATGCTTCGGCGCCATGCCACACCAAGGTTTTAGTTTTTCGGTAATAATTATTAACTTTGCCAAGGATGTGGAATCGCGAGGCTATGCGTCGGGCGTTTTACACCTTTTATTATAATATTTAGAAAAATACGATGCAAAAAGTACTTGCAGAAATCATAGCGGGAGTAATCCCTTTCAAAATGGCTCGAAACAGGTGGCGCGGGCTGTTGCGCTACGGGGCGCTGAGAGCGTTGCGCCTGCGTTGGCAGATGCGTCACACACGAGTTGAGCCGAAACACTATCTTGCGGTGTGTGCCATAGCCAAGAACGAGGGACCGTATTTTGCCGAATGGATTGAGTGGCATCTGAGCCATGGCGTGGAGAAATTCTACATCTACGACAACGAGAGTGCCGACAACACCCGCCAGGTGCTGCAGCCTTACATCGACCGCGGCGTGGTGGATTACACCTACTTCCCGGGTCGGAAACAGCAACTTGCGGCTTACGACGACTGCTTTGAGCGGCATAGGCTGGAGGCGCGCTGGATTGCGGTGATTGACCTCGACGAGTTTATTGTGCCGGTGAAGGATGGCTCCATACCCGAGTTTTTGCATCACATGGAAGATTATGCCGTGGTTGAAATCAACTGGCTGGTGTATGGCAGTTCGGGTGCAAAAACCAAGGCTGAGGGCGGCGTGATGCAGCGCTTCCACCGCCACTCGCTGCCGCAGCACCGGCTGAACACCCATGTGAAAAGCATCGTTGACCCGCGCCGGGTGTGCTGCATGATTGGCTGCCACGAGGCGGCTCGCATCACCGGCAAACCGGTCGACCCCGAGGGCAACGTGATTAAGAAGCACTTTGGCGACCGCGCTCCGCAGCAAGAGGTGATTAGAATAAATCACTATGCCGTGAAATCGTATGAGGAGTTTCTGGGCAAACGTGCCCGCGGCCGTGCCCGCATCAATTCGATGCGCGACTTGAGCTATTTTGAGCAATACGACCTGAACGATTTGGAGGACTGATTTCGAGCAACTTATACAAGAGGGGTATATACGACGCTTGAAATGAGGCATCATTTCAAAGAGGTGATTCTTTTGGCGCGGATTGCGCTGAAAAATCTTATAAATCCAATCAATCTGTGTGAGCCAATCACCCACCTCTGCGATTTCAGCGGTTTCCGCGAGAGATTATCGTGCTATGGTTGCACACCCGGCGCCGTTGCATATTGCCATCAGCCTCGGTGGCAGGGCATTGTTTGATTATTAGGCGTTTTTGCACTATCTTTGCAACAAATTGCGAAAATAGGCTGAAAGGACTAATGAGATGACTAACGATAACAAAAACAACAACGATACTACAGGAGTGCAATCGTCGTTCTCCTACACCCTGCTGCGAATGGTGATTACTGCGGTGTCGCACATTCCGTTCGGGGTGCTGTATGTGCTGTCGGATATCATCTTCTTTCCGCTATACTATGTGGTGCGCTATCGCCGCAAGGTGGTGCGCAAAAATCTTGTGGAATCGTTCCCCGAGAAGAACCTGAACGAGATTGTTGCATTGGAGAAAAAGTTCTACCACAGTTTCATCGACATTGCGCTCGAGAGCTGCAAGATGATGACTATCAGCCACGACGAAATACGCCGTCACATCAGCTTCAGCAATGTGGAATGCGCCAACGCCATGCTGCGCCAAGGCACAAGCGTGGGGCTATTTATGGGGCACTTCGGCAACTGGGAGTGGGTGGCATCGCTGGCGCTATGGCTGTGGAACGGTGCATTGGCATCGCAAATCTACCACCGGCTGCGCAACCCGGCGATGGACCGCCTGATGAAACAGATGCGCGAGCGATTTGGCAGCGTGTGCGTGGAGATGCACGACACGGTGCGTTTTGTGCGCGACGGGCTCAACGACGAACGTCCTTACATCATTGGCTTCATTGCCGACCAGTCGCCAAAGCTGCGCGAATCGAAGCATTTTGTCGATTTTCTCAACCACAGCACACCGGTGCTCACCGGTTCGGAGAAGGTGATGAAGCGCTATGGCTACCAGGCGGTGTTCCTTGGCGTGCGCCGAGTGAAGCGTGGCTACTACGAATGCACCATTACGCCGCTGCACCCCAATGCGCCTGAACTGCCCGACTTTGAGTTGACCCGCCTTTACTTCGAAAAATTAGAGGAGGAAATCAAGCAAAATCCCGAGTTGTATCTGTGGACTCACAACCGATTTAAGCACGCACGAGAATTAGAAACCGAGTAAAACAAATGTTTTTATACATATTATAATATGGATATTGATTTTGTAATCACCTGGGTGGACATGAACGACCCCGTGTGGCAAGAAAAATTCAATAGATACCGAAACGACAAACACAACACCAAGAATGGAGTGTCGAAAGCACGTTTCCGCGACAACGGGTTTCTGAAATACTGGTTTCGTGGCGTGGAAAAGTTTGCGCCTTGGGTGAGGAAGATTCACTTCATCACCACCGGACAGACACCCAAATGGCTCGACGTGAACAACCCCAAGATTCACTTGGTGCGCCACGAGGATTTCATTCCCGAGCAGTTTCTGCCCACTTTCAATTCGGTGGTGATTGAGCGATATATATACAAAATACCCGGCCTGAGCGAGCACTTCGTGTATTTCAACGACGACTTCTACATCATCAACAACCTCAGCCCCGAGCGATTCTTTCAGGGCGGGCTGCCATGCGACATTGCCGTCTTCGACTACAACCCGTCGTGGTCGCAATGGTATGTACGCATCAAAAACAACATACGCCTCATCAACCGGCACTTCAACAAGCGCCAGGTGATGAAGCAGTGGCACGACAAGTGGTTCAACCGATGCTACGGCATGCGAGCACGCTGGAACTATATACTGAAGTATTACGGCAAATTCGTGACGCTGCGCGTGCCGCACAATGCCCAACCCTATCTGAAATCCACCTTCAACGAGGTGTGGGCGGCTGTAGGCGACGAGCTCACTGCCACGTCGGTGAACAAGTTTCGCGCACTGAACGACTTGACGCCCGAGCTATTCCGCACATGGCAGATTTGCCGCGGCAACTTTGTGCCCTACAACACCTATGCCGACACCAAAATGTTTCCGCTGATGGTGCGCCCAAAGCAAGCCGAAAAGGCTATTCGCAGCCAGGCTTACACCCTCGTCTGCCTCAACGACAATGTGCATATTCGCAACTACGACCTGGTGATGAGCAACCTGCGCGACGCTTTCCAAAGCATATTGCCCGAGAAATCGAGCTTTGAAGTCTAAAGGGCTACCCTATCAATCAACACTAATTTATTTTAACTTCAACCTTTAACCCACAATGGCAAGCATGACTACCGACAAAAAGCAAGTGGTGGTGTCGATGACCTCTTTCCCAAAAGCTATACCGTATGCCATGAAGGCAATACGGTCAATTCTAAATGGCACTGTGTTACCGGATAGGCTTGTTTTATACCTGTTCCTCCCGGAGTTTGGAGAAGAAGGAATTCCCCAAGAACTTATGCGCCTGAGCGAGGAGAACAAAATATTTGAGATAAGGAACTGCGAGCGAAACCTGCGTTCGTATCTCAAGCTCATACCGGCTATTGCCGATTTCCCCGAGTCGATAATTGTTACGGTGGACGATGATATTGATTATCACCCCAATATGCTACGCGACCTATTGGCTATGCATGCCACTAACCCTCACGCAGTGTGGGCGCATCGAGTAAGACATGTCAAGCTTGGAAAACCGTATCATAAGTGGACAAAATATCGCTGGTATCATTTTCTGTTTAAGCGTATCCAAGGAGGATTCGCCAACCTCCAGACTGGCGTTGGCGGCGTGCTTTATCCTCCACATTCATTGCGTGAGGATATGCTTGATGCCGACCTATTCACAAAGATTGCACCAAGCTGTGATGACTTTTGGTTTTGGGCTGCCACAATTCTTAATGGGGTGGAAGTGATACCCGTGCCTTTTGGATACAATAGGCCTCGTGAACTTGGCAAGCCCAAGGGATTGTCGCTAATGACGATTAACTATAAAAGCGGAGTTGACCGAAATATTATGGCACTAAATGCTATTTTGGAGAAGTATCCTGAAATAAAACAACTAATAGAAAAATAATGACAATCGCAAATACAGAGCGCCCTCAAGTGGTGGTGTCGATGACCTCGTTCCCTCAAGCTATACCGTATGCCGTGGGTGCGCTGCGCTCGCTGCTGCAAGGGTCGGTGCTGCCCGACAAACTCATCCTCTACCTCACCTTCGCTCAGTTTGCCGACGGCGTGATTCCCGAGGAGCTGAAGCAGCTCGAAGCCGAAAACCCCATTTTTGAGATTCGCAACTACGACCCTGACATACGCTCCTACCGCAAACTGGTGCCGGCACTTGCCGACTTCCCCGAAGCCATAATAGTGACGGTGGACGACGATGTGCACTACCATAAACACATGCTGCGCGACTTGCTGCGCATGCATGCCCAGCTGCCTCACGCCGTGCTTGCCCATCGCGCCAAGCGCATCAGTTTGGGAAAGCCTTATCGCAAATGGAAGAAATATCGCTGGTATCATTTTCTGTTCAAGCGTCTACACATCAGCTATGCCAGCTTGCAGACCGGCGTTGGCGGCGTGCTCTATCCGCCCCACTCGCTGCGTGCCGATATGATGGACATCGACCTGTTCACCACCCTCGCACCCAGCTGCGACGACATCTGGTTTTGGGCAGCAGGTGTGCGCAACGGCTATCCCGTAGTGCCTGTGCCATTCGGGCGCAACAAGCCTCGCGGACTGCACAAGCCCAAGAGCCTGTCGCTGAAAACCGTCAACTTCAAGGCCGGCATCGACCGCAACACAGCAGCCCTCAACGCAATCATCGAGCATTATCCCGATATTGCCAAACTGCTTAGCAATCAATAACTTTGCCGCAGGCTGCCAACCCACAAAACACCCGTAATTAATAATATATGATTATATTCAACACCACATATCATGTTGCCGACGCCGTGAAAGACGACTTCATTGCATGGCTGCGCAGCGAATACGTGCCTCGAGCCACCGCCGAACGCCTGCTACTGGTGCCGCAGCTCACTCGCATCATTGGCAGCGAACGCGACGGCGGCGCAAGCTATGCCCTGCAATTCCGCGCCATGTCGGTGAATTCGCTCGAAATTTGGCAACACACCACCGGCAATCAACTTGCCAAAGACCTCACCCGCCGCTTTGGCAACAACGTGGTGGGATTTGCAACACTGATGGAGAAAATCGACGTTTAACCCCAAAACACCAAGCGGCATGACACCTGAGCAAAATGCAACTGACAGCACCGTAGACCAGCGCGTGAAAGACTTCGGCCGCGTGATTATCGGCATCGACCCCGGCACCAACGTGATGGGCTACGGCATTTTAGGCATCAACGGCAAGAAACCACAGCTGGTGGCAATGGGCGTGATTAAGCTGAGCAAATTCGACGACCACTATATGCGCCTGCGACGCATCTACGAGCGCGTGAGCGGGCTGGTGAAGCAATATCTGCCCGACGAGATGGCTATCGAAGCACCATTCTTCGGCAAAAACGTGCAGTCGATGCTCAAATTAGGCAGGGCACAAGGCGTGGCAATGGCTGCCGCACTCACCCGCGACATCCCCATTGTGGAATACGAGCCACGAAAAATAAAGATGGCAATCACCGGCAACGGCGCCGCCTCGAAGGAGCAAGTGGCGGAGATGCTGCGACGCATACTCGCTATCGACAAAGACGATATGCCCGACTTCCTCGACGCCACCGACGCGCTCGCCGCCGCACTGTGCCACTTCTACGAATCGGGCAAACCCATAGTGGCTAAAGGCGCCCGCTCGTGGGCTGAATATATAGCCAAAAACCCCGACAAAGTGAAAAAACCGTAACCCGGTCGATGAACACCCATCATTTTTAACATATGCTAATATGCGCTCCAGAAACACTCACAACGGCGTTTTTTGGAAATCTTTACCGTTTTGTAATATAAAAAAGGTGAAAAAATTAGGTACAAATAGTAAAAAATTACTAATTTTGTGCTCGAAATAATGAACACACAAGATATTTCTTGTGGCGTATTTATGCTAAACGAGATGAAATTTGCTCAAAATAAGGTATTTAGCTCAACGCATGCGTTACGATACGCATGGGCAAGCATTGTGCCCTCAAATGAGCACAGCAAACCGAAGTCACATACATTCCATAGAAGCTCTGGAATATGTGGCTTTGTTTTTTTGAACCACAAGATGCATTTATGCTGAAGTAAGATTGATTATCTTAGTGTGAATGGCATCTTAATAATGACTTACTGATTAAGTATTTGCTTACAATTTCAAAAAACAAACATAGTATTATTAATTTAATCTTATTTTATGGTAAAGAAAATTAAGTTTCTGTCGTTGGTAGTGATGCTGTTTGCAGCTCTCACCGCTAATGCACAAGTTACTACATCTGCAATCAGCGGTACTGTTGTGGATGAAAACAAAGAAGCACTCGTTGGCGCAACAATCGTTGCCAAGCACATGCCTTCTGGAACAACTTATGGCGCTGCTACCAACTTGGATGGTCGTTACAACCTTCAAGGTATGCGTACAGGCGGTCCATACGTAATCGAAATCACTTACATCGGTTACGCTAAGGCACAAATCGACAATGTTTACCTGCAACTCGGTAACACTTCGGTTTACAATGTTCAACTCGAAACATCGGCTAACGCACTCGACGAGGTGGTGGTAATGGGCAAGGGCGGCACACAAGCAGGTGCAGCAAAGAACTTCTCGCTTGCCAAGATTGAAGGCACTCCAACCATCACACGCAACGTTTACGACGTGGTTAAGAACACCCCGATGGTGAACGTGAACAAGGCTGGTGGCATCTCGATTGCCGGTACAAACAACCGCTACAACAGCTTCCAAATCGACGGTACCGTGTCGAACGACGTATTCGGTTTGGCTCCAACGGGCACTAACGGCGGTCAGGCATCTGCCAACCCTATTTCGCTCGAAGCAATCGAAGAACTCCAAGTAGTTATCTCGCCATTCGACGTTCGTCAATCAGGCTTCACCGGTGGTGGTATCAACGCCGTAACCAAGCAAGGTAGCAACACCTTCCACGCTTCGGCTTACACATACTACAACAACCAAGACTTCTATGGTCGTTGGAACCAACAACTCGACAAGAAGGACCCTCTCACCACTCAACGCACTCTCACCTATGGTGGTAACGTATCGGGTGCTGCCATCAAGGACAAATTGTTCTTCTTCGTTAACGTTGAACGCAACGAGGACACTTATCCTTCGTCGTACTATCCTGGCTACAACGGTCAAACTTTCTTGACTGTTAACCAAGCTCAACAAATCCTCGACCACTACAACCAGCTCACTGGTGGCAAGTTCAAGGATTCGTTTGGTCAACGCGACGTTGAACGCAAGTCTACCGACATTCTTGCACGTGTTGACTGGAACATCAACGACAAGCACAAACTTGCTCTTCGTTATCAACACGTCAACGCATTCGACGACAAGTATAGCAACTCGGCTACTACTTTCTATTTCAACAACTCGTCGTATCGTTTCTGCAACCTCACCAACTCGTTCGTAGCCGAATTGAACTCTCGCTTCAACAACGAATGGAGCAACGAGTTCCGTGCATCTTACAACCGCATCCGCGACCACCGCGAAATCGGCAACAACGGTCCTACAATGTACATCCAAAACGTGAAGAGCGAAGACGGCACCAAGAACATCACCGTTAACATCGGTACTGAATATTCTTCGGGCGTTAACTTCCTCAGCCAGGACATCTACCTCATTGAGGACAACTTGACTTGGTACAAGGGCCGTCACTCAGTGACTTTCGGTACTCACAACGAATTCTTCAACATCACCAACGGCTTCATTCAATATGCTGCAGGTGAATGGGTTTACAACGGTCTCGACGCATTCTTGAACGACAACCCTAACAAGTTCTACTTCAAGTGTTCTGACCCAAGCAAGACTGGCGGCAACCTCCGCTATGCTCCTGCAACCAAGGCTGGCCAATTCGGCTTCTACGCTCAAGACAAGTTCGACGTTACCAACAACTTCCAACTTTCTTATGGCTTGCGTGTTGACATCCCTGTATTCTTCAACGACCCAACAACTAACGATGCATTCAACCAATACTCAGCTGAAAAGGGCTGGGGCGTGAAAGTTGGTCAAACTCCTTCGCCA
The DNA here is from genome assembly GCA_004557385.1 of Bacteroidales bacterium. GTDB lineage: Bacteria > Bacteroidota > Bacteroidia > Bacteroidales > Muribaculaceae > SFTJ01. The sequence continues at coordinate 8,517 of SFEA01000023.1, forward strand.
AAGTTGATGTTCTCGCCTCGCGTAGGCTTCCGCTGGTACACTGCTGACGACCACAAGATTCTCCTCCGTGGTGGTGTTGGTCTGTTCACCGGTCGCATCCCATTCGTTTGGGTATCGAACGCTTACAACAACTGCGGTATGGAACAAATCGGTTGCACACTCACCAAGAATATTCCTGACGTAACAACCGACACTAACAGCCTCGTTGAATTCTGCGGCGCTGCTGCTAACCCTGATATCGTAACTCTCGACAAGAAGATGAAGTTCCCACAAGTGCTTCGTGCTAACTTGGCATACGAACAACAATTCGGCAACGGCTGGAAGATGATTCTCGAAGGCTTGTACTCGAAGACCTTCAACGCTATGTACTTCGAAAACCTCGCCCTTACTCAATCGGCTAAGGTTTACGCTGTTCCTGGCGTAGAAGCATCGGCTGCTCCTTACTATTCGGTTGACAACCGCTTCTACTCGGTTATCAACACCAAGAACAGCAACGACGGCTATTCTTATCAACTCTCTGCTCAATTGCAAAAGAGCTTCGCATTCGGTCTCGACCTCTCGGCTTCTTACACTTTCGGCCACTCTTACTCGGTTAACGACGGTAGATCGTCGGTGGCTTACTCTTGCTGGAAGTACAACTACGCTGTCGACACCAACAATCCTAATCTCACCTACTCGGGCTTCGACATTCCTAACCGCGTGATGGCTAACGTTAACTACACTTCTCCAAAGTATGCTAACGGTCTCCTCCAAACTGTTGTAGGTCTTGTTTACAACGGTCAGAACGGCATGCGCTACTCGTTGACTATGAACGAATCGAAGGACTACAACGGCGACGGCTATCGTGGCAACTCGCTGCTCTACATCCCAACTGACGAAGAATTGGCTCAAATGAACTTCGCTTCAGAAGAGGCTCGCGCTAAGTTCGGTGACTTCATCAACAGCGATAAGTACTGCAAGTTCCACAAAGGTCAATATGCTGAACGTAACTCTAACGTAGGTGAATGGGAAAACCGCGTTGACTTGCACTTCGCTGAAAACATCTTCTACTGGAAGAAACGCGGCAGCAAGATTCAACTCACTCTTGACGTGCTCAACTTTGCTAACCTCCTCAACAAGAAGTGGGGTACTACTTACGGTAGCCTCTACAACTTGTCGGTTCTCAAGGTTTCGAAAGTTGCTGTAGCTAATGGTGTTGCAACTCCAACATTCGACTACAACAACCCATCAATCTATCCTAACAACATCTCGAGCCGTTGGCACATGCAAGTTGGTTGCAAGATTACATTCTAATCCACCAACTTCACAGCTAAGGAATTAAACATTTAATCCTATATGAGTGGCAGATTCATCATCACCGATGGCTCTGCCACTTTTGTTTTTACAGCTTAACCCAAATCAGTTATTATAATCTCCGATTTGGGTTTCACACAATAAACAGCACACCGCCATCGTTTTATTTATTAAGAACTTTATGCAATGAAACGAAAAGTGGTGAACATATTGCTTTGCATAGCGGCACTCGCACCGGTGCTGCTGAGCGGCTGTCGCAGCGCAAAACTCAGCGACGCCGACGAGCAATATGCCCGTGGCGAATATCACGCCGCCATGCTCACCTACAAGAAAATCTATAACAAACTCACTCGCCGCGAGGAACGTCAGCAGCGTGGCTTGGTGGCTTTCCGCCTTGGCGAATGCTACCGCCACCTCAACATGGCAGCCAACGCCTCGGGCGCCTATCGCAACGCCTTGCGCTACAACTACCCCGACAGCATGGCGCTGCTCTATCTGGCTCAAAGCCAGCACATGGAGGGCAAATACAAAGAAGCCATAAAAAGCTACGAGCAGTTTCTTGAGAAAGCCCCAAAGAATGTGTTGGCTCGCGACGGATTGCGCGGCAGCCAAAACGCTGCCCGAATCAAGGCAAACCCAACACGCTATAAGGTGGCAGCCGCAAAACTGTTCAACTCGCGCCGAGCCGACTTCTGCCCGATGTTCTTCGATGCCGCTCACGATGTGCTCTACCTCACCTCGTCAACCGAGAAAAGCAAAGGCACTGCCAAAAGCGAAGTCACCGGCACCAAAAACAGCGACATCTATTTCTCAAAGAAAAACGAAAAAGGCGTGTGGCAACGCCCCGAAGCCGTTGACGGCGAACTGAACACCGACTTCGACGAGGGCATCACCTCGTTCTCGCCCGACGGCACCACCATGTATCTTGCCAAAGCCCGTCGCGAAGAAAACGCCTCTACCTCGGTGGAAATATTCACCTCGCAACGCAGCGAAGCCAAATGGAGCGCCCCGGTGAAGCTCGAAATCACCGCCGACACGCTCTCGGCTTACGGCGACCCGGCTGTGTCGCCCGACGGCAACTGGCTGTATTTCTCAAGCGATATGCCCGGCGGACAGGGCGGCAAAGACCTGTGGCGAATCAATCTTAAGGAACGCGTAGGCTCGCTCGAAAACCTTGGCGACGTGATTAACACGCCCGGCGACGAACGATTCCCCTACGTGCGCTCCGACAGCGTGCTCTATTTCTCAAGCAACGGACACGCCGGAATGGGCGGCCTCGACATCTACCGCGCCACGCTCACCCCTTCGGGCGGTTGGAACGTGGAAAACATGGGCTGGCCTATGAACTCGTCGTACGACGACTTCGGCATCACCTTTGGCGACGGCGAAAGCGGATTCTTCAGCTCGAACCGAAACGATGCGCGCGGCTACGACCACATCTACTCGTTTGTGAAACCCGAACTGAAAATCACCATATCGGGATATGTGCTCGACCGAGACGAAGAACCCGTGCCTAATGCCGTAATCCGCATCGTGGGCGACGACGGCAGCAACCAAAAAGCCATTGGCAAAACCGACGGCACATTCCAGTTCAACCTGCAACGCGGCGTGAAATATGTGATGATGGCTGGCGCTAAAGGCTATATGAACGGCAAGCAGGAGTTTGTGAGCGATATGGCTGAAGAAGATGCCGAATACGCCGTCGACTTCATTCTCGCTGCCATGACCAAACCGCAAGTGATTGAAAACATATTCTACGACTTCGACAAAGCCACTCTTCGGCCCGAATCGAAAACAGCGCTCGACTCGATGGTGATGATTCTGAAGGACAACCCGCAGATTGTCATCGAAATGGCGTCGCACACCGACCGCTGGGGCAACGATAACTACAACCTGAAACTTAGCGACCGTCGCGCACAAAGCGTGGTCGACTATCTGATTGCCGCCGGCATCGACCCGAGCCGACTGCGCCCGAAAGGCTACGGCGAAACGCGCCCGAAAACCGTCACCAAGCGCATCGCTCGCCTCTATCCTCAGTTCAAAGAGGGCGACGTGCTCAACGAAGAATACATCGAAAAACTTGAGAAACCCGACCAAGATGCAGCCGACCAAATCAACCGCCGCACCGAGTTTCAGGTGATTTCACTGCAACAGTGATTCAGCCCCGCACATCCACCCAAAAAATGCCTTATTCCATAAGGCCGCTAATCAATACGCCATCGCAACTACCACAAAAATACCAAATGATTTGCCACAAAAATACCAAATGAATCACCACAAAAATACCGAACGAATCGCCACAAAAATACCGAATGAATCGCCACAAAAATACCGAATGCCTTAGAAAATTCAAAGAAAAAAGCTATCTTTGCAATTACAAATATTAAACGAATATGGAATACTTACCAAGAATAGCAGACGCCTCGCTTCAAGAAAGATTGGAAGCATTCGGAGCAATACTTATCGAAGGACCTAAATGGACCGGTAAGACAACGACGGCTATGCAGCATGCAAAGAGTGTCATTAAGATGCAAGACCCTGATAAGGCAGACGAGTATCTTGAAACCGCAGCAACAATGCCATCACTTCTACTAAAGGGAGAGAAGCCGCGCCTCATTGACGAGTGGCAAGATGCCCCAAAGATTTGGGATGCAGTAAGATTGGCGGTAGATAACAGCGGTGGGTTTCCAGGGCAGTATATCTTGACCGGTAGCAATACGGTTGACAAGACAAACATTCGCCATACTGGCACTGGTCGCATCACACGAATGAAAATGTACCCCATGAGCCTTTGGGAGTCAAAAGATTCTTCAGGCAATGTTTCTGTCCGTGAATTGTTCTATAACCCTTCTTATGACATCGATGGAGCAACAAGCAAACTTGATATCCCCGAGTTGATTCGTGTGGCATGCCGTGGTGGATGGCCCGTCACGCTGCAGATGAAGGAGAAGGCTTGCATGATGATTGCAAAAGACTATGTAAACAGCGTGTGCAACAATGATATTTCCGCCGTGGACGGTCGGCAAAGGAATCCAAAAATTGCCAAACAATTATTGAAATCGTATGCAAGGAATATCAGCACAGTGGCAAAGAAGACAAGCATTCTTGCAGACATAACAGCATCAGGCGACATTTCTCTCTCAATGGACACCTTCGACGACTACGTGGAGGCTTTAGAAAAGCTCTTCGTAATACAGGATATTGATGCGTGGTGTCCTGCAATTCGAAGTAAGACTGCTATAAGAAGTGCTCCAAAGCGAAGTTTCACCGACCCTTCGATAGCAGTTGCAGCATTAGGACAAAGTGCAGAGTCTTTGGAGTTGCAGCTAAAGACTTTCGGTTTTATCTTTGAACAAATGTGTATTAGAGATTTAAGAGCATATACAGCCGACTTCGACAGTCATATCTCCTACTATCGTGACCGGTACGGACTTGAAGCCGACCTTGTTCTTCACCTTTCGGATGGACGTTACGCACTCATTGAGTGCAAACTTGGCAGCCGCGAAATTAACGACGGTGCTGCACACCTATTGCAACTCAAAAGGCTCATACAAGAATATAACAAGAACGAAAAGCAAGTTCCTCTGCGTGAGCCAGACCTTCTTATTGTTATGACTGGAGGCAGCATGGCATACACTCGCCCCGACGGAGTGAAAGTCATTCCTTTAGCTTGCCTGAAAGACTGACAGATGAGCCTTTCTCTTAGCCAGGAGACAAAGCGTGTGATATTCTTGAAAACACCTATAATGGCACAGCCTCAGCATAGGTATGCTATCTTGCTTTCAAACATCCTGTTTTGAGCTTATTGCTATACGCCCCTACATCAACCACACCACGTTATTCTGCGATGTCTGCGAGCGAATATTGTTGGATCTGCAATAAGGGTAATTCGCGTCCTGTCCGGACGCCGGTTTCAGGGACGTCTGTGGTCCGTGGGTTACGCTGCGCTCACCCACGGCTAAGTCCCTTCGGCTTACGCCTCTGGGGTCACGCCTTTCAGGCGACATTGCGGCGTGGAGAGGCATCTCTCTCGCAGATGGCGCAGAACGGCGAAGAGCAACAAGCGCCGGAGGTGCTTGACCATGCTTAACCGCTGGTGTAGCGAAGCGAAACCTGCGGAAGCATGCCTACTAAAATATGTGCCTCGAAGTGGCACAACATTGTTCGACATCTTCGACGCCGAATGATAGTGAGGTATCCGCTCCCCGCAGGTTGCGCTAACGCTCCACCTGCGGTTATGCATGGTTTGCCATCTCCGATGGCACATCCTCGCAGCAGTCAACCGGCGTATAGCATAACGCCACTACAACATCGCATCACATCTCCCACAGACGGCGCACAGCGTGCACAACCGCGCGAGCGGTTGCACTTATATCACGTAATATAAATTACACTCCTCAAATGGCGAATTTTATATAAAAAACTGACTGCAGAATGGCGATTTTTACGATTTTTGCCGTTTAGCTCATAAAAGCAGCCGTTTTATAGTTTGTAGTAATTACCTTGATTATTGCACTTGCGCGCTGCGGAGAGTGTAATCGGTGCGCTGGTCGTCGCCTATAGTGCCGAGGGTGAAGTAGCGGCTGTCGGGGTGAGCAATCACCAGTCCGCAGGTGCTGGCAGCAGGGCTCATGGCGCCGTTTTCGGTGAGCGTGATTCCGGCTTCGGACAGCGGCATCAGTCGGTCAATGAGGAAGATAGCGCTTTGGTCGGGCAGTGACGGATAGCCCACAGCGGGGCGTATGCCCTTATAGTAATGCCGCAACAGGTTCTTAGGGTTGTCGAGTTCGGCACTGTCGAAGGTGTAAGCCCATACCACATTGCGCAATCGCGAATGCAGAATCTCGGTGGCAGCCTCGGCAAGACGGTCGCAGAGGGTTTGATAAAGTATCACTTTGAAATCGTCGCCCGCAGCTTTAGCTTCGGCAATCACCTCCGCCAGTTCGGTGCCGGCAGTCACGGCAAATGTTCCAATATAGTCCTGTATGCCGCTCTCGGCAGGCGCAATATAGTCGCTAAGCGAGAGCGTTTGTTCGCCGAACGAGCGCTGTTGCTGGCGCATGGTGGCGATGCGCGCCCGATGGTCAATCACAATGTCATCGCCATCTGCATTAGCCTCCCAAAGCCCGTAGATTGCCCGCATACTATTGTTGTGATGATGTTCAAATTTGTCGAGGGCACGATTAGCGTCCTTGAAGAGCTGCATTGCCTCGGCAGCCTTAGCCGTTTCGGCTTGCGGTTTCGCTGCCAGCCAAGCAGCACGACAGCAGTCGCAACCGTGAATGTCAGCAATATCGGCGTATGCAGCATCAAGCCCCCAAGCGGCAAAGAAAGCGCGCCAGTTGATTAGGCGGCGAGCCCCAGCCACCGTTATATTCATGCTTCCGCAGCCCATCTGAGTGGGTTTCACGGGGTTGTATTGCAATTTTGGTTTGCGGGCACGCGCTTCGGCAAGCGAATAAAGATTCTTACCCTGCTCGTAGCGGCTACGCAGCTGTTGCTGGCGCTCGCGCAATGCCACCTTGAACGCGTCGGTATCGGCAAGTATGCGTTGCATGGTAGCCGCCATCGAAGCAGCGTCGGCAGTGTGCGCCACAATGCCATCATATTCCGGAGCAATCACCACGGCAGTGTGCTCGTCGCTGGTGGTGGCGCCGCCCACCATGATGGGCGTTGTCATGCCTTCGCGCTGCATCAGCGCAGCCACGCGACGCATCTCCTCGAGCGACGGTGTTATGAGTCCGCTCAACGCCACAATGTCGGCATTCAACGCCTTGGCTCGTTCCACTATAGTTTCGCCCAGCACCATCACCCCGAGGTCAATCACCTCGTAGCCGTTGCAGCGAAGCACCACCGCAACAATGTTTTTGCCAATGTCGTGCACGTCGCCCTTAACGGTGGCAATCACCACCTTGCCGGCATTATGCGCACCCGAGGCTTGCTGTTCAGCCTCGATGTGCGGATTGAGCCATTCCACTGCCACCTTCATGGTGCGGGCACTTTTCACCACCTGCGGCAGGAACATCTTTCCCTCGCCGAACAACTGCCCCACGCGGTTGATTCCCTCCATGAGCGGGCGGTCGATAACGGCAATGGCGCTGCCAAGCATCTGGTGAGCCTGAGCAAGCACATCGGCAATGCCGTCGGTGATTCCGCGTTCAACCATGCGCGACAGTCGCGTCACAGCATCAATGTCGGCATCGGCTACGGCATTTGCCGTCTGCTCCGACACTTTTTTGCCAACAAGCGTGCTTGCCATTTCAACAAGCGCCTCGGTGGCATCGGCATGGCGGCACAAAATCACGTCTTCGATGGCGGTGCGCAGTTCGGCAGACACATCGTCGTAAGGCAAGATGCTGCCGGCATTCACAATTGCCATATCCATGCCGCGCGAAATGGCATGGTAGAGAAACACCGAGTGCATGGCTTGGCGCACATAGTTGTTGCCTCGGAACGCAAACGACAGGTTGCTCACACCGCCGCTAACCTTTGCTCCAGGCAAATTCTGCTTAATCCACTCCACTGCAAGCAGGAAGTCAAGTCCATAGCGTTCATGCTCCTTGATGCCTGTGGCAACGGTGAGTATATTAGGGTCGAAAATAATGTCTTGAGGGTTGAAATCGACGCGGCTCGATGTGAGAATGTCGTAGGCGCGGCGGCATACGGCAATCTTGCGGTCGAAAGTGTCGGCTTGTCCGTTTTCGTCGAATGCCATCACCACCACCGCAGCGCCCATCTGCCTGATGTAGCGTGCATGGGCAACAAACTCCTCCTCGCCGTTTTTCAGGCTGATGCTGTTTACGATGCTTTTGCCCGGCACCTGCTTCAGCGCCTCGGCAATCACGCTCCAGTCCGATGAATCAATCATCACCGGCACACGAGCCACATCAGGTTCCGACGCCAACAAGCGCAGAAAGTGGCACATCTCGGCACGGGCATCGATGAGCGGGGCATCCATGTTCACATCCACCACCTGCGCACCGTTTTCCACCTGCGTGCGAGCAATATGCACCGCCTCGTCGTATGATTTTGCCTTAATCAAATCAAGAAATTTTTTGCTGCCGGCAACATTGCACCGTTCGCCCACATTCACAAAGTTTGTTTCAGCAGTCACGCTAAGCGGTTCGAGTCCGGCAACCGTGAGCCTCGAAGGTTGCGTCTTTGGCTTACGCGGAGCACAGCCTTCGCATAACGCCTTGAGCGCCTCGATGTGGCTCGGTGTAGTGCCACAGCATCCGCCAAGAATGTTCACCAACCCGGCTTCGAGCATCGGACGCACATCTGCCGCCATTTTTTCGGGCGTCTCGTCGTAGCAACCCATGCTGTTGGGCAAACCGGCATTCGGATAGATGCACACAGGCAATGATGTCGTTTCAGCCAACTCGTGCGCCCATCGTTGCATACCTTCAGCGCCAAATCCACAGTTGAGCCCAACGGCAAATGCATTGAAATGGGCAATGCAAGCCAGCATCGACTCCAGCGTGTGCCCGCTGAGCATACGGCCGCTCTCGGTGAGCGTCACCGACACCACCGTGGCAATATCCACTTGCTTCTCGGCTTTCACCTGCTCGATGGTCCACAATATGGCTTTCAGATTGAGCAAATCGAAGTTCGTTTCCACGATGAGCAAATCGGCACCGCCGTCAATCAAACCGGCAATCTGACCGCGATAAGCCTCACAAAAAGCATCCCAATCGACACTGCGAGCTGCAGGGTCGTTCACGTCGGGCGACATCGACAAGCTGCGGTTCGACGGCCCGATGCTGCCAGCCACCCAGCGCCGGTCGCCGGGATGTTCAGCCATCCATCGGTCAACCTCATGGCGAGCCACTTCGGCAGCCGCCACCGACAACTCATAGCCGTATTCCTGCAAGCCATAATCGGCAAGCGAGAGGCTGTTGCAGTTGAACGAATCGGTTTCTACGATGTCCGCACCGGCTTCGAGATAAGCTCGATGTATTGAGGCAATCACGTCGCGTCGCGACAATGGCAAGATGTCGTTGCACCCAGCCATCTCGGCATCGGTGCCCGTCAACGGTGCGTAATGAAAATCCTCCTCCTTCAAGTGTTGGGCTTGAATCATTGTGCCCAAACCGCCGTCAAGCACCACAATGCGCTTGCTCATAAGTTCGCGCAAAGCATGCAAATTGCTATTTCGTTGCTCGTTAGTCATCTTAATCAAATCTTTCAATATTGTACAGCGAAAAGGGGCAAAACCCGTCAAACTGCCGCCTAATACGGCAAATCGCCGCACAAAATTACACATTATTCCTCACACGCCAAATACCACAGCCAAGGTATTTTGCCGTTCTGCCCGACGGTGCCGCTGTTTTATTTTGCCGAATGCCGAAAAAACCGTATACTTGCACCAACAATTGCGAAAACCTACTATGTCAACTGAAAACAACATTTCCAGTAACGGTCAATTATCAGCAAATAGCAATAATTGGGCGAAAGAAAAGCCTTTGGAAAGTTTCATTATCGTGATACGTGGCTGTCAAGTTATGTTAGACCGCGACTTGGCAGAGCTGTATGGAGTGGAAACAAAACGCCTTAATGAGCAAGTAAAACGCAACATTGAGCGATTTCCAAAAGATTTTATGTTTCAACTCACCAAAGCCGAATTTAATATTTTGAAGTCGCAAATTGCGACATCAAGTTGGGGCGGCGTGCGCAAATTACCTTATGCCTTCACCGAGCAAGGCGTTGCTATGCTAAGCGGCATTCTACGCTCACAAACAGCCATTGATGTCAACATAAAGATTATGCGCGCCTTTATTGCAATGCGGCGATTTATGGCAAACAACACCGCATTGTTCTCGCGCTTAGAATCACTCGAATACCATCAATTGGCAATGATACAACACCAAAACGACTCCGACAAACGAATCGACGAATTATTCCGTCGATTAGATGAAGGTGGCACAAAACCAGAGCAAGGCATATTTTTTGAAGGGCAAATCTACGACGCATATCTATTTGTATCAAACCTAATAAAGCAAGCTAATTCCAACATCATTCTAATTGACAACTACGTTGATAATTCGGTACTTACACTACTCGACAAACGCAACGCCAACGTTTCTGCCACAATATATACTCAAAAAATAAGCAATCAATTACAACTCGACATTATCCGTCATAATGCCCAATATCCCGAAATTAAAGTGAACGTATTTAAGCAATCTCACGACAGATTTTTGTGCATTGACAACGATGTATATCATATTGGAGCATCAATTAAAGATTTGGGGAAGAAGTGGTTTGCATTTTCAAAAATGGGTCTATTGTGTCCACAAGAACTAATTGATAAAATCAACAATGCCGATTGATTATACCACTTATATGACTGGCATGTTTGCCGAATGGCAAAAAAAACCGTAAACTTGCAGTGTCAAATGCAAAAAGTTTTATAAGGAAAACAATGAGATACGATTTTATCAGAGTTCTATCAGCCGTATGCTGCCTATTTGCATTGCATTGCCAAGCCTACGGGCAATGCACATTGACCGATTTGCGAAGCGGCGATTTGCTGTTTTTCGCACCTGCAAAAGATAACGCAATCACAAAGGTGACACAAGGCATAGGCGATGTGGCAATCGACCATGTGGCAATTGTACATCGCACCAACTCAAGCACCACCACCATCGAAGCCGTGCACCGCGGCGTGGTGGAGATGCCCATCGACAGCACACGCTCGCGTGCCACAAACAAGAACGAGGCAGTAATAGTTGGGCGCATCAACGGCGGTCTCGACATCCCTGCAAGCATCGCCCGAGCATTGCAGCACCTGGGCAAGCCCTACGATTTCTTCTTCGAACCCTCCGACAGCGCCATCTATTGCAGCGAACTGGTGCAAAAGGCGTTTGTCGACATCGAAGGCAAACCGTTGTTCCACACCATACCCATGTCGTTCCACACACCCGACGGCAAAATACTGCCCTATTGGACCGAATACTACCGCCGCGCAGGCAAAACGGTGCCCGAAGGTGCTCCCGGAACCAACCCCGGGCAATTGTCGCGCAGCCGACGACTAATCATTTTAGGCCGGTTATATGATTAATCTGGGCGAGCCAATCACCCAGTTCGGAGCAGGCTTTCAGCCACATTGCAAGCAGCAGGGCAATTAATCGGCGATTTGCTTGCAATTGTCGAGAAAATTTGCGAATATTGCACTGTGTTTGCTGCGATGAGCCGGTAAACACGCATTGTGTTGTGTTTTAGGTTTGCATATTCATCGGCAGGCTATGCCTTTGGCTGGAAAGTTTGCTTGGCTACCAAAATACGCGTATATATTTTTTTCAGTCCGCTTCCATCGGGGAACGGAGAAACCAAACAATTAACTTATAATCAATGACAGACAAAACATTGCAAATATCGCAGCGAGGCATGGAGATGCCTGCGTCGCCCATTCGCAAATTGGCGCCGCTTGCCTACGCCGCCGAGGACCAGGGCGTGAAAATCTATCGTCTGAACATTGGTCAGCCCGACTTGCCAACGCCTCAAAAGGCGCTTGATGTGCTGAAGTCGATTGACCGCACCACGCTTGAATACAGCCCGTCGCAGGGCTATCGCTCGCTGCGCGAGGCGCTGGTGAGCTACTACGACCGCTATCAAATCAAGCTGCATGCCGACGAAATCATCATCACCAGCGGCGGCTCGGAGGCTGTGCTGTTTGCCTTTATGAGCTGCCTGAATCCAGGCGATGAAATCATCGTTCCTGAGCCGGCTTATGCCAATTATATGAGTTTTGCCATATCGGCGGGCGCCGTGATTCGCACCGTGGCTACCACCATCGACGAGGGCTTTTGCCTGCCTAAGGTGGAAAAGTTTGAAGAACTAATCAACGAACGCACCAAAGCCATTCTCATTTGCAACCCAAACAACCCTACGGGCTACCTATATACGCAAAAGGAGATGCGTCAGATTCGCGACTTGGTGAAGAAATACAACCTCTATCTGTTTAGCGATGAGGTGTATCGCGAATTCATCTACACCGGCTCGCCTTACATCTCGGCTATGCACCTCGAAGGCATTGAGCAGAACGTGGTGCTAATCGACTCGGTGAGCAAACGCTACTCGGAGTGCGGCATACGCATCGGCGCACTCATCACCAAAAATCAGGCTGTGCGCGAAACTGTGATGAAGTTCTGCCAAGCCCGCCTCAGTCCGCCACTCATCGGTCAGATTGTTGCCGAGGCATCGATTGAAGGCACCGAAGCCTATTCGCGCGAGGTATATGAAGAATACACCGAACGCCGCAAGTGCCTCATCGACGGCGTGAACCGTATACCCGGCTGCTACACACCAATTCCTATGGGTGCCTTCTACACCGTAGCCAAACTGCCCGTCGACGATGCCGAGCGCTTCTGCGCCTGGTGCCTGGAGGAATTCCGCTATAGCGACGAAAAGACTGCAACTATGCACATCTCCGGCGCCAATCGGCAGACGCCTGTGGGCGAAACCATCATGATGGCACCGGCAGCGGGATTCTACACCAACCCCGACCTTGGCAAAGACCAAGTGCGTTTGGCATACGTGCTGTGCAAAGACGATTTGCGCCGCGCCATAATGATTCTGGAGAAAGCGCTCGAAGCATACAATGGCATGAACACATAAATTGTTAGCCCAGATATAACGCAACATCCGCCAACACCTTAGATTATCAAGGCATTGGCGGATGTTTATATTATGACGTTGGTTAAACGCCGCTTACTGCGCTATGTTCTGCTTGATGCAGTCGACAATGAAAGCAACATCGTCGTCGGTAACCCACGGCCCGCTTGGCAGACAAAGACCGGTTTTAAACAAGTTCTCGCTAACGCCGTTTGTATATGCCGGTGCATCGGCATAAACTGGCTGCAGGTGCATCGGCTTCCACAACGGGCGGCTCTCGATGCCTTCGGCAGCCAGTGCCATACGCATAGCTTCGACATTAGTGTTCGGTTCGCACGCCGTGTGTGCCGACGTGGCTGCGTGTACAGTGCTGCCGGCGCCGCCAATGGCTCCGCTCACCGTTTGGCTATAGGCATTCTCCTCGCCCTTCACTTTCAAGTCGGGCGAGAGCACAATGGTGTTCAACCAATAGTTGCTGTCGAACTCAGGCGACGGATTCTCATGGAACGTGATGCCCGGCACGTTGGCAAACGCCTCTTTATAGAGCGCTGCTATGTGCTGATGGTGGCGAATATGCTCGGCAGCAATGGTCATCTGACCGCGACCGATTCCGGCACAAATGTTGCTCATGCGATAGTTGTAGCCAATGTGTTCGTGCTGATAGTAGGGATAAGCCTCACGCGCCTGAGTGGCATAGAACATAATCTGATTCTTGCTCTCGGCATCGGCGCAAATAAGCGCACCGCCGCCGCTGGTGGTAATCATCTTGTTGCCGTTGAACGAAAGCACGCCGTATTGCCCGAACGTGCCGCACACATGCCCTGCGTAGCGGCTGCCGAAGCCTTCAGCGGCATCTTCCACCACAGGAATGCCGTATTTGTCAGCCACCGCCATCACTTCGCGCAGCTTGGCAGGCATGCCATAGAGGTAGACAGGCACAATGGCTTTCGGCTTCTTGCCTGTGAGGGCAATGCGGTCGGCAATGGCTCGGTCGAGCAATTCGGGGTCGATGTTCCACGTGTCGGGTTCGCTGTCGACGAGCACAGGCGTAGCCCCAAGATATTTTATGGGGTTGCAGCTGGCGCAGAAGGTGAAACTTTGGCAAATTACTTCGTCGCCGGGGCCCACGCCCAGCGCAATGAGCGCCAAGTGCACCGCAGCCGTTCCTGCCGACAGAGCCACCACATGCTTGCCTTCGCCCACAAACTGCTCAAGGTCAGCCTCAAAGCCGTTGACGTTAGGGCCAAGAGGCACCACCCAATTATCGGCAAATGCCTCCTCGATATATTTCATTTCGTTGCCGCTCATGTGAGCAAGGCAGAGTAAGATTTTTCTTTTTGCCATAATACAATTTGTTTATATCATTTCGTTGTTATACTTCATCTTCTTCCCTATAACGGTGCAAACAATCATTTCAATATCTTTCACGAAAGAATAATTGTGCAGATAGTAGCGATTGATGCGCACCTTGTCGGGGTAAATCACCGTGTCGTTATATTCCTGCGGGTTGTCGACAGCGGCAAGCAGCTCCTCTTCGTTGCGATATTTCAGACTCGCCGGACCGGTGATGCCCGGTCGCAACTCAAGCACCTCGCGGTCTTCGCCTTGCAGGCGGTCGGCATAGCCGGGCACATCGGGTCGCGGACCCACAAAACTCATGTCGCCAACGAGCACATTCCACAGTTCGGGCAGTTCGTCGATTTTATACTTCCTAAGCACCGCACCCAACGGCGTGATGCGGCTTTCGCCCGCCACCGACACCGACGACCCGCCATGTCCAACGGTCATTGTGCGGAATTTGTAGATGGTGAAAGGTTTGCCGTGCCGCCCGATGCGTGTCTGCCTGAACAATGCCGGTCCTCCGGGCATTTTCACCTTAATCAAAATTGCTACCACAATCAGCAGCCACCATATCAGCAACAAGCCTAAAAGTGCCGCCACACGGTCGAAAACATATTTCAGTGCCATTACTTTTTTATGCTTAGATGCTCGATGAGCACATCGTCATCGGGCAACTCTTTTATTATTTTTATCTCGTTATACGCTTTAGTAGATGCCATTGAACTAAGGTTGCGCTTCGACACCGTGGCAAACACACGAAAACCGGCTGCAAGCCCGATTTCGGTCATTTGCTTTACCATGATGCCGCCTATGCCCTTGCCCTGATAATTGACATCGACAAAATTTCCTCTGAAGCACTGACCGTTGGCAAAGAAGCGAATAAAATAATATCCAATAATTTCGTCGTCCTTGAAGGTGCCAAGCATTAGCACCGACTTGTTCTTAAGCAAGCGCATCAGCGTGGCTTCGTCAAAGCCATGGGGATGGAAAAACCGCATATAATCGTCGGTTTGCGACGTTAACATACGGCTCAACGGAGCAATGTCGGCGGCAGAGATGCATCGATAGCTAAATGGTTCGGCAGAATAGTGGCTCAACACTTCAGCCGTGGCTTTGGCAATTCGTTTGCCATACATCAAACTCACAAGCCACCCGTTTAGGGTTTCAATCCACAGCCAGATGAATGGCAACTTCATTTTCAACCATTTCAAAAACCTCACCATACCTTATTCTCCCAAAATCTCTTTATAATAATCAATTAGGCATTGCTCCACAAACGATTTTTCGAAACGCGACGCTATCATCTCTCGAGCATTGGCTGCCATTTCAGCCACTTGCCGAGGCTGCTGCACAAAGCGCATCATGGCGGCATAAAGCGCATCGGCATCGCGCGGCGGCACAATCACGCCGTTCTTGCCTTCAACGATTATCTCTCGAGAGCCATTAATGTCGGTCACTATCGACGGTAGCCCCATGGCTCCGGCTTCGAGCACCACATTAGGAAAGCCTTCGCGATAGCTAGGGAACACCAATGCATCGCTCGCCGCAAGCCACGGCCGCACATCGGCTTGACTGCCAACAGCTTCAATGGCTTCGTTCTGCTCAATCGTCTGCCTTGTTTGTGGGGAAACAGGGTCAAGGTTGTCCTCAAAGCGCCCTACAAGAATCAATCGTGTGGCAGGCTCTTGTGCATTAAGCCGAGCGAAAGCCTGCACAAGTTCGTTGATGCCTTTATCACGCACCACACGACCTACAAACACAAACGTAAAGACCCCCGAGCGCATAATCGGTTGAGCTGCTGCCAACACCTCGGGTGTGCGACTATAGTGCTGCATATCCACACCGCGCACATTGCCGTAGCCCAGCACTTGAAGGGGCTTGCGAGTAATGTTATAATTAATAAGGTCGGCTTTGACACCTTCGCCCTCGGGCACAATGTGGGTGGCACACGCGCACGTAATGCGGTCGGTGAGCATGAGTATTCTCTGCTTCAGCCCCGTGGCTGTGGGAAACACCAACCCAGTGAATGTGTGCAACCTGACAGGCACACGGCACACCCACGCGGCAATCATGCTCAGCAGTCCGGCTTTAGGTGTGATGCTGTGCACCATGGTGGGGCGCTCGCGGCGGAACACGCGAATCAGGCACCAAAGCGAGACGATGTCGCGCAGAGGCGCTATAGGGCGGCGCATAGGCACGCCTATCACGCGTATGCCCTCGCGTTGAGCCATCTCGCGCAATTCATCATCGGGGGTAGACACCGCCACCACGTCGTAGGTATTTGCCAACCTGCGTAGCGTGCCACGGCAAAAGGTGTTGAGCGAAGTAGACACCGTGCTGGTGCGTATTATCTTCTTTCTTGACATAACTCGTTATAAACCTGGTGGTAGCGCTCCACCATGAGCGCTATATCGTAGTTAGTGGCGGCATCGGCACATGCCCGAGCCACCTTTTCATATTCGTCGCGGTTGTTGATGAGCCGCAGCAATATTTCAGCCAATTGGCGGTGGTTGCCTTCGGCAAACAAAATGCCATTGCCTTGCACCACCTCGCGCAGCCCGTCAACGTCGCTTGCTACAAACGGACGCCCGGCAGCCATACCTTCGACACTCGAGAGCGACAACCCCTCGAAATGCGATGCAAGCACATTGACATCGGCAGCCTTGAGTATTTGTGGCACATCGCCGCGGATGCCCGTCAGGCGCACCCGGTGCTGCAAACCGAGGCTCGCAACCATTGCCTCAATTTCGGTTCGGCGGACGCCATCGCCAACAAGGCACAACTTGTAGTTCTCAGGCAATTCCGACATGGCTCGGACGGCACAATCCTGGTCCTTCTGTGAGCGGAATGCAGCCACCATCACTATCACCACATCGCCATCGGTGTAATGGGGCACCAACTCGGCGCGCCGCGCTGCCGATGCCTTGGCATAGCGGTCAACGTCGATGCCGTTTTCGATGGTGATAAGATGCTTAGGGTGCACATAGGAGCGCAACAATGCCTCAGCCTTCTCCGATATGGCTACAATGGCGCTATATCGCGCATACATCCATCGGTCGACGGGCTTGAAATACCATTTGCCACGTCGCCGGTTGGAGGTGTTATGCTCGGTGGTGACCAACTTGGCACCGCCAAACGTGAGCAGTCGCGCCAGTGGAGCATACAATTGGCATGCCGTGTTGTGGGTGTGAATCACATCGTAGCGCCGCACAAACCTCGTTAGTCGCACTATGTGCATGGGGTTATACACATTGCCGCCGATGCCCAACCGATGCACCACAATGCCTGCGTCAAGCAGTTGGCGCATAAAGGGCGTGTCAGTGCCGTCGAACACCAGCAGTTCCACGTTGTTGCCTTTGTCGCGCAAACGGGGCAGCAAGTCCACCATAAGGTGTTCGGCGCCGCCCATAGCCAACGATGTAATCACATGCAGTATCTTCATAGTTTCAACTCTTTTTCACAAACTTGCCATAAGCCCATTCTTCATTATACTATCAGCCCTTAACTGCGCTGTAGGTCAGCATAGCGCTGGAAGCGCTTAACTATGCATAACCGCTGGTGTAGCACCTATGGTGCGAAACCTGCGGAAGCATGCCTAGAAAAAGTGGTGCCTCGAATGTGGCACAACAATTCACTCTTTCATAAAATAGTCGTCGTTATAATCTACTCCATTTTCTGCCAGAAGTTCTCGCAACTCGTCTTGAAAAGCACATGATAGATGATGCCGTTTCTGATTTTTTATATATTCAACCACTGTTTCTTTTGATGTATACGAGCAAGTCAATGCGCAATACGACTTACCCCACCCCGAAAACTTAGGGAATAATTCCCTTTTTGATTTTATATATTTATTTGAACTTGTCTTTAATTCTCTCATAAAATCTGCTATCGCTAAAGATGCAGGAAGTCCAACGCATAGGTGTATATGGTCAGGCATCCCACCTATTCGATATAATACGCCACCCTTTTTCTTGACAACTCCCCACATATAACGATATAACAAATTTTCGTTTTCCACAGAAATCGCGTTAACACTATCGTATGTCCTAAAAACAATATGATATAGTAAATTTGTATAACTCATGTGTTAATTATTTGTTCGACCTCTTCGAGGCCGACTATTTGTTTGGCCCATCATTCCGCAGGTTTCACTTCGTTCCACCAGCGGTTATGCATAGTTTGCCATCTTTCGATGGCATATTGCTCGTTTCTTTCCGCGAGAGGATTTCTCCCACCTGTAGGGGATTTCTCATCATATCCTATTCTGCGGTTTCTGCGAGAGACTGTCCTCAGATGCGAGAGACTACTTAACAGAAGCGCATCAACATTCATCTGGTGGTGAAGATGTCGCGCAAGTGCATCAGCCATCCCAACGGCTTGGCAAAATACCATGCGCAAGCCAACTTTGGCGCACGGGATTTGTCTTTGAGGCAAAACCAAAAACGCCAGTAGTTGATGGCAGCCTTTAACTTCTGCGCCCAAGGCACAGAATAGCTGTTAAGTTCGCTGTAATGAGTGGTGGATGCCATCGGACTATCCATGCGTATACGCACAATGCGCTTTGTCAAGCCATCGGGCAAATAGTCGCGATGATATATAATGCGGCTGAAATAACGCAACTTATATTTCTGCGCAATGCGGTTCCACACCAATGCTTCGGGGCAAAACTTCTCCCCGTCGAATTCGGGGAATGGGAACTCGCGCAATACGCCGATGCGAAACACCTCAGCCAAATCGCCTTCAACACAATATTCATATCTTATATCCAAGGCATTACAATCGATGCTTTTTACATCGTCGTAGTCGCGGCGCACGGTGGGGAACATCGGGGTGATGGCTACACCACTATGCGATGCCATGCATCCGCTCACACCGCCAAAAGCTTTATCGTACCTGATGCCACGATATTCCTCTGCAATATCCGCCAATCCGTTTGGCGACACACTGTCGTCGCTGTCCACAATAAAGAACACCTCACCGCGCGCCTCTCCCACTCCACGGTTCACGGCACGGTGTTTGCCACCGTTTGGCTGCTTGAAATAGCGTATCGAAAACCCGGATTCTGCCAGGAATCCGTTCACCACGTCCTCGGTGTTATCGGTGCTGCCGTCGTCAACAATCACCCACTCAAAGTCGTGGCAGGTCTGCATCTGCAGGCTGGCAAACACCCGCCCAAGCAAGTGCGCCCGGTTATATGTAGGCGTAAATACGGTTATTAGCATTTATCTATACAATTTGTCGTCGTCGTAACGTGTGTCGTACTCATAAATCTCATAAATAAAATCGCCATCGCGGTGGCCGTTGCTAAGAAATGTCTTGTAAGGGTAAAGCTGAACGCCCCATGCCAAAAGAATTCTCAAATAAAGCAATATGCTCATTACCATCAATGCAAGGTTGTAGTAGTCAATCTTGCGGTCCTTGGTTGCCAAGATGGTCAACGTGGCAATCACTCCGTTCATGTAATACCAGCTCAAGCGTCCGCCATTCTGGCTCTGCACAAACACAAGCAGTATGCCGCAGAACACAAACGCCATATTCACGAGCGTCAACTCCATACGATTCTGCTCATCAACTCGGTCGTATCGGAAGAATATCAACGTGACAAACACAACTGCCTCAAGCAGATACTCAAACCGGAATCCGATGGTGTTTTCGTCTTCCATTGCGCCCATACGCAACTCGGTGTTAGTTATTTCGCCATATTGCTCAAATAAGCCGGCAGGCATACTGGTGAGACCGATTGCCAGGCAAACCGCCAAAACGGCAATCACCATCCATGGCTTGAACTTGACATTTGGCACGAAATACAGCGGAGCGAAAACAATTGCCGAATTGTGTATTGTGTACGCCAGCAGAGCTATTGCAAAAAACTGCAGCGGCTTGCGCTCGGCTGCATATTTTATTGCCATCCAACACACCAACGCCGCCAACACCTGGCGCAGATAGGTGAACGTAAAAAAGAACCATAGACCCATAAACAACATCACAGCAAACGGATAGTTGCTCACTTGGCGTTTTAGTGATTGATACAGCAAGAAATACACTATCAATGTGTATATTAAAATAAATATATATCGATTATGAGTCACAAAACTGATTATATAGTTCAGCGTATCATAACCAAACTCCGATGGATAAAGCATAAACAACGCTGTTTCTTGAAGCGGAATTCCTGCAGCCACCGAATCGCACAAACTGTCGAACAAATCGCAATAGATATAGCGGTCGTAGCCGCCAAGCATATCGCTAAGGCCTACAAATAGACCCAAGAACAGCATCATGCCAAGCAAAATGCCTTTCGACTGCGCTTTCTCGCCGTCATACGTCAGCAAATAAAGCAGTATCACCGCAAAAAGCACCAATATATATGTTAACATATCAGTTTATATTTTTATGTAATAACACAAAATGCACAAGAAAGTTACAAAAAATTCCTCACCCACGCAAAAAACTATACCACGCAATCGCTCTCCTTATATGAATACTCACGAATATCGTGTTTATATATAGTCGTCATACTGCTACTGCGCCGAAGGTGCTTAACCATGCTTAACCGCTGGTGGAGCACCAAAGGTGCGAAACCTGCGGAAGCATAGAAACCAAGAAATGGTGCCTCGAACGTGGCACTACAATTCATTCTTTTAAGAAATAGTCATCGTTATAATCTACCCCATTTTCCTTTAGAATCTCTTGCAGCTCGTCTTGAAAGGCACATGATAGATGATGCCGTTTCTGTTTTTTTATATATTCAACCACTGACTCCTTTGATGAATATGAACAGGACAATGCGCAATATGATTTACCCCAACCATCAAATTCCGAGAACAATTCTTTTTTTGTATTTAGGAATTTGCTGGCACTTGTTTTTAGGTCTCTCATAAAGTCCGCCACAGCCAAAGTTGCCGGAAGTTGAACGCAGAGATGAATATGGTTAGGCATTCCGCCCACTCGATACAAAACGCCTCCTTTTTCTTTCACTACTCCCCTTATGTAACGATATAACACGTCCTCATGCTCAATAGGAATAGCCTCAACGCTTTTGCGTGTTCTAAAAATAATATGATATATTAGATTTGTATAACTCATGTGTTAATTATTTGTTCGACCTCTTCGAGGCCGACTATTTGTTTGGTCCATCATTCCGCAGGTTTCACTTCGTTCCACCAGCGGTTAAGCATAGTTTGCCATCTTCGATGGCATTTTTGTCACATCTATTCACGAGAAACCATCTCCACCACCAATTTCGCTCAATGAACTTTTCACAAACCTTTAGCGGCAAACATGCCGAACAGAGCTTGCGATGCACGGGCGCGGTCGTGTTCACGCAGCACTGCCGTTCTGCCAGCCTCTGCCATCACCTCGTAGCGTGAACGGTTTTCCGCAATGTCGCGCAACAAAGCCGGCACTTCGCATGCGCGCTCATACTGCAGGCATTCCTCGCCATGATGCACTGCAATATTCTCCATGGCATACGCGGTGCCTATCACCAGCAAACCGTTGGTGATGGCATCAAGCACTTTGCCTTTGGTGCCCGTGCCAACGGATATCGGCGTGAGCTGAACGTCATGGCGGCAAAGTTCCGCTGCATAATCGGGGGCAAAGGCTATTATACGGCTCTGCCAACCTGCGCCCAGCAGACGCTCGTGCATCGGCTCCCAACCCTTTCCGAGGAAAGTAAACTCGTAATGTTCCGCAAGGTCGACATTTGCAGCAAGTTCGTCAATCAGTGCTACCGCATCGGCATGCATATAATGGTCGTTGCGGCCTGCAAGCACCAACCGAATACGCGGCTCTGCAAACTTAATCTTACGTTCAGCATTATAGTTGTAATGGGGATGCCTTAGGAAACAGGCATCGACCTGAGGGTTAACCTGCCGCAACGTTTCGCAATCAGCAGCGCCCACAAGATGATAACGTGCACACGTCGGTGCACTTGCCGCCAAACGGCGGAACTTACGCATCATCACATGGCAACGAAGCCTCTTAATGCGTCCCACCCACGGCTGCAACAATAGACGCTCATAGTAGAGCACCTCGCAATCAGGACCTGTGTGCACTTGCGATATGCCAGCCAACTGGCGCGATATGCCGGTGAGCTCCTCACCATAAATCCACACCCCATCGGGGCGCATAGCCTTGATGTGCGCAACCGTCGCTCGGTCGAGCCGCAGATAGTAATGTGGCGGATAAGGCAACAACATTCTCACAAGGAGGCTCATAACGCCCTTCAGCCCCAGCAACCAAGCCGCCAACCGGTTCATCGGCAGCACATTAATCTTCAGCCGCAACTCCTTCTCCACAGCAGCTATCTTCTCTGCCGTAAGCCCGTTGGTGTTGAAAGTGAACACCTCAACCTCCACATCATCGGACCTATGCACCATCAAGTGATAAGGCAACGCCGACGTGCCACCGATGTTATCAGAAGCCGGCGCCATATTCGATATATATATTACCTTCATATTAATCGGTCACCAAAACAATAATATAGACAATCACCCGCAAAATACTGCCCCGTGCGGCTACTTGAAGCTGATTCGCACGAATGGGCAACGCCCAATCTTGGCGGCATACTCAGGGAATGCGCTGGGCCACATGCCCGGCCCAACGAGGTTATACACCCGCTCGGCACCGGCAATCATATAATAATCAACGAACATCTTCACCACTGCGCCGTCGCTGGTGTGCTGCGCCGTGCCTATATGCTTTATCTCTCCGGGGATGAACCGCACCTCGGGTTGCTCGCGGCGCACCAGCTCGACAAACGTGGCACTGTCGGTAGCCAGCAAAATGCGCTTGCCGCAGTTGCGCCGCATCACCTCGCGCAACGATGCCAATGCGCGCATCGTCAGACTCTCCTGCTCAGCCCTCGGCAGCGTGGGGTCGGAGTCGAACTCCGTCTTGTCGCCAAGCAGATTCATAAACCGCAGGTGCACAGCAACATATTCCTTGCCCAGACCTTGCTTGCAATCGTCGATGTATTGCTGCAAATATGCCGTGGGGCGGAACAACTCGCCATACAACTCGCCCCAATCGAACTGCATGCCACAGCATCGGTTGATGTACTCTAGCGAATCGTAGCCATAATAGAAATGCGCCTCACGACGACGGCGCTTCAGCAACCGCCGAGGATTGCCCCATTCGCCGTACATCACCACCGGATGCGCGCCACAAATGCTCTCACATCTGCCTGCCTCGCCCAACCGCCAATCGTAGCCATTCGGCTCGAGATACCGCTCAAGCACAAAAGGCGAATTGAAACAAATGCGGAAGTCGCGACCAAGAACCTTGGCTGCGGCATACACCGACACCGCACCCTTCAGCCGGTCGAACATACCGCCATGCGGCATACGCCCGTCGGCACAAAACACCATCGCGCCCGCCCGGCAGGTGTTATCGCACCCGCCCACAGCACCGTGCCCCGGCGCCTGTTTCCGGCAGCGACGCACCGAATACGTCCTAACAAGCATACCCGGTTCACGCACCAGCACGTCCTTCAAATACGAAACAATATATTGTAGGTTCATCGCCATTTATTCTTTCCTAAAAACAAAAATGCCTTGAGATTGTCAATCCACGCAATCCGCTGTTTCATACCTTATAACCTGCTCCCTCAAGGATTTTTATGATTAATGGCATTCGTTTACTCCAATCGGCATACTCATTTGCCACTTGCAAGTTGCGGTCGACCAACGGCTGATAGTCTGCTATATGCCCCAGAATGCTTTTCATTTGTCCGGCAGCATCCGACCAATCAACATCAACCACTGGATTGTATCCAATCAAATCGACGAGTTCCTTTGGCGCACGTCCAACCATCAAGCAACCACTTAGCATTGCCTCCCAATAGCGCTGTGTGAGGGTTTCAATATCACCGGCACGCCGAGGGTTAGTGTCGCACTGCGGAAAACATATCATAACCTTATATCTCGAAATATTGTCGTAGAAGTCGTCAATCGACACCGACATAGCGCTTGAAAGTGTTCCGTCATTAGTCAGATTGCTTGTAAGCAACTGATTGATAGCGCCCTCGTTTTTCATATCTTGCAACACCATATGATATTTTTCATACCTGCGGCCCATTTCATACACGTCATACTCACGTTGAGCCAATGGCAGTCCTCTATGATAAAGTTTAGCCTTGATTCCCTCAGGAATCCAAAATGCCTTAACCTGCGTCTCGCGGTTAATCATCTCAGCCACTTGGTGCGAACTCACGAGCACCGTTTTCACTCCAAGTTCGCGAAACATTTCGAACATAGTGCCCCATGAGTTAGGCCAGACATCCCACAACATGGGTACAATCTCGCAACAGCCATAATATGGAAACACACTGTCGCGAATAGTATTGCCATTAGCAGTAACCAGCAACGCATGTTTCCGCCTTAATATGCCCGGCATCAACTTGCCTATGAGGCGATAGCCGAGCCACAAAATGTCTCGGCATACAGCCCTAAGATGCCAGCGATAACTTGGCAACACGTCGGGCTTCGTTTCAAACCCATGCTCAACACAAGCATCGATAAAATCGTGCATAAAGAACTGAAATTCTTCCTTACGCCTTTTTCTTAATCTAACAAAAATTTTCATATTAGTAATCTATCAACTATCCATCTACAATTAATAAATGGAATCAGTGCCGTAGTTTTCCACGACTTGGTTCTGCCGCTAATCGGGTAAGCACCTCTATTAATGCACAAATTCACACATTGGCTGCAAAAGTCTTTGCCCCATGAGCGTTTATTCACAAACAGCATATAGAACAGGCTGACCAACATCGAATTGGCATGCCTTGTGTAAAATTCCTGCAATTCTAATGACTGCAATTTGGCAGCGTATTTATTAATCTCGGCAGCCACAACAAAGTCGTTGTAAATGTTGTATTTTATCTTTTCCACCGATTTGGTGCGAGTCAACGATTCACCCTCATACACATAGTTATATACCAAAACGTCGCTGAAAGCAATCCTTTCTACAAAAGGCAGAATCTGATAATTAAACAACACGTCTTGATGCGTGATATTTGGGTAAAACCGCAATCCAAGTTTCTCAATCACATCCCTACGATACAGGCCCCGCCAAATTGAACCCGTATTGCCGCCATTTAACACATAATCCTCACCGGTGCACACCTTTCTTTCGGTGATGCCGGACGGAACGCTATTCTTTATCCGCTCCGATTGCTCGGTAATTACTCTATGCCTATAAAAAAGAATATCTGAATTACTGCAACGCGCTTTTTCAACCACCTCTTTCAGGCAATTTGACTCGATATAGTCGTCAGCATCAACAAATATCACATAGTCGCCAACAGCGACATCAAGCGCAGCATTGCGCGCCATGCTCACTCCACTATTAGGTTGATGAATCACTCTCACCAATCCTACGTGAGTAGCCTGATATTCATCACAAATCATAGCCGAACCGTCGGGGCTGCCGTCATCCACAAGGATTATTTCATAATCCTCACGAGGCAAGTTCTGGTTTAAGAGCGAATCAACGCACCTGTGCAGCCACCTCTTGGCATTATAAACCGGAACAATGATTGAAAGTTGTTTCATGCTTTCCAATTATAGTCTTTCCTAATCAACCTTGCGGGCACACCACCATACAAACATTTGCATTGCTCTAAATCTTTTGAGACCAACGATGCCATAGCCACAACAGAATCACCTGCAATAGTGACTCCTTTGTTAATTCTAACATTTGAACACACCCATACATGATTTTTCAAACAAATCGGTGCTGACTTAATATTCTCCACACCATCACAATATGTTGTATGACCATCAGTGGTGTTAATATCAATATCCCATCCAAAAAGACAATCATCACCAATATTAATCTCTTTATCGGAGAGGAAATGACAATCGCCATTGCAAAAGAATCCATTGCCAATTCTTATTGAACCATTCCCAACTGTAACCAATTTTGTTCCACGAGAAATATTAACATTATGTCCAAGGAATATTCTTCCGCCACAAGAAACGCTTATTATCATTGGGCCCGAATCTCTACCAACAGAGCCTTCAAAACCGAGCAACACCGAAGCTCTGAAGACACGTCCCGTTAATACTATATCACCACGATGCAGCGAACGTATTTTTGTTGTTGGCCAAACCAATATTGGCACCCTTATCGCCTGCTTAAATGGCAAAAACCTCAAACAGAACAATAGTGAATAGCTATAATACCAAATTTTGATTAACAATGCCATAACTTATTGTTTAAAAAGATTTTTCCACTTTATCATTATATTATCTATTTATTTTCTTCTATATAATATCATCCCTTGGTCTTTCTTATATATCTCATAGCCGCTATGAAGAACATCTTTTATCGCATAATCGCTATTTTCGACAAGTATCCATTCAGCCGTGCACTTCGAATATGTTTGCTTTAGCATCTCATTATACTTTTCATTTATATTTGCCCCGAAATCTTGAAACACAAAAAATCTATATTTTGGCATAATATTCATATAAAAATAGATGTGTGGTGATGGATTGTATGCAATGAAAGAATTCTTATAATCCTCTGGGATATCCGATAAAAAAGAATCATATCTATTTAGCTCCTCATTATCCAAATAGTTGTTTACAAAAACCCTTGCCGAATGTATATTGTATGCAACCACAATCGACATGTATATGACACATATAGCATTCTTCATCCATCTGAGTTGCATAATAGAAGAC
>SFEA01000024.1 GCA_004557385.1 Bacteroidales bacterium
ACGACGCATAGATACAGGTCAACATAAAAAAATCTGACGGGAGAACCATGCTCCCGTATGCCGTCCCAATGGATTACACGATCCGGTTATTCCCGTAAACAGAAATCCGCCTCCTGTCACAAAAGGACACATCAAGGGGGACAAAAGCAGCTCGCTCCCAACTCTGCATAAATATTGTGATGCGTTGTTACGCTAATTGGTTCAACTTCTCGGCAATGATTTCTTTGAAGCCTTCTTTCATTTCGTCTGGCAAGAAAGACTGGTCGATAAACGCGAACCATTTCTCTTTTGCTTTTGCGAATTTGACAAATATGTTATTTATAACTTTCTCCTCCAACCCTGATGCTTGCATTGAGGTTACGAAATCCGCCTTTTTGATTTTGCGTTTCTTGCCGTTAAGGGTCAGTGCCAACTCTTCGGTATCTTCGGGCATAACCAAGGCGGTGGAGAGCATATCGTACGCAGGTGTAAGCACATATTTTCCCTGCTCCTTACTATATAACGAAAAGTTTTTCAGGTGCATATCAGCATTGCCCGTTATCCACGAGAAAACCACTTGCTCCCAATAGTTTACCATATCCAACTTTGGCACAGAAGAAAATCGCTGTATCGCCTTTGCAATCTGCTCATACGAGCCTTTGTATTTATGCTCCGTGAGTCGCTCCGTAAGCTGGCACATATCCTCCATTGGGAGTTTATCGCTTTTGGCTGTTCGGTCGATGCGGCGGGTTATATAGCACAATTCGCCATCGGCAAAACGGATTAAGCTATGGGGTACAACCTGCATCTTTGCCAACTCTGCAAGGTGCATTGTCAAATCCTCCAATTCGGGTAGATGAGCAAAACGGTCAGTTTGCGGTTTCAATATGTATCGTCCCCACAATCCAACAATAGTAAAACGCTCTGTCTCGTTCTTACCTCCCTTATTGATATCGAGCGACAACTTTGCCTGAACACCTGTCAATGTTGTTTGGCTACGGATTACCTGTTTGGCAAGATCGGTCAGATTCTCGCGTGTGTATGGCAATCCGGGGACACTCGGTGTGCCGAACATTTTTTTCGAACAGGTCTTGTGAAAATCATTTTCACCCTCGTTCAACTCCTTGTAACAATATAGACACTTTGCCATACGCTACTCCTCCTCACTGATTATGGGTTCAACACCTACTGCACCAATGCAATCCTTGCAACACGCAACGAGCAACGACATACGGTCGCGAGCATCAATTTTCCAATTCTTCTCGGCTATATCCAAGAGCCAACCTTCGGGAATCAAGCCATCGAAAAATGGAAATAGCACCTTGTCGCGATAAGGTTTGTCACTCAACGGCAATGTAAGGCTCACAGCCTCGGCATCGGCAGATGCCAAATAATCGGCATCATACTCAAATGTATAGCCGTTCTCATCTTCTGTCAAGATGCCTGCCTTTATGCCACGCAAAAATACAACTGCCTGTTTCATCGTTCATCGGTTTTAATCATTGGCACGACACCAACTTCGCTGCCAAAGAGGTTCAATATCTGGTTCACCTTATCAAGGCGTAAGGTCTGCTTGCCCTGCTCCAATTCACGAACAAGACGCAAGCCCACTCCCGACTTTTCGGAAAGTTCCACCTGCGTAAGATTGTATTGCTTACGCATCGTCTTCACATATTTTGAAAGTGTTGTCTGCTCCATAGACGCAATAAATTATACCCTATCGGGTGCAAATATAATGAAAGTTTCTCAATTTACACCGTATCGGGTATAATTTAATTGTTTGTATACGTATTTTACACCCGATAGGGTATAAAATCAGAACTTGCCACGATAGCAACTTTGCAATACTCGCTCAATATCGCTTTCCCGATAGAGGATTTTACCTCCGAGCTGACGATACGGTAAAATACCATTGTTGCGATAATCCTGCAAAGTGCGGCGACTGATTTTCAAGCGCTCAGACAATTCTCTATCAGTCAAATAGTGTTCACCACCCAATAGCGGTTGATTCTCATCCGCCATCGTTGCGGCATCTTTGACGATGCGGTCAAGTTCAGAGAACAAACCTTTTTCCCACTCGTGCTTGTGTGTGATAACTTCATTACTCATAGGCATAGAAATTTATAGGTTAAACATCATTTTCAATAAGTCGCTCCACATCTTCGGTGCGGTAGTATATGCGGTTGTTTATCTTAGAGTCGAGGACGTGATGCCGAGTATATAAAGCGAAAAATATTTGACGAAGCCCTAAAATAAGAACGTCCGTCGAGGACGTGACGCCGAGCCGTTGAGGCGAGGCACTTAGCCGTGGGTAAGCGCAGCGTAACCCACGGACCACAATCACCACCCCGAAACTAGCGTCCGGACAGGACGCGAATTATACCCACACGAAGTTTATATCCCATTGATTTACAGTGATATTAACCGCGGAGCAGTTGCAACTTCTGTAACCTCGCGTTGACGACAAACGTAGTGCAGTCGGCTACGTGGGGATAAGCCGATGCATCCCCATCCAAAGCCAACCGCGCGAGCGGTTGCAGACCCAGCAGCGAGGGGGCTAAGCGCAGCAAAGCCGCCCGAGGGGAGTCGAGCGGCTTCTTGAATTCTAAAAACTTAAGTAAAGAGATTCGATATTCTTGTTTTGGTTATAAAGATGGTCGGTTGAGCACACCGGCGGTGTCGGTGGGTGCAGGGCAAATCTGCACATCGCTCTTTTTGCCGTGGTTGCGGCGAACATTTCCCATGCCTTGTTTCGGGGCGCGGTTGCCGTTGCCTTGATTCGAATAGCGGCTTGCTCCGGGGCGCATGCCGGCGTTGCCAAAGCCGCGGCGGTTATTCGCCTTGCCGAAAAACACTTTTTCCAACTGGCGCGCATTAAGCACCTTGCTCATCTTGTTGTAGTATTCCTCTTTGAGGGCTGCAGCCTTTTTCTGGTGAGCGATGCGCTGCTTCTGGCGTTCAACAATCTGCTTGTCGGTGAGCTTCTTGCCGCCCTCACGACGCTCCTTCACGCCCTCGTCTTTCAGCTTCTGCTGAGCAGTGAGATATTCCTTGTAGATGCCGGCAAATTTCTCAGCCTGTTTGTCGTCGAGCATCAACTGCTCCTGCATGCGTTGCACCTTGTTTTCAATCATCTTCTCGGGGTTGACCTTCTTGGCTTCGCCTCCACGACGCTGCATTGGTTGCGCACCGATGCTTGATGCAGCACTCATTGCTGCCACTATGGTTAAGATAACTAACTTCTTCATGTCTTTTTTCAGTTTTTGTTTTGTTATTATAATTTTTCGTTTATTGCGCCGAACCTCACTTTGCTGCTGTTCGGCAAATATGCTTTTCTGAAGCGCTTCTGTTTTTTAGATATGCTTAATGGTGAAATGTTGAATCGGGCTTGTTGAGATTTAACATTTATTTATTAAGGATTTATATAGTCGCCATCAAAACTCAGCATCAAGCCGCGTGCAATTTGCATACGACGAATGATTTTTGTAACTTTGTGGCTTAAAATGCGTTGCAGCCACACCGTCTGCCTCGCAACATGTCAACTTTTATAGAAACTACAACAAAAGTAATTCGATATGAGCATTTTCGACTTAAGCGAACAAGAAATCATCAGACGTAACAGTCTGAACGAGCTGCGCAATATGGGCATCGACCCGTATCCTGCAGCCGAATACAAGGTGGACGCTTACACCACCGAGATGAAGGAAACCTTCAGCGACGACGCCGAGCCACGCCAAGTGAGCATTGCCGGACGCGTGATGAGCCGCCGCATAATGGGCAAGGCTTCGTTTATGGAAATTCAGGACAGCAAGGGCCGCATTCAAGTGTATGTTAACCGCGACGAGCTTTGTCCCGACGAAAACAAGGACCTCTATAACATGGTGTTCAAGAAACTGCTCGACATCGGCGACTTTGTGGGCGTAACGGGTTTTGTGTTCCGCACCCAAACCGGCGAAATATCGGTTCACGCCAAGACTCTGACCATGCTCAGCAAATCGCTGCGTCCGCTGCCTATCGTCAAGCAAAAGGACGGCGTGACCTACGATGCCTTTGAAGACCCCGAGTTACGCTATCGCCAGCGCTACGTCGACCTCATTGTGAACGACGGCGTGAAGGATACCTTCCTGCAACGCGCCACCGTGATTCGCACCATACGCCGCGTGCTCGACGAAGCCGGCTACACCGAGGTGGAAACACCTACGCTGCAAGCCATTGCCGGCGGTGCCAGCGCTCGCCCTTTCACCACTCACTTCAATGCGCTTAACATCGACATGTATATGCGCATCGCCACCGAGCTCTATCTCAAGCGACTGATTGTGGGCGGTTTTGAAGGCGTTTACGAAATAGGCAAAAACTTCCGCAACGAGGGTATGGACCGCAACCACAACCCCGAATTCACTTGCATGGAGCTGTATGTGCAATATAAGGACTACAACTGGATGATGAGCTTCACCGAGAAGCTGCTCGAAGCCGTGTGCATTGCCGTGAACGGAACCACCGAGCGCGAAATCGACGGCGAAATCATCAGCTTCAAGGCTCCATACCGCCGTCTGCCTATCCTCGATGCCATCAAGGAGAAAACCGGCTACGACCTCAACGGCAAGAGCGAAGAAGAAATTCGCCAAGTGTGCCGCGAACTCAAGATGGAAATCGACGAAACAATGGGCAAGGGCAAACTCATCGACGAAATCTTCGGCGAGTTCTGCGAAGGCACCTACAAGCAACCAACTTTCATCACCGACTATCCTGTGGAGATGAGCCCGCTCACCAAGATGCACCGCTCAAAGCCGGGGCTCACCGAGCGTTTCGAACTTATGGTGAACGGCAAGGAACTTGCCAACGCCTATTCGGAGCTTAACGACCCAATCGACCAGGAAGAACGCTTCAAGGAGCAGATGCGCCTTGCCGACAAGGGCGACGACGAAGCAATGATTATCGACCAGGACTTCCTGCGCGCTCTGCAATACGGCATGCCTCCCACATCGGGCATCGGCATCGGCATCGACCGTCTGGTGATGCTCATGACCGGCAAGACCTACATACAAGAGGTGCTCTTCTTCCCGCAGATGCGCCCCGAAAAGGTGGCACCGCGCGACCGCGAAGAAGCCTTCACCGCGCTGGGTATGCCTGCACAATGGGTGGCTGGCGTGCAATCGCTGGGCTATCTCACCGTGGCTTCGTTGGCTTCGCTCAGCGGCGAAAAGTTGCGCCAGATGCTCTTCGACCTCAACAAGAAATACAAACTCGATTGGGAGATTCCGGCTCTTGCCGACGTCAAGCAGTGGATTGAAGCCGCTGCCGCCCAATCGGCAGAATAAAGCCTTTGGGCTGCGGTTGCAGGCAAGCAGGCATGTTGCGCGAGCACACACTCCCCCGCCTGCTTGTCGGCAATTGTTTATTTAAGGCGGCATTGCGCCTCACTCATTGCCTGTAGTTTTCAAGGTATATCACTCCACACACATAATATAAAATATAGTCAATATAAAAACCCGAACAACCACACAGCTGGTTGACCGCACTCTATGAACAACAATTTTCCGGGCAGAATAGCCGTGATGGGCGGCGGTAGCTGGGCAACAGCCCTCGCCAAACTCATGCTTAACGCCAACGAACATATTATCTGGTATATGCGCCGTGCCGACCGCATCGCCGACTTCATGGCTCTGGGTCACAACCCGGTGTATCTGAGCGACGTGGAATTCGACACCTCTCGCATCACTTTCTCGTCGAACATCAACGATGTATGCCGCGAAGCCGACACACTGCTGCTGGCGGTGCCCTCGCCCTACTTCAAAGGACACATGGCCAAAATCACCGAGGACATCAGCCACAAATATGTGGTGAACGCCATCAAAGGCATCGTACCCGACGAAAACATGCTAATCACCGACTATCTAACCCAATTCTACGGCGTGCCACACTCGCAGCAACTGGTGGTGAGCGGTCCGTGCCACGCCGAGGAGGTGGCACTTGAGCGACTCAGCTACCTCACCGTGGCTGCCGACGACCGCCAGATGGCAGAAGCATTTGCCAGCCGACTCATCAGCAAGCAGATGCTCACCACCACCTCAAGCGATATTGAGGGCATAGAATATGGCGGTGTGCTCAAAAACGTCTACGCCATTTGCGCCGGCATTCTGCACGGTATGAAAAACGGCGACAACTTCCTCGCCTCGTTTGTGAGCAACAGCATTCGCGAAATGGAACGCTTTGTTGATGTGGTGTGCCCTCACCCAACGCGCAACATCTGCGACTCGGTGTATCTGGGCGACTTGCTGGTGACTTGCTACTCGCGCTTCAGCCGCAACCACAACTTCGGCGCCATGATTGGCAAAGGCTACTCGGTGAAAGCCGCCATGATGGAAATGGAAATGGTGGCTGAAGGCTACTACGCAACCCGTTGCGTGCACCTGATTAACGAAAAATATGGCGTGGAGATGCCCATACTCGATGCCGTGTACAGCATCCTTTACGAAAACAAATCGCCGCGACGTGCCATTGCCGACATGTCGCACAAGCTGCGATAACACATCATACCCGACACCTATGCCTTGCGCATTCGCTTGAAAGGCATTATGATAAAAGGGGCTGCACCCAAGCGCGGATGCAACCCCTTTCCTATAATTTTGCGGCACGCCGCAAATGTTTAGCTAATAATTACAGCACCTTGTTGTAGAGTGCCACGATGTCGGCGCGAGTAACCTTGCGTGGGTTGCCCGGAGTGCAAACATCTTCAATGGCTTGGTCGGCAAGCGCTTCGATGTCGTCAACGCTGATACCCAGTTCGCTGAGGTGCTGCGGAATGCCCACTTCGATGGCAAGAGCACGAACAGCATCGCAAGCAGCCTGTGCAGCTTCAGCCTTGGTCATGCCGTCCTTATATGCATCCATTGCCTTTGCAATCTCAACATACTTGTCGATGCACACCGGTTTGTTGAATTCCATCACCGTAGGCAACAGCAATGCGTTGGCAACGCCGTGAGGAATGTCGAACAACGAGCCCATCGGGTGAGCCATGCCGTGAACAACGCCCAGACCAACATTCGAGAATGCCATGCCGGCAACGTATTGAGCCACAGCCATGCCGTGACGGCCAACAGGATTTGTCGGGTCGTAAACCGCAGTGCGAAGGTGCTTGTTAATCATACGTATAGCTTCAAGCTCAAACATGTCGCTCAACTCCCAAGCAGCCTTGGTGATGTAGCCTTCAATGGCGTGAGTGAGCGCATCCATACCCGTGGCAGCCGTTGTGCCCTTCGGAAGCGTGTACATCAACTCAGCGTCGATAATCGAGCAGCAAGGAATGTCGTTAGGGTCGACACACACCATCTTCTTTTGCTTCTCCTCATCGATAATCACATAGTTGATAGTGGTTTCGGCAGCTGTACCGGCAGTGGTAGGCAATGCAATGATAGGCACAGTCTTGTGCTTGGTTGGCGCACAGCCCTCAAGGCTGACAACATCGGCAAATTCGGGGTTGTTGGTCACGATACCAATGCCCTTGGCAGTGTCCATCGACGAACCGCCGCCAATAGCCACAATAAAGTCGGCACCGGCAGCTGCAAACGCCTCAACACCCATCTTCACATTGGTCACCGTTGGATTCGGCTTCACCTCGCTGTACATCTCATAAGCGATGCCGGCTTCGTCGAGCACATCGGTCACCATCTTGGCAACGCCAAATTTAACCAAGCCCTTGTCGGTTACAACCAGCGCCTTTTTGAATCCCAGACGCGAAACAACACCCGGAAGCTCCTTGCGGGCACCCGGTCCGAAGTACGACACTTCGTTGAGAATAAATCGATTTACCATCTCTGAAAAATGAATTAAGGTTTTTATGTTATAGTATTTTTAGTTTAGTTTTCATTTATGCTTTTCCATCGAGGAAACAAATGTCACGCCGTATCTGCAAAGATAGTGCAAACCAAGTGCAGAACAAAACAAATTTCGCAGTTTTTGACTATGTCCTGCCAAGTGGGCCAAGTGGGCTGTATATGCAACTGAGAGGTTGCTACAAGGTGAAAAACAAAAATCGGGGCGTCATCGCGACGCCCCGACCCAAAATCAATAAAATTTAAACTATTTTATAGCTTTTGTGTAATGGAGTGATTCATTCAATTACCGTTGTTACCATGTAACCGTATTCTATTGCACCATTATAGGTGTATTTGAATGCCATCCACAGCATTTTGTTTTCGTTTTTGAGAATCTTCACTTGAGCATCCGAGATGTTGCGAGTGTAACTGCTGCTCCACGAAGGCGAGAATTCCAGCTTGCAGTTCTCGTAGGTGCCCACTTCCTGGCTTGGGGCATACAACTTCATGTAGTAGTATCCCCAATAATCCCAACCGAACATGAATGTGCCGTCGGCTTGCTTGGCATTAGCCAGCGAACCCCAACGCGACATTGAAGTGTCGGCATAGCTCAAATAATACTCATACGGAGTCTTGGCGAGAATAGTTTCGATGAGGGCATCGTCGAATGGGTCGTCGGTCCAGTCGACAGTCACTTCCACGGTTGCCGAAATACCGGTGCAGTCGCTCACCGTAACAGTGGCTGTATATAACTCGTTGAGCGCCTTGGCTGTGATGCTGAATTCGCCCGAATCGTAGTCGATTGAAGCCTTTACGTTTTCGTTGTCGCTGGCGATGGTGTATTCGCCGTTACCCAGAGTAACCCTGCCGGTTTTGGTGCGAGTTTCGCCCACTAAGTGCTTAAATTCCATAGTGGTTGCGTCGAGCTGCATCACGTCGGTGGTGTAGATTGACACCGGCAACTTGGCATAGCGGCCGGCAGCGTCGGTGACAACCACGTCGGTCTTGCCGTTTGCCACACCCTCTACATACACCTTGCCGCCTTCGGTGTAAGCCTTAGCAACGGCGGTGTTGCTCGCGAATGCCGAGTATTCGCCATTGCCGTCGGCAACGGTCACTTCCTGACGGTTTTCGGTGCCAACTTTCACTTTTAGCGTTTCAACACCCAGCTTAATGGGCTTTGAGCTGCTGTTATCCTCGATGGGTTGAGGATTTGGATAGGCAGGGTCGTCATCGTCATCGCAAGCGGTGAATGCAACCGACAACAGAGCCAATGCCATACTGAAAAAATAATATCTGAATTTCATCGTATTTCTGTTTTATATAGTGATTAACGCCAATCTTTTTTGTAGAAGTTATAGTCGACTTCCAGTTCGTCGTCGAACAGATACTTGGCAATGTTGCTCATCGAATTGATTTGAGTGTTAACATTGCTACGGTTGGGGTCCATGGCAAAAATCATGTAAGCGCCATAGCCTTGCTCGCGCATGCTGCCAAGATAGCTCTGTGAGGTGTAAATGTAGTTACGAGCATATTCCGACGAGCGGATGCCCATGCCCGACAGAGGCAAGCCCGGATACATGTTGTTGTTCACCGTGCTACCATAGTCGGCAAGCGCATAGTCGAGATACTCGCCGCATTGATGGCCATCGATTTCGGTGAGGTACTGCGTGCGGCCATAGCCGTAAGCCACTGTCCAGCGGTCGGGCATAGCACGCTTGAGCTCATAGTAGAGGCGCGAGCAAGCAGCGTATGATGGTGCGACGAAGCCCGGTGGAACAGGTGTCTGATACGACGAGTATTCGTCGTCGAGGAACACGCCATCGAGGTCGTAGGCATCGCAAACAGCCTTACACTCCTGAGCAAAATCGCGGGCGGCTTCGTCGCTGAGGTTGGCAACGCCCGAGCGGTCGTGGTTGCCAAGGATGCTCAAAATCACTTTTATGCCACGTTCCTTGAGCGGCTTCAGATATTTCTCGCGCATGTCAAAGATGGCCTGGTTGTTCTCGTTGTTGTAGACATACACGCGACCGGTTTCGGCGTTGTAGTTGATGTTCGACGAGAACAGAATCACGGCGTCGACGAGCGGCTTGCCGCTGCTCTTGAGCGTGAAGCAGATGTTGTTGAGCGGGTTGGTGTCGTTCACCTCCATGCAGCTGAAAATCTTCATGCCCGGCACCAGATTGCCGTCGGCATCACGCACATATTTTGTGGCATCGGGCATACCGGTGAGGTCGCGCACCAAAATCACGCGATATTGCGCCGAAGCAGCCACGTTAGCGCCGGTGGCAGTCACCTTCAGCGGGATGGCATAGGTTGCCTCGGGGTCGAGGTTGCCCGGCGAAGTGAGGCTGAGGGTGAGCGGCGTAGAGGCTTTGAACTCGCCGGCAGCTATTGTGGCAGCCGAACCGATGGCAACACTTTCCTGAGGGAATGCTTCGAAGTTGGTGCCGTGGGCGCCGTTATACATGGCAAGCGCCGTAGCATCGTAGGCAACAGTAACCGATACGCCGGCTGTGGCCTTGTCGTTGGCAGTAGGGAAAAGGTCAACGGTGCCCTGCTCGCGCAATTCGGCAAGCGAATAGGTGGTGCGGCCGTCGCCGTCGCACATATACACCGTCAAACCGTCGGCTGTGGTGTATTTGTTTTCGTCGGCATCACCGATGTTGATGTCGTCGGCACAAGCCGAAAGCGCCATAATGGCTGCGATGCCAAAGAATTTGATATATTTTGAATATTTCATCATTGTTGCTGTTTTATTTGGTTTTAAACATGTGAATGAGTGTTATTCGGGAAGTGAAACAGGTTTCCAGGTGATGGCACTGTTGGCAACAAGGTTATAGCCGTTGGTCACGTCGGTGATAACGTTGCCGCTGCCCTCGTTAAACTTCCAGTAAGCCACCAGTCCTTCGCTCGCTGCATCCACCTTGTAGAAGTGGTTCTTTGCATTGATTTCCTCCACCGAAAGCACACGGTTCCATACGCGCGCTTCGGAGATTTCGCCGTCAAACCAGCGGTTGTTGTCCCACGACTTGCCCACATAGAAGCTGCCCGAGTTCCAGTTTACGTTGCTGCGATAGTTTGAGTATTGGGTATTGCCCTTGTGCACACCATTGAAGTATACGTCCACAGCGCCGTTAGCCGAATTGAAGGTGACGGCAATGTGAGTCCATTTGCCTGTTTCGAGTTGCCAAGCAGTGTCAGTGACGTTGCCATTCGATGTGGCAAGCTGAATCTGATTGTCGGGCACACCGGCGTCGCCAATGCGGATGAGGAAGTTGCCCTCAATGCCCATCACTGTTGAGATGAGTTTGCCGAATTCGGTGAAGCGAGCCAGACATTCAACCGTCACCTCACCCATGCCGCCAAGCGCCGAAGCGTTGCCTGGGTTTACGAGCGAGAGGTAGTTCTCGTCGATGTTAGCCACCACGTTCACCAATGCCGCACCGCGAATCACATAGTACGAAGTGGTTTTGGAGTCGAGCATGGCAATGTCGGAAGTCGAAGCCGTGACAGGCAACACGTAGGTGGTTTCGCGGTCGAGTTCGTCGAGGCTGCTGAAGCTCACGGTGATGTCGGTCGACTTGATGCTGCCGGCATTAATCACGGCAGAGGTGGCGCTTAGCGAATAGAACTGCTCAGGCAGAATCACGGCATGGTCGTAGTAAGCCATATTGTAGGTGTCCAGCTTCGATGCATCGGCAGCAAAAGCAAACTTCACATCCTTGTTGACAGGCTTTGCCACCTCTGCCACAATGGTCTTGGCATCTTCAGTGCGGCCGTCGAGCAGTATGGTCGACACAGCATCGGTGCTGATAAATGCCTTGTTATCGAAGTACTCGTTGCTCGATTCGCATGAGCAGAGCGAAGCACTGACGGCTGCCACAGCAGCAAAAATATATGATATTCTTTTCATGTTATTTCCTCCTCTTGATGGTTATTTTACAGCAGGCGAGATGGCTTGGATGGCGGCACGCGACAGGCTGTAAGTGTTGTTGAAATAATCCGATGAGATGTTGTAGATGCCAATTCCGGCAACGCCGTGAGTGGCAGCCCAGTCGCCCAGCGAAGCCAAGGCGCGCGAGCCGTCGCTGAACCAGCCGCTCTTCAGGTCGTTCTCGTCGAGCGAGGTGCACGACGCCATCATGCCAAGCTTCTCAACCGGCACTCCTTCGCTCTTGGCAAGGGCGAGGTAGTAAGAGAACAGGTCGACATTGGTGGCTTCAAGACCGTCGGAAACAAACACCATGGCGCACTCGTCGAAGAGGCTCTTGTCGAGCACATTCTGAGGCTTGCCGGCAAACACCAGCATCTTGTCGGCGTTGCGGCGGTGCCAGTCCATCAGATAACCGGCAAAGATTCCGGCTTGCGCCAGATACTCGTTCAGTTCATCTTTGGTGAGATGCAAGGTGTGCTTGCCGGTGAAGCGATAGCAGATGCCGTCGAACTCGTAGCGCGAGCAGTAGCTCAGCTGAGTGCTGATGGCTTCGAGCAGATAGTCGTTGAACGCCACCGGTTCTTCTTCACCATCGGGGTTTTCGGCAGCAAACTGCTCAATGTAGCTGTTATAGTCGGCACGGATGGCATCGAAATCAATGTCGTAGATAAAGCGAGTGCCTTTTTGTTCACGCACCTGCTTGATTTCGGCAAGCTCGGTGTCCATGATGTCGGCGGGCGACATCAGCGAAATCACGTCTACGCTGTCGGGCACGTCGCTCACGTGGTGAGCACGCGAATAAGTGTTCTTCACACTGTTGTCGAACCAAGCGTAGGTCACTTTATGCTCCGTTTGCTTGTACTGACGCAGAGCGGCAAGATACTTAGCATACAGTTCAGGATTGGTGTTCTCGATGGTTGGGTCAATCACGTCGAGAGCTTCAACGTCGGTCCAATCGTCGCACGAAGCCAGAGAGAGTGCAGCCACCAAACACGGTATGATATGTTTAATTGTAAGTTTCATAATTGATTTTCAAGAAAAAACTATTTAATGTTATACGTTTTTTTGAGTGAAACGATGATGAACATCACTTTGTGCGAGGATTGCAGTCCCACCACATGCGCGACGACATAAGGTCGGCTTGCGGAGTGAGGTCGGCAATTGCAGCTGCCACGTTCTGACCGTTATCCTTGTATTCCTCCTGCGGATACCACAAGCGGCGGGCAAATTCGCCCTGAGGCACTTGGTTGACGTTCTTGTTCACAGCCACCGGCATGAGGCGAGGATAGCCTGTGCGGCGGAATTCAGCCCATGCTTCGTTGCCGTTAGGGAACATGGCAATATACTTTTGAGTGACGATGCGCTCAAGATTGGTTTCGAAGTCAGCCGATTGGTCGAAAGCAACAGTAATGGTTGGCTGCACGCCGTTGTAGCTGTAGGTGCCCAACGGGTCGACATAGAGCTGTGGCAGGCTGGTGTCGTCGGCAAGATAAGCGTCGGCTCCGCTCACGCCCCATTGCTCAAACGAGAGGGTAACACCCTTGGCGTAGAGGTCGGCTGCAGTGCCGCCCATGTTCCAGCCGCGCAAAGCGCCTTCAGCCATCAACAGCTGCACCTCAGCCGAGGTCATCCACATGATAGGCGAAGTGGAAGTAATCACCATATTCGAATAGCAGTGTGCCTTGTCGGAAGGAATCGGGTCGGTGCCGATGCGAATGCCGTAGTAGTTGTTGGTGATAGAAGCATCGGTGAACGTCGACTTGCTAAACATGGCAGCACGGCGAGGGTCGTTGTAGCCGTTCATAAAGCAAATGATGTCGGCACCAATGCGTGCGTCGCCGCCGTTGTATTCATACATAACCACGCGGAACGGGTTGTTGGTGATTCCGCCGATGGCTGCGTTGTCGGCATTGCTTTCAAGCACACCGCCGTTGGCTGGCGCCACAGCTGTTTCGCACACCTGCTGTGCCCAAGTAGGGTCGGCATAAACGGCACGCATGCCCAGGCGCAGCTTGTAGGAGTTGGCAAGCTTAATCCACTTGGCAACGTTGCCTTCATACACCTTGTCGGCAGTGGCGGTGAACGATTCGGTTATGTGTGGCAACAACGCCTTCACAGCATCGTCGAGTTCTTGCACCATAGCCTTGTAGACAGTTTGCTGAGCGTCGAGCGGTGCAGTGAGCGAGCCGTCGGCACCGAGCTTGGTGTAAGGAATTGGGCCATAAGTGTCGGTGACGCGCATGATGGCTGCCACCTTGATGATATTGCCCACCGAGAGGAACACCTCGTCGTCGGTCACTGCCTTGAGCTGAGTGAGGTTGCTGTAGATATTAGGAATGATGTCCTTATAGAACACGCGATTCCAGCTGTTGCTCTGGTTGAAGTTAGAAAAACGGTTGCCGAAACCTTGGTTCGACTCGGCAAGATAGCCCGAGAACGGACCTCCAACAAGCGACTCGGTGAACTGATTGCAGTTGACATCGGTAGGAATCACCCAGCCTTGCATGCCGGTGAGAGCCGAACGCACCAAGTAGCCGTCGCGCTTCATTTCTTCGCCGGTTACCTCGTAGGGGTTGGTGTTGAAACCAAGATAACCATCGGTGCATGCCGTGAGGGTTACGGCAGCAAAAGCGCCTAAGATGAATGCTTTTATATTAGTCTTTTTCATTGTTGCTATAATGGTTTAGAAGTTTAACTTGACGTTGAAACCGAAGCTGCGAGCGCTTGGAGTCATGAAGTTGTCGATACCTTGATAATAGTTGCCGGTGGTAGCCACTGCTTCGGGGTCGAACGGTGCCTTGCAGTAAATCATCCACAGGTTGCGACCCACAAGCGAAACGGTGAGGTCGGCAAAGCGCAACAGCTTTTCGCGGCGAATAGTGTAGCCGATGTGGGCTTCCTGCAGGCGCACGTTGGTGGCGCTGTAGGTGTAATACTGTGGCAAACCGGAATTGGCAGCAACAACCGAATACCATCTGTTGGCATCAACCACGTCGTTGCCGTTGATGAGCACACCGCCATTGTCGCGTGCCTCTGCTGTGGCTTCGCTCACACCGTAGAGGTCGAGGGCTGCCTGTGTGGCTGAGTATACCACGCCGCCCAGACGGGCATTCACCATAAAGCCGAAGTTGAGGTCGCGCCATGTGAAATCGTTGCGCCACGAAAGGTTGGCCTTGGCAAACACGCTACCCAGCTTAATGTCCTCGGTGTTCTGAATCATCACACTGCCGTCGTTGTTAACCAAGATGTTGCCATTGGCGTCGCGCACGAGGTCCTGTGTTGAATATAGGTCGCCAAGCGAGCCGCCGGTCTTGAGCACGAAGCGTGCTTGACCCAATCCGCCCACGTCGAGGCGTTCCTTGGTGATGATTTCGCCTGTTTCGGGGTGCTTATAGTTGTCGAGGAGTTCCAGAATCTTGTTGTCGTTGTGCGAGAACACGAATGTTGAGTTCCATCCAAAGTTGCCCCACTTGTTGTTGAAGCCAAGCGAGAGTTCAACACCCGAGTTGCGCACGGCACCGGTTTGCACATACAATGTGCTGTAGCCCGACGATACAGAGAGTCCCGGGTCGAAGGTCTGGTTGTAGGTCTTGGCATAATAGTAAGCAACGTCGAAGTTCACCTTGGCGTCGAACAACTTGGCGGTAAGACCCACTTCCCACGAGTCGGTTTTCTCGGGTTTGAGTTCATACATCGGGTAGTTGCGCTTCGATTGCCATACCTTGTTCACTGCATCCCACGAGTAAGTTGGGTTGGCCAAGAAACGAGGGAAAGGCAAACCAACCGAGGCAAACGAGCCACGGAGCTTCAAATAGGTGATTTCGCGAGGCAAATGCAATGCGTTGCTCAGCACCACCGAAGCACCAATCGAAGGATACCAGAACACGGTTTGTGTTGAGTTTTCGCCAGCGAGTTGCGAGGTCCAGTCGCCACGGCCTGTGGCAGTGAGGTAATAGGTGCCGCGGTAGCCCAATTCAACGCTTGCAAACATCGACTTGGTTTGGTCGTGATAGCCGCTTTGTTCGCGTTTGGTTTTGGTTTCTTCAAGTTGAAGCACGTTGAACACGTTAGGCAAACCGGTGTCCATGATTGGGCCATCGATGCCAAGGTAGTCCTGACGCATGTCGCTGAGCGAAACACCGGCATTGGCGTTGAGCGACCAGTCACTCGAGAAGTTCTTGCTGACGTTTGCCATGAAGTCGGCATATATTTGCTTGTCGTCGGTTTTGCCCACGCCATACGAGCCATTGAGCGAGCCTCCTGTGAACAGAGTGTTGGTGGTGGCGTAGTTTTTGCTCTCGTAGGTGTTGGCGCTGCTGTCGATGCGGGCACGGCCTGCGAGGCTCAACCAATCGAGCACCTGATAGCTCACGCTACCGTTGAGCATAAAGCGGTCTTTCTTGTTTTCGCGCAAGTTGCGATAAGCAATCCAATAAGGGTTCTGACCGGCATAGGCTTCGAGGCCTTGTGGCCAATATTGAGTGCAAATGCCACGCGAAGTGTCGTAGCGTTCATACATCATCACGTCGTTCCAGTCGTCGCCGCGTGGGAACAGGTAGGCAGTAACCAGCGGGTTGCGGTATTGACCTTGGTTCACCATGTTGCGGTCGGTTTGGCGAATGTAATTACCGCTCACGTCGATGGTGAGTTTGTCGTTCACCGCCTTTGTGGTGTTGCGGAAAGTGAAGTTGTAACGGTTATAATCGTTGTTAGGCACCATGCCCTTCGAGTTGATTACCGATGCTGAAGCATAGGTCTGATTCTTAGCACTACCGGTTGAGAGAGTGATGCTCTCGGTGGTGGTGACGCCAGTGCGCAGGAAGTCGCTGATTGGGTCGTAACCGCGATAGTTGGCTTCGTTGAGCAGTTTGCCCCAGCTGCGTTCGGTGGAGCCCGATGCTGAGTTGTAGTCGCCTGTGCCGTAGCGGTTTTGGAATTGCGGAGTGCGGAAGGTGCTCAAAATCTCGGTGTTTTGGCTGAGCGTGATGTTGATGCGACCTTCGTGACCGCGCTTGGTGGTGATGACAATGGCACCGTTGGCAGCATGGCTACCATAGAGTGCGGCAGCTGCTGCACCGGTGAGCACGGTCATCGATTCAATATCTTCGGGGTTGATGTCGGCAATGGCTTCAGTGGCACCTTTCGAGCCGAACGAACCGTCGTCGCCGCCACCGTCGAGGTTGAACATTGGCACACCGTCAATCACGTAGAGGGCATTG
Organism: Bacteroidales bacterium; assembly: GCA_004557385.1. Lineage (GTDB taxonomy): Bacteria > Bacteroidota > Bacteroidia > Bacteroidales > Muribaculaceae > SFTJ01. The sequence continues at coordinate 16,950 of SFEA01000024.1, forward strand.
CTCGACTGGTCGATGGCTTTTGTACCACGCATCACCACCTTGGCAGCACCACCCACGCCCGACGACGAGGTGTTGATGGTTACACCTGCAACTTTACCACTAAGCGAGTTGATGAAGTTGGCATCTTTCACTGTGGTGATTTCATTGCTCTTAATTTCCTGTGCATTGTAGCTCAATGCCTTGCTGGCGCGCTTGATACCGAGGGCTGTAACCACCACTTCTTCGAGCACCTTGTTGTCCTCCTCAAGGGTGACATTTACGGGCGCGTTGCCTGGCTTAACGGTCTTAGCCTGATAACCGATGTAGCTGATGGTGATGTTGCTGCCTTCAGGCACCTTGAGCGTGAAGTTACCGTCGATGTCGGTGGTGGCGCCAATCGATGTTCCCGGCACCTGAATGGTGGCACCGATGAGCGGCTCGCCGTTCTCATCGACAATCTGTCCGGTTACGTTTTTTGTTTCGCCTGTTTGGGCTTGTTTAACACTTTTGGCTTCGGCATTGTTCTTCTTGAGATACACAATCTTGTCGTTGACGGTGTAACTCACGTCTTTGCCTGCCAACACCTTTGCGAGAACCTCCTCGATGGGCTGGTTGTTGACTTTCACTGCTGGCGTTTTGATTTTTGCCAGATTGTCATCGCAAAAAAATTCGTAAGTTCCCTGGTTCTGGATACTTTTTATCACAGCTCCGAGGGTTGATTGCGGCATGTTGAGCGTCACCTGCGCCGACAGCCATGGGGCTGAGCTGGTTAATGCTGCACACACCAACAGACCTTTTAGAAATTTCATGTTGAGATGTTGTTTTAAGTAGTTATGGTTAATAATTAAACGTTAATATTGATTGCTCAAAAATTCTTTCTCACTGCGGAGAGCGGTGTGGAAGAGATAGGGTTTTTTGGTATATCTGTGTATCGATTCTCAAAGAGGTGGCTATAGTCGGTTTTCTGTTTAAATGGAATAGGCATTGAGGCCTTGTGCTGTGGCATCTCAGCCTCATGCCTTACCCCAAAACCGAATCTTGTTTTACCCATATAATCATCTTTCTTTTCTTTGTATTGAATCGTTGTTCGATGTAGTGTTCATAAGCTAAATAGTTATTCTAAAAATGATTATTGTATGGTTATTGTAATATCATTGCCGGTGCGCTTATACTCGATTGGCATTGCGTTGCGCAGCAAACAGAGCGTGGAGTCGACGCTGCCGGTGCGCTTTATCACACCCGAATATGTGTGGTTATGACCCTTGGGGTTGCGTATGCTCACCTCTACACCATAGAAATGCTCCAAAGCATGAGCCACTTGCTCAACCGAGGCATTGTTGAAGGGTATGAGATTGTTGTGCCAAACGGCATCGAAACCGGTGTTCACATCTTGCTGCACAGTGAGTTGGCGATTTTCGCCATCAAGGTTGGCACGCTGTCCGGGATTGAGTATGATGCATCCCTCGCCGTGATTGCCTTTCACTTGCACCTTGCCGCTGATGAGGCTCGAGCAGGCGTTTTTGCTGCCGCGGAAGCATTGCACATTGAAGGTGGTGCCCAGCACTGTGATGTCCATCTGCTCGCCGTGAACCACAAACGGGTGGGCGGCATCTTTGGCGACCTCGAAGTAAGCCTCTCCTTCAATCTCCACGCGACGCACATCATCGTCAAACTTTTCGGGATATTTTATCATAGCCATTTGGTTGAGCCACACACGGCTGCCGTCGGGCAACACCAATGTGCGTATGCTGTCGTGTGGCGCAAACACGCAAATGCGGCTGTCGCGCTCCACTATGCTGTAGTTTCGGCTCAAGAAGGTTCCCACGCCCAAAAGCAACAGCACCACGGCGGCGGTGCTCACAATCCATCGGCGAAGCATAAGCCTGCGGCGGCGGTGTGCCTCAACATAGGCGATGCGTGCCATCTGCAGCTTTTCTGCCTCGGCTATCTGCTCGGCACTCATCATGGCTGCTTTTGCTCCGACAAATTGGCGGCGACACACGTTGAACTCTGCCACGTTGCGCATGTCGGCGGCAAGCCACTGATGCAAACGCTGCAAATCGGGCGTCGAGCAATTGCCATCTAAATAGGCAATAATTATTTCTTCGATTGTTCTGTCCATCAAATTCAAGTTGCGAAAGGCTTCTTGTGGGTGGGTTAATATCTTTCAGTATGAATTTCACACCTTTCTCTCATTTGTTATTAACAACCATAATTGCCGAACACTTACTCCAAAATTATTAATTATTGTTAATTTTCCCCGAAGTGCCTCGACAAAACAATTCTGCAGTGATTCAATCAAAGCGAACAGAAGAGCATATAGATGGTGAGTTTTTTTAGTTGATGACGCAGAATCTTCAGCGACTTATAGATGTGCGACTCAACGGTGCGCACCGAAATGCCCTTGATGCGGGCAATCTCCTTGTTAGGAATGTCGTAGATATAGCTCATGCGAAACACTTCGCGGCTGCCTTCGGGCAGCGCGTCAATTGCCTGAAAAATTTGGTTACGCACATCGGCGACGTCGTTTTCGTCCTGCCCCTCGGTTACACCGAGGCTGAAATCGACATCCACCAGACGGCTGATGTCCTCGAGCAGCACAATGCGTTCCTTCTCAACCTTTTTGTGCTTCAACTCATTCATGCAACGATTGTAGACGCTACGCATAAGCAGCCCGGATGTTCCCTCGCCAAACTGCAAAGCCTCGCGTCGACTCCACAACTCGGTGAACACATCGCCAACAACATCGTCGGCTGCCTCGCGCCCGACAAGAGTCTGGGCGTAAGCAAGCATCCTTGCATAATAACTCCTGAAGATGTCTTTAAACAATATGTCGCAATCGTGCATCATGTTCTACATTTTCTTTGAGCTAATTCGCTATTCGCTCTCTACCCGAAGGCGAACAACACTTTTTCGTTACAACTTCAATACAAATGCGTAAAAGTTGTCTGCAAAAATAATCACCTTTTTGTTGAAAACCAAATTTTCGTGCCTTTTCGCCAACTGTGTCGCCCCTACGGCATATTGGAGCGAAGGATGTGCGCATCTTCCTTTATTTAAATGAATGATACACCTACGCTCGATTTGGCTATATCGGTCTACACAGGCGCGGAACAATGAAAAATTTGGCGGGTCGGCAATTGTTTGCTACTTTTGCACTCACATTAAAAAGATTGTTTTTTATTTAACTGATAATCATTCAACCTGCGATTATGGAAGAAAGAGAAACAAACAACGGGCGTGTGCCCATGGTGGCTCGCCAATACCTGGTGCCGATGGTGCTTGTGACGATGCTGTTTTTCATTTGGGGCGGCGCTCGTGCGGTGCTCGACGTGCTCAACAAGCATGTGCAGATGCAATACGAAGCCGGCTACGGCGAATCGGCGCTCATTCAATGTAGCGTGTATATGGCATACTTTCTTGGAGCATTGCCTGCAGGGCTGATGATACGCCGCTATGGCACACGCCATGGCGTGATTGCCGGGCTGCTGCTGTTTTCGGTGGGCGCATTCTTGTTCGCCCCCATGGCTGATATGGGCAAACTGCTGGCGTTGCTGGCACCGCTGTTTGTGCTGGGTTTGGGCTTGTGCCTGCTCGAAACGGCTGCCAACCCTTATGTGACGCTGCTGGGCGACAGCCGCACCTCGTCGAGCCGCATCAACATGGCACAGACGTTCAACGGCTTGGGATGCATGTTCGGCGCTCTGCTCAGCGGATTGTATTTCTTCAGCGACGGCAGCACCAAGAGCGGCGACGACATCAACATTGCTGTGCCCTACTGCATCATTGCCGTGTTTGTGCTGGCGGTGGCTGCGGTGTTTTCGCGAGTGAAATTGCCCGAGGTGATTCTTTCGCAAACCCAAACTCCAACTTCCGACGGAAAGATGAAGAAGGGGCTCGGATTCACTTTCTATTTCGGATTTTTTGCCTTGCTGAGCTATGAAATTTCGGAAATATCCATCAATACGTTTTTCATCAATTTCATGACCGACGACGATTTCCTCACACCCACCCAAGCAACGTGGGCACTGTCGTTTGGCGGACTGATGCTGTTTATGCTGGGCAGATTTCTGAGCAGCTTTGTGATGACGCGCATTGCCACCGAAAAGGTGTTCTTTGCGTGTGCATGCGGCACAGTGGTTATGCTCACAGCGGTGATTGCGCCGCTTGGCGTGGTGTCGAAAGTGGCGTTGGTGCTCACCTACTTGTTTGAAAGCCTTATGTTCCCCACCATTTTTGCCTTGTCGATTCGCGGCCTCGGTGCCGACACCGAAAAGGCTTCGTCGATATTGATGATGAGCGTGGTGGGCGGTGCCATCGGTCCGTTGGCGCTTGGATTCGTTGCCGATGCACTGACAATCAACATGGCATTCGTGGTGCCGCTGACCACGTTTGTCATTGTCTGGGCTTTTGCCTTATATATGCTGCGCCGACACCTGACTGCCAAAGCATAATCCATTTCGCCAATAGGCTATAGGGCATTCCCATAAGAAAAACAGCACCGAGGTGTGCCGCCGACATTCGCGACGGATTGCACCTCGGTGCTGATATTATCAAACAAAATCTTTTTTTCGCAATGTCGGCTGCCTCAGAACGGTATATTCCAGCCAAAGTTGATTGATGTTGAGCTGTTTTCGGGCACACCCGGCTTGGCGAGCTTCATGCAAGTGTAGTCCATGCCCACAAACAGGTTGAACCCTGTTGGGTGGATATTGATTAGCCATCCCAGTCCTGTGCCGAGGTTGCCGGTTGCAACATTCGCGCCCATCGAGAAGAAGCGGCACGGAGCAAAGTTGGCGCTCAAGCGCAGTTCGGTCCACGAGAAATCGCCTTGCAGGCGCGACGAACTGAGCACACCGAAACTCAATGCCTTGTAGGCTGGCAACGTGTATTTTGCGCCAATGTTGACGGTTGGTGCCAACATGCGTGTGCGTCTGCCGCGGTCGCCCATGTCTTTCATCTCATAGAGCACAGCCAAGTCGTCGCCCATGCGCTCAAGTTCGTCCTCGAAGCAGTTTGATGCCTCGTCGTCGACGTTGAACGTGTAGCGGTCGGTGGTGAAACGGTGTTCGCCGTCGGTCGATGCCACATAGTTGTTGCTCCAGCCTATGGCGCCCAAGTCGAGCAACGCGGCGCTAAGTTCAAAGTCGCCGAGGGTGTACACCGCACCAAGGTCGACGGCGGCGCCAAAGCCTGCCACACCAAACTTATCGATGTCAACCTCGTCGATGCACATGTTGCCTGTGTTTTCGCTCACCTTCGATGTGTAACGCAGGTTTTTCACATTGGCTTGCACGGTGGCGTCGGTCACCACATCCCAAGCATCGTCGCGCAACTCAAGCTGTGCTTTGTCGAAGTCGGCATCTACATTGCCGGCTCCCACCAGCACCTTGAAGGAGGCACCGATGCGCAGCTTTTCGTTCAACTGATGCGAATGGTTCAGGGCAATCTCGGCGTAAGCATCGGCATGCGCCTTGATGTCGGCTATGTTATAGGTGCTGTTGCTCACTCCTTCTTTGAGCAGGCGGAAGATGTCGGTGGGCAGTTTCACCGCCGCGTTGGCGCGCGCACTGATGCCTATGGTGTTGTAGCCGCCAAGACCCTTGAAGCCAACCGACAGCACATCGATTTTTGTGTTTACGCCCACATGGTTGGTGCCTTTGAGGCGCGACATCGCTTCCTCACTGCTCACACCCGGATTGAGGAACGTGGTGGTCTTGCCGTCGATGTTATAGAAGATGTCCTTCACGCCCAACGTGCTGCGTTGAGCCACGTTGATGTTCGACAAACCCGGGAATGAAACGAATCCCTGTGAATTGCCCATCGCCGGATTCATTTGATAACGCGTGAGATAACCGTCGAGAAAATATCCCGATGTGGTGTGTTGTGCATAGCCCGATGCCCACACAAGCATGCCTACGCACATAATTATTGATTTAAATATAGTCTTAACCACTGTTGTATCGATTTTTTTATTAATTAGGATTAGATTGATTTATAACTCAGTGACGTAGCTTCCGCTCACCTTCACCTTGATGTTGCTGAGTTTCACGTTCATCGAGGGCGAAAGGGTGTTGCCTTGCTCGGCTCGCGCCACGGCTTCGAGCACAATGCCGTCGAGGTGCTTCACCACACCGGTCACTGTGGCGGTGAATGCTGCGCCCTGCGCTTTGGCTGCCACCGGACTGCACTCTACAGTAACATTGTCCAACTTGTTGCCATTTATGTCGATTGGCTTGATGGAAAAGCTGAGCGATGCCGGGCATTGATTGTCGATGGTGGCGGTGATGTCAATTTTGGTGATGGTCACTTTGTCGAGTTCTTCGTCGTTCCAGCCGTCGAACACGTCGCTATACATGATGCACGACCCGCTCTTGAGGTTCAACGGTGCATACAGCATGTATTTGCCTTGCATCGTGCCCAGATTGGTACCTAAAACGAGGTTGCTGACGCTCTGCTCGGGCACTTCCGACTTGTCGATGTCGATGGCTATCTCGGTGGGCAGACCGTTGCCGCTAAGCACATTCGACAGCGAAGCGAACGCCACATGCTGCGCTGCTTCGTAGCCGGCGGCATAAGCCTGTGGCTTGGTGGGCGACAGGCAATAACAGCTTTGTTGGCGGCTGCCGTCGATGCGTATGGCACCGCCGTCGGGCGTGAACACACTCCACGGCGAATCGTCGCGGCGCGACATAATGTCGAAATGCATATTTGCCCACAAGCTATAGGTGTAGAGCGGATTGCTCAACCACAAATATATTTGCGGATTGGTGATGCTGATGTCGGTGCCCGGCTGCGAGAGCACATCGGGCAAATCGCCAAGGGTGAACGGTTCGGGCGACAACCCGCTTGGGCTATATGCTATCTTGCCCGAGAACTTGTTTATAGTAATGTCCGATGCCGTATAGCCGTTCATAAGAACCACATTTTGTGGCAACCTGGCATCTTTCACCAGGTCGGACGCCGCTATTTGCATCTCTGCCGACAGGATGGTGATGCAATCGTCAATCGAAAATGTATGGCGGGCGGCATCGAAAAGCGCCTTCGACTTTGCCATGTCGATGCCCGTAAACTCAAAGCGCAGGCTCAGCAGGTTGTTTGTCACCAAACACCCGTCAAGGGTGTAGATGCCTGTAGCGGCGTCGAACGTGCCTTTGTCAACCTTGCACACCATGCCTTTGGGCAACGCAATCTTCAGGTTCTTGTAGGTGTAGCGATTAACCACCCCGTCAAACCCGTTCACCTTAAATGTCACGGTGACGGCGAAATTCATTCCAACATAGTCGATGCCGCGAATGTCGGCTGAAACATCGTCCACGGTGGTGCTGAACGGCGCCTCTACACTGCCAATGTTGATGTTAATGCTGCCGCCCTGCGATGCCAGCACATTATTGCCCACCTGATATTCTGCAGGAATGTCTATCTGGGTGTAATTGCTGCTGATTGACGGCGCCTGAAGCGTTATCGACGAAAAACTAATGTTGTCGGAGGCAAATTCGCCCTCCGAAACAAACACATACTCTCCGTTAATCTCCTTGATTTTGCTGCCTTCGTCGAGCGAAATCACCGAACTGAGCTTAATCTCGTCGAGATTAAGCGGAACTGTCAAATCCACTACTTTAACTTCTGCCGTAGTGTCGATATTCTCCAAGTCGATGTCGTCATCAATACATCCCGAGAACGTCATCAGCGCCACAATGAGCGCCGCACAATAATTGATACGTTTTTTCATCTAACAAAAAATTAGGGCAAATAATTACTAGAATACACTTGTGCATTGCACTACTGCACAACAAATTATCTCTTTCGCCAACAAAATTAAAGATTTGCCGACGGTTTCTTGCAACAAAGCAAGCAAAAATGTTTACAAACAGCATTCGCTGTCACACCGCCGTAACAATCGCTGTGCACACAACATCGTGTATATTCAACATCGAATGTATATTCAATATCGAAGTGTATATTCAATATCGAAGTGCAAAATTTTCGAAAAAACTACAACAAAGTTGCACACATCGCCAAAAAACATTACCTTTGCACCACAAAAAGCGCACCGCAGCGCGCCACACCTGGCACGCAAGCAGTCGCCCGGCTGGCACACACGCCGCCAAACGGTCCTATAGCTCAGTTGGTTAGAGCATCTGACTCATAATCAGGGGGTCCTTGGTTCAAGCCCAAGTGGGACCACAAAACAAATCGCTAAGTGTTGATAAATCAATCACTTAGCGATTTTTCTTTCCCAAAACGTCCGAATTTCCCACGACTTATTTCGGTCACAGCAGAAAAATGTCGTAGTAATCAAAAAGTTTTATTTACAAATAGAGTCGTTTATTTCGGTATGGAATGAATAGACGGCTTTTTAAGTAGCCTTTCGGAGAATATAGGCGCAAATACAAATTGTTTTCTAAATTGTATATTTTTGTCGCAAGAAATTTCAATCACTTGATATACAATTATATCAAAATAAATCATTAACTTTACAACGCATATCACTTGCAGAAGCCCGATGCGGGTTATGTGGGTGGGAAAGCAGACATTTTAGAAAGCGCTTACTTTACGCTCTTTCTTGGCATTCAGAAACTTCGCAACTTTCTAAATCTCTGTCAAGATCGAAGCAATGGTAGATGCCTTATGGATATGTAATATTATCATTGATAGGTGAAGTGATGCCTATTAGTGAGAAGTGTCATATTCAGCGTGAGGCTTCTGCATTGCTCGTTCTACAAGAGATGGGCAATGCGAAGGCCACAGAATGCGTGAACGAGCAAAAAGCATGGCTCTCATGTTTTTTTATTTTTAACCTTGTCATATTGGGACTATGGCTTTAAATTAACCTATATATTATGAAATTTTCGAATAAGGAAAAGCATTTAAGATTAAATATTAAACGTTGCATAATGTTTGCCATGACTGGGTTTATATGCTTTATACTTTGTTGTTGCGAATCCAGGCACAATGCGGTATATGAACTATTAGAATTACGAGAGGACATGAAAAAGCATAGCGCAGAATATTCTCAGGCTGATTGGGAGAATGCGATGAATGAGTATGCTGTTATCTGTCAGGAGTTAGACCAAATGGAATTAACCGATGAAGAAAGAAAGGAGATATTAAGGATAAAAGGAGAAGTTGTAGGCATAGCTACAAATTCAATGGCAAAGCAATTCCTTGAAAATACAGATGAGCTGGTCAACTCCTTTGCAATATTCTTCGAGGGAATGGAGGATGGGCTGAATATTAAAGACAAAAATTAACGATGATAGGCGATTTTATAAATACCATAGACAACTTGGGCTACGGAGCATTAATTGCTTTTGTGTTAGATGCGTCATTAATAGTTTGTATTGGCTTAGCATGTGGTAAAAAGCATTTTACGATTTGGTCATACTTTGTTGCTGGGCTTTTATTGGTTCCATTGACTTTTCAGATGAGTAGACTTGTCGGCGCATGTAACATATCGCTGGCTTCATCAGTGATAAACGATATCATAACCTCCACAGCACCAGTCTTGAACAAATATGTATGTTCTGCTACCCGTGAAGATATCGGTTGGTTTATTATCCGCCGTATTTTGTGGTCGGCATTGTTTATGGTTACTACAGCTGGCTTAGTTATTGCTACTATGCAATCTGGCGCAAGTAGCGGACGTAGACACTATCCGACTAGGCATGAGAGAACTTCGTCAAGGCGAGGCAGTGAACATAGACCTTTTAGAACAAGAAGAAAATAATAATAAACAATAATAACTATGGCAACAACTTATTGCAAAAACAATCACATCCTGATAGGCCTTGGAGGAACAGGAGGGAAGATTCTTAAAGCATTTAAGATGCGTATGTTTGAAGAATTCCCAAATCATGAGGACAGAGTGAAGCAGCCAGTGGCTCTGCTCTATGTTGATTCTACAGAAGAGATGATGGGTATAGGCCGTCCCGATTTTAGAGTTATGGGGTTAGATGCTTCATTTACTAATAATGAATTCCTGTATATCAAAGATGTAGATGTGACCAAGATATTGGATAACATCAACAATTACCCTGCGGTCAAGGGAATAGTAAACAATGTTTCGGCGGTAAAGACCGCAATTGGCTCTTTAGGGCAAGCTGCAGGGCAAAAGCGCAGAGCCGGACGTTTGCTATTTGCAGCTAACGCTGTGGGGTTTGTTGCCGCATTGAAGGATGCTTATGGCCGATGTGATGCTGTATCACATAATGCAGAGAACACCAATATCCATATTTTTGCGGGATTGTGTGGCGGAACCGGTTCCGGGGCTATCATTGATGCTATTGTGCAATCGAGGAAAGCATTTCCCGAGGCCATAATTAATGTTTATGCAATGATTCCTGAAATGAATTTGCCAAAGGCAAATATGGATCAGGGACGCTATTATCAAAATGGCTATGCAGCGTTAAACGAACTAAATGCGTTGCAAACAGGTAGGTTTTCCCCTCACGATGTAACAGGAGCTGGACAAGAGGCAAGGCTATTTACCGACAAAGTGAAAGGAGTGGCTAATGGCATTACCTTATATAGCAATGTAAATGAAAACGGGCTTACCATCGATTCTTTGCAGGAACTGCCAAAAATAGTGAGTGATTATGTATATTCTCGTATTTTTCTAATCAACTCCGATGATGTGGTTAATGAAGATATAATAAGGGCATATACATTCGAGAATATGGATGATTTCGCCCTAGAATATGATGAAACAAAGAATACTGATTCCAGCGGCCAAATTCCCGTAGCTCGCACAAAGAAAATCAATTCATTTGGCATTAAGCGAGTAATGTATCCAGAATTAAGAGTCCTCAAACACATCACTTATACCATAGGCGAAAGCGTTCTCTATCAATTCAAATACAACCATTGGCGTGAAGATATTGGTTACGTTAATGAGGAAGAAAACAAAGACTATCGTGAGTTATATTTCACCGAAAAGAATCTTCTGGCATGGATGATTGATTACAAGCATCTCACTTTGGAGAAAAAGATTCTTAAGAGCGAAAAAGACTTCCCTGCATTTAACGATTATTGGCACGACAAAGCCACTTTATATACCGAAGAGGCAAAAAAAGCTGATTGTCCATTAAATGAGTTAGATAGCATTTTGGGGGACTTTTTTGATAAACAATTCCGCGGAGTGGGAGTTGTGGAATATTATAAGAATAAAGAGCATGCAATTCCAGAGCTTGCAAAAGAGGTGCGTCGCAATATCGAACACGAATTATTCGAGAAATGGAAAGTTGGAGATATTTCCATAATCGAACTACAGCGAGTGTCGAGACTACTTATTGAGTATATTTCTGAAAAGCGAAAGGCTATTGACGAAGAATTGCTCAAGGAACAGGATAATTATGAAGCAATTGACTTCGATAGAAAGGATAATGTGAATGAGTGGAGCCAACTTGGAATTCTTCAGCGCATGGTGAATAAAGGTGCTCGACTATATGCCGATCATCAAGAAATTCTCACCGATTACTACACCTGCAAGACTATGCTTGTAGCATGGGAGTTTGCTAAGAAATTAGCCGGCAAGGTGTTTGTTGAGTTCGGGAAGTTGGATGCCGACATCAGCGCCTTCGGACAGAAGATAACCGACTCTATCGAAGAAACCGAACGCCTTGTTACTGCACAACGCAAAGTGAATAAAGGTCTTGAGGACATGAAGGGTGCAATAATTGAGGTATGTGAAGAAGAAATGATGACAAACTTCGAGTCTGACATCCGTGTCGACAAAATTGATATGCCTAACATCGCTCGTCAATTGAGAGAGGCAATTATCCCGAAATCCGAATTCACTAATTTTGGGAACCTTGCAAATGCAATCACAATAGATGGTGTGAAAGATGCTTTCGACTTGAAGTTGTCTGAAATAGTGCGAATCAAGCATGACGAGAAAGCTGATTCCGACAAGAAAGTGTTAGGGTTGAATATACTTACTCAACTACAACAAAAACTCATTTCGGAAGAAGACATAAAGCGCTTTGCCCTCGAAATAGTTAATCAAAGCGGCGTATATCTGAAATTAAACAACGACCAGATGCAGTTACACGTCCGCAACAACGAGGGAAATCTAAGTCCGACAAATCCAGCAAGCATTAATAAAAAAACCATTCTCGTGTCTATTCCTTCTCCCGACGACAACGAAAGTCTGAAGGCTTTTGCCGACAAATTAGAGAAAGCATTCCGTGATTCATTCAAGCAAGGCACTTCACAGACTTCGCTTATTGTTAACAAGAAAAGTTCACGCAAAGACGAATTGTCTATTATCACCATTGCATATTGTTTCCCTATGCGTTGCATATCGTGGTTGACTACATACAAGGAGAAATACGACAACTTTTTGAACACAGGGAATGTAAATACCGATGCAAGCAACGCCATTCTATTGCATGGTGAGGGTAACGGGAACGGTCTCCCAAGTTTGTTTGTTGTTGATGTAGATAACGACTCCACAAATCAGTCGGCTCAGCCTAAAGCTACGAGCATTCCTCCTATGCCAAGTGCCACACCGCCACCTGTCATTCAAGAGCCTCATGTGCAGATATATCTGGCAGTATCCGGTCAACAATACGGTCCATATGATTATGCTACTTTGAAAACCTTTGTGCCAACAGGGCAATTAACAGAACATACTTTGGTTTGGCAGCAAGGGATGGTGGCATGGACCCCAGCAGGACAAGTAGCTGAACTTCGCGGTTTATTTGCTCCCAAATTGCCCGATGTGCCACCCGTGCCGCCGATTCCGTCAACACCAAATGGCATGCCACCTATGCCTTGAAAAAGGGAAGAGAATAACATTATATTATTACATTAATTTTTAATATAAGAACGATATATGGCAAGTGAAAGAAGAAATCCCAGCCGCGAACGTATGAGATATGGAATATGTCTTAACGACGAATGCGAGATGTGTAGGAACAAAACGATTCAAAAAATTCCTATGCGCAAAGATTTTGTGTGTCAAAACCCCGATTGTGGCAAAGAATTGCGAGAATGCCCACCACCAAAGAAACAGAACAAAATGCCTCTGTACATTGCAGGAGCATTGGTGGCGCTATGTGTTTTAGGCGGCGGAATGTATGCTTTGTCGGGCGGAAGCGAGGAGCAGCCGACAGTTACTACAGATTCAGTAGTAAAATCCGCTCCCGTTGATACCGCAGTAGCAGCATCCACCTCTATAAAAACCGACACTGTAGTTGTGCGCGACACCATCGTTCAAAACAACACCACTACCATAAGCGAAAAAACCAGCACCAAGACCGTGGTAAATACAGTTAGCTCCAAACCAAAAGCTGCTACATTCGGTTCGGTTAATTTGGGTTACGCCAAATTTGTTGGTCCTGTAAGCAATGGGGTGCCTAATGGACAGGGGCGCATGACTTTCACAACATCTCACCAGATTGACAGTCGCGATGTAAAAGCTAGAATCGCCGATGCCGGCGACTATGTCATTGGCGAGTGGAAAGACGGCAAACTCGTTCACGGCAAGTGGTATGGTTCTGACAACAATGTAAAAGGATCAATTATGATTGGGCTATAGCCATAATAAACAATGAAATATCACCTTCGAATATTTATTTCAGCGACACTTATTTCGATTGCTGCGGGACTCTCTTCAATGGGGGCTCAGCAGTTGTCGTTTTTGTCGAAATCTTTGGAGGACATTGCACATAATATACCTCTCACAATACCTGATACATTGCACATCGGCATCAACGATATGGGTACGGCATTTAATATGCCTGTTATCGCCGAAGTTGATGACCATCATATGATTACGCACCTAGGCTTCCGATTATTTCCCGAAGAATTAAAAACTTCAGAGACTGCTTATCTCTACAAATTTCTTGAGAGATATTTTCTAGAGCTCTATTGTTGGAAAGGCAACACCAGAATTCAACAAAAAATCAACGATGATAATTTTGTATTTGTAGAGGGAAATTTAGGCGATGTTAAGAATATCAACGACACGTTAAACATAGCGGTAAGCAGAGTCAACAATAAATTTTATGAGATAACCTGGACATCCGATTCTATGACTATATTGTCGGTAGCTTTTCCTGCAAAATATGAACTCATTTTAGGAATGCCAAAGGTGGAAATTGAGCAACGACTCTACGATATTATTGTCAATTCCGTAGCAGATGTAGAGCCGAATGTCACCACATTATCTGTTGAACAGATTGGCGATAATTTGTATAAAACACAGCCTGCAGTTTCTTTTCAAATCGAATCACTCAGCAACGCCTGCTATTATCGCAAAGACCAATCTGATTCTTCATATAAACTAATTGTTGATTCTGAAGATTTAGAGCATAGTGCCACCAATATATTTCATGCACTCACAGGCTTTAATAACCCAATGCTCGTCGAACAAAGCGTATACGGTTTTAACAAACGGTCGTATACCATACGACTCGATAATTGGATTAATTATTGCCTTAGTTCGAAACTATACATCTACACTGCTATTGAAGAAGAATTCGACGATTCTATCAAAGTACTTGTTGTTGCAGAGAGTTCTACATTAGGCTTTTGCCATGTGTTGTCGGTGTTTTTGCCTCGCGACTTTCTGACAAAGCCCACTTCTGAGTTACGGTGTAAACTCAACGCATTTATTCCACTGCATAACTTGAAGAATCTTTATAAACAAGATATAAAAACAAAAAATAAACATATAGAATAGAGAAATATTATGCTAAATAAAGTCATTATTTTCATATTTATGGTATTATCTTGCTCCACGGGAGTTTGCCAATCAGATGCTCGCCAGGCTCTCGTTGAGATAAATACCATTAAGAGTAGTCCCGACTATATCTATGCCGAGGCCACTACTTCCGACTCCAAAACTTCATATGATAATGCTATGGATTTGCTCGAAACGTTTATTGAAGATTGGATTAAAAGCAACTGCGACAGTACCGAGGTGAGCGGGTGCATAACCAAGGCGAGTAAAAACATCCTTCAAATTAAGACAAAACGTGGCAGTTTGTATCGTGCTTTTCTGTATGTTAAGAAGTCGGATGTACTAACCTATGCTTCCGATAAGGATTTGGTGGTTGTGCCTTTAGGTGAAACAAAGAAACCTGAACCTAACAAGCAGCAGACTGAAAGACGAGATTCTCTAAGGCATGAACAAGATGGCAATTCTGTCAAAGCTCCATCCAAGGCTTATCTTGTTGATGACTTTGGCAAAAAAATGATTAGCATTCGTGCTTTCGAAGGCATAGAGCCGTTCGTAAAACAATACTCCAACGGCAATATGGGGAAATACAAAACTCTGCCAAAAATGGGTACTTATTATGTGTTTGTATATAATCGTTCAGGCGAAGTGATGTCTCATCTTAGTTATAACGATGGGGCTTGGATGAATATTCTGAACGGCAATGCCGATGATATAAAAAATTATCCCGGTTGCGGGGCTATTTGGTTTCAAAGGAAATAAAATTGTAATATATAGATATGAAAAATCTTTTTATTAATCTTTCGCTCTCTTTAGTTTCTATTTTTTGGTGTGTATCAGCTTTTGCTGTTGATGTCACCATTGCCGATGGTATCGACAATGCTGCAGTCAAGGCTAAAATGGAACGCTCTATGTCGGCATTTCTCACCGAAGTCAATAATGCAATTGCCAATAAACGCGATCTGAAATTTGGCGATTTGGGGCTCTCTCGTGATGTACAGAGTTCTGTGGCTATGCTTTGGGAAAACAGTCCATTCGAGTGTGCCGACGACATAATCACCGAGCACTGCATTGTCACAGGTTCGGGCTATCAAGTGCGCAACATTCCTTTGCTTATGCGTCCCACCGATAGTTCATTCAATGAGGAAGAATATCAGGAAGCGGTTTTCAGTTTCGACCATAGCGGTAATATCGAGAGTTTCTATCTAACGCTAAGTCAAAACCTCTACATGAATGTCATAAAGAGCAACAAGGAGGTTGCCGACTTGCGACGCCGTCAACTGATTCTCGATTATGTGGAGCATTTCCGCACAAGCTATAACCAAAAAGACATGAAATTCCTTGAACAAGTGTTCTCCGACGATGCTTTGATTATTACTGGTAAAGTTATTAAGCAATCGAAGGACGGTATACCCTTGCCCGACAAGATTACTTATCGCAAGCAGAGCAAGCAGCAATATCTCACCAACCTGCGTCGCACTTTTGCGGCGGCTAAGTATATTAAGGTGACTTTCGACGAGATTGAGGTCTCACGACACCCGGTAAACCCCGACTTCTACGGCGTAACGCTTCATCAGGGCTACACCTCAAATTATTATCACGACGATGGCTATGTATTCCTTCTTTGGGACTTCCGTGACGAGGACCATCCACAGATACACGTCCGCACTTGGCAGCCCGACGCCTTCAATAGCGACGGCAAGGGCGTTTCGCGCATCCCTAAAGATGAGATTTTTAGCCTAAGTGATTTTGACATTTAAACATAACTGACTGGAGTTAGATTTAATTATAAATATGAAAAAATGACAATACAAGAAGTTGGAAATAGTTTCTTCTGCAATGAATTGGAACAATTAGTTGACAAAAAGCCATATATGGCATTTGTAATTATGTCTTCTATTCTGGAATTCATAGGTAAATGCTACAGCAAGCGCCCAGATTTCCAGAAAACCGGGTATTCTAAAAACGACTATTACGATGCAATTAATAAATTAGACTCGTTAGAGAAATACCGTGTTTTTAATTATCCGCCAGATAATAATGGGCAAGCTCCAAACAACAATTATCTTTATACCCACCTAAGATGTGGAATGTTGCATGCTTTTCTACCTGATGGTGATATCATATTAGCACCTTCAGAAAATGATTTGAGCAAAAAAATCGTAGGGGCTCGAGAGTTATATACAGATTTGCAAAAAGCTTGGGAGGAGATAAAGCAAAATGCTAAAATCGCATCATCTATAAATGGGAATCTTGCTCTTAACGTAGCTGGAGAATTATCGGGTTCGACATCAACTAATGTCGTGGAAATTGTTGACGAACAAAATTCTAAAAAATCATAAATTTCGTTCAATAATTATTCGGCAAATATTATGCGAAAATTAGTATTATTCATATTGCTATTTTGGTCTGCTACATTATATGGCCAAAAGCTAATCGTGGAATCGTTTACAGAGCGGACTAACGACATATCTGCTCGCACCAGTGGCAGGGTTGACGCCAACGGCGACCGTTGTGCCCTTGTGAAGGTGCAGCTTGCATCGGCTGACGCGAACTTCAGCGGCTTGGTGGTTGGCGACACCGACTTCCACACCAACGAATATTGGGTGTATATGGCTAAGGGCAGCCGTAGGCTCACCGTCAACTTGCAGAACTTCCTGCCTCTGGAGGTGGAGTTTGCATGTTTGACGTTGAGCCTAAGGATGCCGTTGTGGAGTTCGACGGAAGCGTTCTGAGCCTTGCCGACGGCACGGCAAGCGTGCGCAAGTCGTTCGGAGTTTACAATTACCGTGTGCAGGCTGCGTTGCATCATCCATCGTCGGGAGTGGTGAAGGTGAGTGACCCGGTCAACAAGCACACGGTAAGTGTGAAGCTTGCCCCAGCCTACGGCTACCTCAGCGTGCCGGCTAAAGGCGACCTTTCCGGGGCAAGCGTCTATGTAAATGACGAGCTGAAAGGCACCGTGCCGTATAAGTCGGGCAGAATGGCATCGGGAAGCTATGTAGTGCGCATAGTGCGCCCCCTCTATAGCCCTATACAGCAGACTGTAACCATTGAGGACGACAAGACCT
>SFEA01000025.1 GCA_004557385.1 Bacteroidales bacterium
ATATGGATTATCTCGAGGTGTCGGCTATAAATATTGCCATCGACAGCCTGTATAATCGCGGCATGGAAGTGGTTGTGCCAATAAAGCAGTTGTCGGCTCGCGAGCGCTGCGGTGTGACAATAACCGATGCCCACGGCACTTTCAGGATGGACAGTTTGGCTATGGCTATTGAACAATTCAAGTTGAAAACCGTGGCTTCGGAATTGAGTGCCGATGCCAAAATCGATATGAGTTTCATGGAAACACCGTCGAGTGGAGCTGTTAAGGTTGATGCTTTGGCGAGTGTTGATATCTCGGATTTGGAGCGTGCTTTCCCGGAGTTTGCGCCATATTTCAATTCGATACCTCGTTATCGCCCGTTGCAGCTGGTGGCAAAAGCCGATGGCACTTCACGCCAGATGAATGTGAAAGAACTGAGTGCCGACCTGCCTCGATATGCCAGAATGAAGATTGACCCAGAATGAAGATTGACGGAGTGGTGCGCAACGTGATGGACGAAAAGCGCATGGGTGGTGCTTTGTCAATAAATGGGCAGTTCGACAACCTGAATTTCATAAAGCCAACCGTATTTGATGCACAGATGAGCAAGCAGGTGAACTTCCCGCCGATGAAAGTAAGGGGCAAGGCGTCGTTGAACGGATATGCGATGGCTGGAAAGATGGACCTTGCGCTTGCAACCGGTAAGGCTGTGGGCGAAGCCAAGTTTAACACTGCAAGAGAATCGTATGAGGCAGATATTGATTTGTGCACATTGCCGTTGCACTCGGTGCTGCCGCTCAGCACATTGGGCGACGTCACGGCAAGGGCGCATGTTAAGGGTCGCGGATTCGACATCATGAAAAAATCGACTGCCTTGGAGGCATCGATGGCTATTGATAACTTGTCGTACAATAATAAGACGTACAAAGAAATAGCCGGCAATGTAGCGCTGGCTGAAGGTGCATTTACAGCCTCGTTTAATTCGGTGAATCCGAACATCGATTTTGGCTTCACATGCAATGGCGAACTTGAAAAAGACCACTATGTGGTGGCGCTTGACGGCGATTTCCGCGACATTAATCTGCAGGCGATGCGCATTGTTGACGTGCCTTCGTTTGGAAGCGGCCGCCTAACTGCGTTTGGCGATGTTGATGTAAAGCGCCTTGTTTGCGATTTCTCTGCTGAAATTCAGAACCTAAAGTGGACTCACGACACGCTGTCGTTCAACACTTCGTCGATTGACATGTTGTTTGAAAGCACCGATTCCACCATCAATGGCGCATTACACAACGAAGACCTTTCGCTGAATTTTGGCTCGCAAGTGGGCTTGCAGCAGTTCATCGACAAGATGACCAAATGCGGAAACATTGCTCTTGAGCAAGTTAATAGCATCTCGCTAAACATCGACACGTTGCAAAGTTCTTTGCCGCCGTTTGCCTGCGAGTTGGAGATGGGTAAACGTGGCATTGTGCAGCAATTCCTTGGATATAACGACATCAAAATGAAGAAACTGTCGTTTGAACTGTATAACGACACCACAATCTACGGCGATGGAATCATTCAAGGAATTGATGCTTATGGAACAAAAATTGACACTATAACTGCTCGTCTGGCGCAGGTAGGCAAATATCTTGGTTATAGGTTCCATATGGGAAACCGTGCCGGAACGATGGACAACTTTGCCTCGGCGACTGTGAAGGGCGGTATGCTTGGCAGCCGATTGACCACGCTATATGAGGTGAAAGATATTGGGCAGCGCACCGGTTATAGTTTCGGCACCCACACCGATGTGAACGACTCGATTGTGCGACTAAATGTTTTCACCGCCAAGCCGCTGATTGGCTATCGTGAGTGGACGGTGAACGAGGGAAATTACGTTCAATATAATTATAAAGAACAGCATCTCGATGCAAACTTGCGGCTTGATGGCGGAAAATCCGGTTTGGTGGATTTGTTCACCGAACATGCTGAGCACAGTGTTGATGGCGAGGAACATCACCAAGAAGATGTAAATTTGCAGATTAAAGGTCTGAAGATTGACGAGTGGGTTTCGATGTTCCCGTTTGCACCCGATGTGAGCGGCGAGTTGACTTCCGATATGAAGATTTCGTATCGCGGGCATCAATTCTGGGGAACAGGAAATGCAGAATTGAAGAATTTCTGCTATGAGGGTCAGACGGTTGGCGACTTTAACCTTGACGCCGTGATGACGCTCGACCCAGTAACCGGTAACACAAACTTGGAGTCTTATATGAACGTTAACGGCGCTCGGGTTGCCTTTGCCGCAGGTGTTTTGAACGATTCCACAGCCACAAGCCCGATGTCGCTGAAACTCGACATTGACAAATTCCCGATTTCCACCATGTCGGCTTTCATTCCCAACGGCATTGCCGAGTTGCAAGGGTATCTGAATGGCGAATTGAATATGACAGGAAGCTTCGATAAGCCTATTCTCACCGGCGAAGTTTCTGCTGAAAACGGCGCCATTTATGTGCCGGTGTTCGGTTCGAAGATTTTGTTCCCTAACACCGTGATTCCTGTTGATTCGAGCATTGTTCGTTTTGACAAATATGCATTGCGAAGCTGCAATGACAAACCATTGAATATCGACGGGTTGATTGATATTCGAAACATGACAAATCCGTATGTCGACCTGAATTTGCAAGGAAAAGGCGTGCAGTTTGTCGATAGCAAGCAAATCAGGAAGTCGCAGTTGTTTGGCAGAGGATATGCCGATTTGAGCGCCAAAGTGAAGGGTAAGACCAGCGCGCTCTACGTCGATGCAAATGTGTCGCTTCTTTCGGGCAGCAATATAACATACGTTTTGCAAGAGGACGTCAGCGAGATTGTGCCTGCCACGAATCCTGATATGGTGAAGTTTGTGCATTTCGATGATTCGGTGAGTGAATATCCCGACTCGTTGCTGCAAGCCGAGCCGTTTGGCATAAACATCAATGCTTCAATCACCCTTCAGCAGGGCAATATAATCAATGCATATTTGTCGCCCGACGGCAAGAACCGAGTGCAAGTGCAGTCGACCGGCACACTCAACTATGCTCAAGGCTTCTCGGGCGACCCGCGGGTTACTGGGCGTTTGACTGTTGACAACGGTTATGTGAGGTATTCTCCGCCGTTAATCAAGGAAGTCGATTTTAACATAAATGAGGGCAGTTACATTGCGTTTACCGGAAATATGCTCAACCCTACGCTCGGCTTCAGCGCCGTTGAGAAATATAAAGCCTCGGTGAGCAGCGATGGCGGTGCCTCGCACTTGGTGGATTTCTTAATTACTTGCAACGTAGGCGGCACATTGTCGCAGATGGATGTTGGATTCGACCTTGCAACAAACGACGATTTAACCATTCAAAACGAGTTGCAGGCAATGACACCGCAGCAGCGCTCGGCTCAAGCCATGAACTTGATGCTGTATGGCAGTTATTCGAGCGCAAATTCGTCGTCGATGTCTAATAACGCTCTGTATTCATTCTTAAACTCGCAAATCAACAGCTGGGCAGCAAGTGCCATAAAGGGCGTGGATTTGTCGTTTGGCATAAACCAATATGATAACGGTAGCGGAAAAGGGAATTCTACAGTTACGAGCTACAGCTACAATCTTTCGAAGTCGCTGTTCAACGACCGCTTCAAGATTGTTGTAGGAGGAAACTACAGCACTGATGCAAGTGCCGAGGATAATTTCTCCGACAATCTGATAAGCGACATCTCAATAGAATATCTGCTCAACAGTTCGGGCAGCATGTATGCACGGCTTTTCCGCCACACCGGCTTCGAGAGCATTCTCGAAGGCGAGATTACGCAAACCGGCGTGGGCTTTGTGATTAAACGCAAATTGTCGACGTTGAAGCATATCTTCAAGTTCCGCAAGAGTCGCAGGGCTGCGGCGCGGCGTTTGGCTCAGCAGCAAGCCGACTCCATCAAAAACGCTTCGCTGAACTTGCCGGACACTATTATTCAAAACAAATAAAACAACATTTTGCGATGACTAATCGAGCTTATATAAAACTACGATATTTGGTGTATGTTGCTGTTGTGCTGGGCGCAATGTCGTGCTCTACCACCAGCCGCCTTGCCGACGATGAAGTGCTTTACACTGGTGTGAAAAAACTGAACATTTTGCCACGAGCCGATAGTATTGTGCTCGACGACGCCGTTGCCGAAGGAATTGCTTCGGCAGTCAATGTGGCGCCTAACAACAGCCTTTATTCGCCATACATTCGCCATCCGTTCCCTATAGGATTGTGGGTCTACAATCATTGGAGTGACAGCGCAGGCGGCTTGAAGGGCTGGTTGTATAAGAAACTTGTGGAAACGCCGGTCACCATCGACAACGTGCGTCCGGCTCACCGCGTTGATATGATAAACACCATTTTGCACGATAATGGCTATTTCGATTCGAATTCTTCGTATGAACTTGTTTATTCAAGCAAGAACAAAAAGAAAGCTCGCATACGATATGATGTGATTGTCAACGAACCATACGTGCTGAGCAGCGTGGGCTACCTTGGCGGAAGCAGCGAGATTGTTATGAAAATTGATTCGCTTGCTCGTGGCAACAGCTATCTGAAACCGGGTAGCCGTTATAGCCTCGATTCGCTAAACGCGGTGCGCGTGGGCATCACCAATGTGCTGCGCAACCGCGGCTACTACTATTTTCGCCCGGAGTATATCGAATATCTTGCCGATAGCACTTTGCGTAAAGGCAAAATTGCGTTACGCCTTGCCTTGGCTGCAGGCATCCCCGAGGCTGCTTTGCGCCGTTACACGGTGGGCAACGTCACCACTACGGTGAATCGCTATCAAGGAGGCGGCGTGGCTGACACGGTGGAGTTGCCGCGAAAAGGCACCTTGGTGAAGATGACACCGCTGCGCCTCAAGGATAGCTTTATTGCAAAAAAAATCGGTTTCCGCGAGGGTAGGGTGTTTAGCGTAAGGGATATGGACCGCACGCAAAGCAACCTTTCAGCCACTGGGCTTTTCAATGCCATCAACATCGAGGTCACTCCGCTCGATTCGTTGCGGCCCGGGCAGTCGGCTCTCGACGTCGACGTTGTTTGCACAATGGACCGACCCATCGAGGCAAAGATAGAGTCGCAGCTAACATCGAAGTCCAACAGCTTTATAGGACCGGGCATCTCGCTTGGTCTCACGCACAAGAACCTTTTCGGCGGGGCAGAAGTGCTCAACACCGACCTCAGCGCGAGCTATGAGTGGGCAACAGGCGGCAAGGCTTTGGAGGGTTACGACTATAACAGCTACGAATTCGGGCTCTCGTCAACGCTCACCATTCCGCAGCTGCTGGCACCCAGGTTTGTCGACCGCAGTCGCCGTTTTCCAAACTACACCAAATTTACGCTGTCGGCTGACGTACTCAATCGTCCAAGCTTTTTCAAGATGGTTCAGTTTGGCGTTGGCACGTCGTGGCAGTGGCATGCCGGACGTCATTCGCTCAACGAGCTCACCCCGTTCCGGCTCACCTACACCAAGCTGTTGCACACCACCGAGTCGTTCGATTCCACTATGAACAGCAATCCGGCTGTGCACGAGAGTTTCCGCAACCAGTTTGTGCCTATGCTGCAATACGCTTACACCTACGACCGTGCGTTCGGACGCGACAATCTCACGTTCAACCTGCAGTTCACTGAGGCAGGAAATGTGTTTGCCGGCATTTGGGCGTTGTGCGGCTCGAAGGGCGAAAAAAAGATGTTAGGCACGCCATTCTCGCAGTTTGTCAAGGCACAAGCTTCGGTGGTCTACAGCCATGCCGTGATGGATACGCACAAGTTGGTGGGGCGTATGCTCATCGGCGCTGCCCACGCCTACGGCAACTCGTCGCAGGTGCCTTACAGCGAGCAGTTCTACATTGGAGGAGCCAACTCCATCCGTGCCTTTGCCGTGCGCTCCGTCGGCCCGGGAAGATATTTGCCGTCGGCTGACAATCCTAATGGCTATTACGACCAAACCGGTACGTTCAAGTTTGAGATGAACCTTGAATACCGATTCCCGCTGTTCAGCTACCTCAAGGGTGCGGTGTTCCTCGATGCAGGAAACATTTGGCTGCTGAAGGATGATGATAACCGCCCCGGCGCCAAGCTGCAGTTTGCCGGTATGTGGCGGCAGATGGCTGTCGGCTCGGGCATCGGGTTGCGCTTCGATATGGACATGTTGGTGATTCGTGGCGACTTGGGCTATGCTTTGCATGCGCCATACGTCACCGGCAATCGTGGCTACTTCAACATGCCGAATTTCAAAAAAAGCCTTGCATTCCACCTCGCCATAGGCTATCCGTTCTGAAATAACGGTTCTCGTTGGAGTACAATAAAACAATGGGGCTGCAGCAATCGTCGATTGAATACCGTCATTGCCACAGCCCGTTTTGCTTGTGTAATGTGTTTGTTGCCTTTAGCCGAGCAATTCGGCAATGTATTGCTTCATTTCCTGGAGATGCGATTCGGCGCTTTGCAGCAGCTTGAACTGTGCTTTTGAGCGCACTAAGTTGTGCTCGGCATATTTTGTGCGATAGTAGGTGTCGCCATTGATGTAATCGGCAAGGAAACGCACCGTCTGCATGTAGGGGAACAGGCAAGCGGCGTAAGGCAGATTGTCGATTTCAACATCGGTGAGCATGCCGCGGGCGCTTTCGATGTAGCCTCGGGTAAAGGCACGGAAGATGTCCATGTTGAAATTCACGTTGTCGAGGTTTTCATCGTCCTCGGCACCGGTGTTGGCAGCCGAGCGCAGAAAATCGCCAAAGTCGCTGAACACAAAGTTCGGCATCACAGTGTCGAGGTCAATCACGCACAACACATCGCCGTTGCGGTCGAAGAGGATGTTGTCCACCTTAGTGTCGCAGTGGCAGATGCGCTTAGGCAGCTTGCCCTCGCGGTGGAGGCGCTCGCCGCGGCACATGTCGTCAGCACGGCTTTCAAGTTCGTCCACCAGCCATTGCACCTCGTCGAGACGTCCGGCACGGTTTTCAGCCACAGCTTCGCGCAGCTGCTGCAGCCTGAACTCCATGTTGTGAAAATCCTTTATGGTTTCGCCCAGTTGCTCTGGAATATCGGCAAGCATAGCCTGAAAATTGCCAAAAGTGTGTCCCACGATGTAAGCGCTTTCGGTGGAAACGCCTGAGCGGCTCACCGTGTCGGGGATAAACTCCATCATGCGCCAGCACTTGCCCTGCTGCATCAGGTAGTGCTTGCCATCGAGTGTGGTGGCAAACTGCAGGCAGCGGCGGTTGATGTCGCCCACGCCTTGCTCTTGCAACTTGCGGCGGATGTGACGGGTTACAACCACAATATTGTTCATCAACATTTCAGGGTCGGTGAAAATGTCGGTGTTGACAAGCTGCAAAACATAATCAGGGGCTGAGCCTTCGGTGGTCACTTTATAGGTGGTGTTGATGAGTCCATTGCCAAGCGGTGCCACCTTCAGGGCTTTGCTCTTAGTGGCGAATTGTTGGCAGACATTAAGAAGTTCGGTTTCGTTCATTCGTTTTTTAAGTTTTTAATGGTTTATCTATATAGTTTGCAGTCCCAATTGCAAAGATAGCGAAGAAAACACTAATCGCCAAACCTAAGGCGAGCGCTATGCCAAATGTCGGGGCGGTCGGTGATAAACCCGTCGGCATCCACCACAGCAGCATTCATGTCATCGAAAGTCCACAGCTTCACTTCCTTGCCATGGGCGTGAGCCTGTTCCACAAACTCGCGGTTGACGCCCTGCCACATGCAGTTGAACGAATTCACAAATCCGTATTTCTCGAAAGAAAAACGCGAAATGCTAAACCCATCAACAATAAAAGGCAAGCCTGGCAAAGGGCAAATCATCAGTTTCTCGAGACGCAAATCAGGGCACAACTCATGCAGAGTGAACAGCACACTGTCGGCAAACGACTGCGCTGTGCACCACTCCAGGGCGCCACGTTGCCGCAGCTCGCACACAAGCCGCTTTTCAATGCCAGGATATTGCCCCGAAGCATGCTTTATTTCGATAAGCAACGTAACGTTTTTGCCTTTTGCGCGATAGTTCTCAACCAAGTCAAGCACCTGCTTCAGAGTGGCTATGCGCTCATTGGTGGCGTTTCCGTTTTGGTCAACGATGCTGAAACGCCTGATTTCGTCGAGTGTTAAATCGGCAATTTTGCCCTTGCCGGTGGTGGTGCGGTCCAATGTAGGGTCGTGGCACACTATAAGTTCGCCATCACGCGATTGATGGATGTCGATTTCAATCATGTCGGCACCGCTCTGTATGCCTTTTTCGATGGCAAGCAGCGAGTTTTCGGGGGCAAGCTTAGCGCCGCCGCGGTGCGCAACAATCTGTTTGCCGGCAAGCATCTCGGCTGTGTAGCCACGCTTGTAGAAAAACATTGATGGCACAAAAATCACTGCCACATACAGTGCAATCAGCACCACGGCTGAAAATATAATTATTGCAGTCATTCGCATATCACGATTTCTATGAATTCAAAATTCGATGAACAAAGATAACTATTTTATAAATAAATGACGAATTAAAATCTTAACAACTTGTTCGAACCAAGCAAAAACATCTTTCGAGCGCGATGCTGCTGCAATGGCTTCCACCGAAAAATTGTCGATTGCTTCGACGTTGACGAGTGAGAATATGAGGAAATTGCCAAACTTGTGGGTGAGCACGTCCTGCAGGCTTTCGCCACTTGGGTTGTAGTTCAGCAGGCTGTCGCGGTAGGAGTTGATGCCAGGAAAAGGCAGGCATGCCACATCCTGCTGCAGAAACTGGTTGACCAGCTCGGGACAATAGTTTTTGGCGGTGCTGAGCACATTGCCAATCAGTTTCACTATTCCAAATTGATAGGTGCCATCGCGCTGTGATGGCGTGTTGTCGTACTCATTAACTTGCTCGATGGTGTTGAACTTGCTCATGATGTGCTTGAGCAGTTGCAAAGCGGCACGTGGCAAGCCGATGTCGGTTATCATTTCCTGAATGTTTTCTACAAGATGCGTGAGTAGTTCGCGGTCCTTGTTTTTTGTTGCAAGGTCGATTAGAGAGTAGAAAGCGGGCATTGCGTCGGAGTCGGTTTGGTTGCAATCGGGCGAGGTGGCAAAGAATACGGCGGCATACCAACTCATCACATTGCGTTTGTATCTGCCGCGAGAGTTGGCTTTCTTGCTATGGTGTCCAGCGAACAATCCACGGCAGCGCAAAGTCCAATCGGCAGCTTCTCGAGTGTAGATGTCGAGTAGTTCGGCGTTGGGCTTATGGCTTTGGAGCGCAATCTGATATAGCACATAAAGCATCGACATTTGGCTATAGTCAAACCACTTCGATGAGCGGAAATCGTCGGAGAAGAACGCAGTTGCTATAGGCTTATAATTGTTCCAATTGCACACACCCATTATCACCTGAATGCGTTCAAGCACGAAGTAGCTGAACGAGTCGCCGCTGCGATATGCCGATAGAACTTTAGGCTGGAACTGCCTCCAACGCTCCTCCTCGTCGCCTATTTGCTCTGGCGACATGCCTTGAACGGCTTTGACATGATGATGACAGAAACTCATTGCGGTGTCAACGTCATGGCTGTTCCATACGGCTCCGTTGTATGCGATGTTGTTGAAAGTGTTTTCATGCCAATGTGACTGATATTCCATGGCATTGTTCACATAGTCCGACTGGAATGTGATTTGTTTCTTCATGGCAATCTGCAGGAAAGGCAGGAAGATTTTTATCAGGTAGAGATTGGCTGTGAAATAACGGAATATCTGCTTGATTTCGTCAAGCATCTTGGTGGCTTGTGTGCGGCGGTCGTCGTTGCAGTCAAGCATGTTGTCGATGATGAGCAGAACAGCAAGTCGTGTGGCGGTTTCGAGGAAGATGAGAGCGTTTTTACGCAATCTGGGCGCGGCAAGCACTCGCAGAAGGGAGTGTTGCTTGATGCTGGCATACATCTCAACGATGATGCGTTCGGTGAGGTTTTGTTTCAGCGGCGTGTGGCTGGAGGTGTGATGGCGCTTCGACAGGTAGTAGGCATACATGCAAGAGTCGTTGCGTATGTCGTAAATAGGGTCGGTCATTATTTGCCACAGTAATGTCATGGCGTTGTGCTTATACAGCCCTTCGTTGAAATAATCGGTGAGAAGCACGCCATTAATCAGGCTTACCGATGCCAAACGCTTAAGCCTAATGGTGGAGGATAGTTGCGTTTCGAGCGACTTATGCAAGGCAATGGTGCTGTCGTCGGCTTGATTGTTTTCGATGATTTTCACTACCTGATTGAATTGTTCAATCGTGGCATTGTCGGTGTTAGAGCCTGCAATGAGCAGATTGAGCAGCGTAAACAGTTGGTCCTCGTAGTTTTCCGAAATAAGTGCTCCGATGGTGTCGTTTAGCAGCGACATCACATTATAGTCGTCGCCCCAATTGTTTTGCAGTTGAATGAATACATCGAAGTTGCCATTGGCAGTGCATGTGTCAATCAGGGCATTGCGCAAAGCTCCTATCCACACCACGCTTGCATCGGTTGCTTTCAGCGCGTCGATGAAATGGCTTGGTTGCGGCGACTGGTGTAGCTCGATGAATGCTTGTGCAAGAATGTATTCCAAAAATCGTTCGTAGATGAACTGAATGTAAATGCGTTCGCCTTTGGTAGTGTTTCGGGTTACCTCTTTCAGAATAGGACGGTCGGCTTTGTTGAGCAGTTCGGCGTATGCGATGCTTATTCCATCGGATTTGTAAATAAGTTGTGCCAGCTCGTGCAACTTGGCGTGGGGTTGCGTTAACGCCTCGCGTAGCTCGTTCACGTCAATTCCGTCGGTTGTTTCGTTGGCAAGGTAGCACATGAGCATGTGTTTGCCAATCAGGCGTAGAATGGCGCTCTGCTGTTTGCCGGCATAGGAGTTGGCAATGTCGCTGCACATGGTGCGAAATAGTGTGATTGAGGTGTAGTCGGCGGGTTGTTCCGACAGCGCTTTGCCGAGGAAGATGGTGGATGCAAACTTCAAAGTGAGCGGGTCGGTGAGGCGCAGTGCCACACGGCGGTCGATGTGCGCAAACGGTGTGTGCATCTGATAGAGTTGCTGATAAATGTCGTAGGCTTGGGCAAGCTCATCGTTGTTGAATCCGCGCACCTTTGTGCCTTCGCTGTGGTCGTTGAACAGTATGTGACTTTGCGCTTGGGTGTGGGGCAATATCACGTTCTTCCATGTGAAACCGCGGCAAGTGAAGAGAACTTTGAATTGCGAAAATTCTTCTCGCGCCATAACGGCGCAGATGTCGCGATAGAGCGCCAGCGGGCCTTCGGCACCCGATTCGTCGTCGGCATACTTCAGGCACTCGTTTATCGCATCGAAAAACACGTATACATGTTGATTGTTTTGCTTGGCAAGGCGATTGATGTTTTCACACAACCGGTGTATGTCGCGGCGAGGGTTGAACGAAAACACTCCTTTTAGGAAATTGCCGAGTGTGATTGAAGTGAAATCTGATGAGTTTAGAATGAGCACCGGTTTGTCGGCGGCGATGAGCTGCTCTGTCCAGTAGGCAAGTTGGTTGGTCTTGCCTTGACCAGCCTCGCCGATTAGCGGAAACAATGTGGCATGGCTCTGCCAAAAAGCGTGAAGCGAATTGGTGAGTGCGGCACGTTCAACAAAAAGTTCGCGATTGTATTTCTTTTCGGCATACACCCTTCTCAGGAATTGTTGCGATTGCTTTTTCATGTGCATCTTTGCCTCTTCCCAGTTGAGGTCTTTGGCAATGTCGAACCACGGCGCAATGCGTTGCAAGTCGTTGTCGATTGCGCTATTTAGAGAATCGGTGATTAGCGTCACGGCGTTTTCGTTGCTCGATGTGAAGCTGGCACGCTCGTCCTTGAGCGACTGAAAGACATAGCGAAAGTCGTTTTCGTCGCAAAACACAAGAGGGTAGAGGTCGATGGTGAAATCAGGTTGCTCGTTGGTTGCGTCGGAGCTGATTTTGTAGCAATCGCGATTAATCACATAGGAGCAATTGGCGAGTGGCATAATGGCATTGAGCATGCTCTGAGTGCGCGGAATGAGCTGTTCCACCACTTGTCGGTAGATTTCCTCAGAAAGAGTAGTGCTGTGGCCGCGATACTCGTTGCGCAGCTGAACGATGCTTGCCGATGTTTTGCTGCCGAGCAGAATGTTGCGGCGTTTGATGTATATGTTGTCGCAGAACGATTTCGTCAGACTCGATTGCGGAATATGCTTGGCTGCTGCCGCAATAAGCGGAGTGAGAAGGTCGTTAAGCCAGTCGCCGAACGACAGTGGACGCTTATTGTCGATTCTGTCGACAAACTGCCTGAGTGCAGGCAGTATGGCGGCATTGTTGGTGGATGCCTGCTGAAGAAGGCGCAGAAACACAAATGAGCAGAACGGTGCCGAAATTTCGAAAAAGTCAATCAGATGGTTCATCGCTTTTCCGTATTGTTGCTTTTCTATGGCGGTGACAGCTTGCTCAATGGGGTATGAGAGCGTGAAAGGCAGTCGCGAAATTTTGCCTGAATCTATATCGAATGGCTGATTCATGGTTATAATTGGTTTTGCTATTTTGTTGAGGGGTTTAGTTGTTATCTACAAATATATGCATTTATTTGCGTAAAGCAACAGCCTTTGCATCGAAAGATGCGAAAATAGGCTGCGCTTGGCATAACAAAATCAAAAACTTGCGGTGTTTGTTTTGTTCTGCGCTCACTTGCACTTTCTTTGCCACAAAGTTTTGGTACAATAGTTGATACTACAAAAAATGTATTCACACTTTTTGTTATATCAATTTGTGTAATTACATATTTTGTAGTATATTTGCAGTAAAACAATATGAATTATGGAAACACCTTTCATCTTTGGCAAGATTGCAACAGAGAAGAATTTTACAGACCGAGAAACGGAAACGGCTAACTTGGTTCAGAGCTTTACATCGCTGATAAATACAATTATCATCTCGCCTCGTCGTTGGGGAAAGAGTTCGCTTGTAAATAAGGCGGCAAAGTTGGCTATGGAGCAGGATAGAAAGTTGCGTATTTGCCATGTTGACTTATTCAATGTGCGCAATGAGGTGCATTTCTATTCGTTGCTTGCTCAGAAGGTTATCGCCGCTACGTCAACTAAATGGGAAGAGGCGGTGGAGAGTGCAAAAAGTTTCTTCTCGCATCTTATGCCAAAGATTTCGATTGGCAGTGACCCTACCAATGAAGTGTCGATTGATTTTGATTGGGAAAGCATAAAACAAAATCCCGATGAGGTGCTTGACCTTGCCGAGAAAATTGCAAAGAAAAAGGGTGTTAAAATAGTTATTTGCGTTGATGAGTTCCAAAACATTTCCGAGTTTACAGACCCTGATTATTTCCAGAAGAAATTGCGTTCTCATTGGCAGCAACACCAAAATGTTGCTTATTGCTTATATGGCAGCAAGCGCCACATGATGATGGAGGTGTTTACCAACTCTTCGAAGCCGTTCTACAAATTTGGCAACTTGATGTTCCTCGAAAAGATTGACACGCCTTGTCTTGTAGAGTTCTTTAATACTCGGTTTTCCGAAACGGGAAAAACAATTACTGAGGATGCCGCAAACTTGATTGTAAAGCTTGTTGACAATCACCCTTACTATGCACAGCAACTCGCACAGCTGTCGTGGTTAAGGACAAAGGATGTATGTGATGTTGAAATTGTGCGCGAGGCACATGCTGCATTGGTTGAGCAGTTGAGCCTATTGTTTGTGACTATAACAGAAACTCTTACAACACAGCAGCTAAACTATCTGAATGCACTAATTGCAGGTGAAAAGGCTATTAGCTCAACAGATGTGATGCACCGCTACCAAATATCTTCTACGACATCAATAGCGCGCTCAAAGGCAGCTCTTATCAAGAATGATATTTTGGACAGTAAGGCAGGAGAAATTTCATTTCAAGACCCAATTTATGCCTATTGGTTGAAAAGTGAGTATTTTGATAAATAGAATAAATTTAAAATATAAAAAAGGATGCACGAGGTAAAAGCATTTTTGTGTGGCTATTTCACGCGCTGTTATCAAGCTGACTTCGGTATGATGGAAGAGCAGGGTTGGGTGCGCCGTCAGCCGAGTAAAGAGCAGATTGCTGGTTTGAAAAGGGTGTACTATCGCGAGTTTGTTGATTTTTGTTTTGCCGATGCCCTTTCCCGGCGTGGTTGTGTGGAGTTGCGTCGCGAGGTGAATGAACCGATTGCGTTTGCCACCAAGTGCGGCGATGTGCAGTTGATGGTCGACGACTTGAGCCTTTATTTGATGCCTATGGACGTGACGTTGCTGAAGATTGGCATCAGCCTTGTGGTGGACGACCTCAACAAAGCTACTGCGGCGATTGGCTCGCTGCGTATGGTGGACTATTACACGCCTCAGACGCATGGCGAGTTTATGCGCTTGGGTGTTGAGCCTTTGTTGGAGCAGTGTCGCGCCTTGACGGGCAGCGACGCGCAGCTGGCGAGCGCCTTGGTGGAGCAGGGCAATAAGTTCAGGGTGTTTCAGATTGTTAACAGCTGTGCGCCTCACGAGGCAGATGGACAGTCGGGGCTGAACGACGTGACGCTCTATCAGCTGGGAACAATGTCAAAGGTGACCGACGGCAATCTTGAGGGCAGCGGCGTGAGCAGGGTGTATCTTGAAAAGGTTCTTGCCGAAAGCCATGTTAGTGTGTTCGACTCGTGGCATGCCCTTGCGCTGAACGACACGTTCACGGTGCACGCCATCGACCTTCCTCCCAAGATGATTGAGCAATGGTGCGATTGTTATTTTGGTATGATTTACCTTCACTCGCTTATGGTGAAGAGTTTTCTTTTTGGGCTGAACGCGCAGCTTCGCGAGGCGATGCACGAAACG
Organism: Bacteroidales bacterium; assembly: GCA_004557385.1. GTDB lineage: Bacteria > Bacteroidota > Bacteroidia > Bacteroidales > Muribaculaceae > SFTJ01. The sequence goes on from SFEA01000025.1 coordinate 14,845, forward strand.
CCCACGGCACTGAATCAGCTGGGCACGGCATTTGGGTTGAGCCACGCACCTCTGCGAGTGTTGGCACGGCGGTTTGAGGAGTTTGAGCGCAGGTGTTGTTTCCACAAGGTGAGCTATAATTTCTTGCCATTGCTGCTCGACGAAGCCATCGACAAGGGGCTGTGCATAGCCGAGGAAAAGGAGCAGTTGTTTGGTGTGCTCGACAAGGAAAAAAGTCTGCGCGATGCAGCCAACGACCGCCTTGTAAACGGATTGCTTTTTGTGTTGTCGCTGTTGACGCTGTTTTCAGCGATATGGGATTTCTCGTGCTTGCTGAACGAGATGTATCCATACGACCGCTATTTTGCCAGCCAAATGGTTGGCTTCCGCTGGGTGACGTTGCTTGCCTTGCTGGTTCTTGCCGGTGTGGTTTGGCGATTGTTTAAGCGCCGTCGCTAATGGCTATTTGGCAAGTAGGTCGTCAACAAGGTTGAGGCTGCCGTCGCAAGGTGCTGGTGTGATGCCCAGCAGATGGGCGAGCAGCGGATATATGCAGGTGTTGGCAAACTTTTCGGTCTTGGCATAGCCGTGGCGGAAGTCTGGTCCGATGGCACGGAACATCACGTGCATATCGCTCACTGTAGGGTCGAAGCCATGCGCACCGCCCGGCGAGAAATCAACCTTGTCGGTGAACAGCCAACCGGCATCGGGCAGTGCCACCACGTCGCCAATGCGCGGATTTGTGCCGTAGCACAGATATGACGGAATGTCCTCACGCTTCCAAGCGCGCAGGTGCGGCACTTTGCTGAGTGCTTCCACCACCTTGTCGGCACAGCCGGGACGGCAATAGATTTGCCCTGGCAAGTCGCCGTCGACCTTTTCAATCCATTCGGGTTTTAGATATTTGTTTACAGCCACGGTGCGGTCGGGGCTGATGGGCGCCATGCCGTGGTCGCTGGTTACAATCAGGTTCACCTTCGAGGCGATGGGCAGGACGCTGAGGCGCACATTCAGCAGATGTATGAGACTGTCGAGCTGCTCAATCACTTTGCCGGTTTCTTTTGAATAAGGGCTGCAGTGATGTCCAACCTCGTCGGGCTGTTCAAAATAGAGCATAATCAGGTGCGGGCGCTCAGCCTCGGGCTTCTTGAGCAGGGCAATGGCGGCATCGATACGCTGTTCGAAGGTGAGCAGCGGCTTTTTGTTATAGTTCCACCAATAGTCGGGCATTCCGCCTGGCAGTGGAACGTCGCTTGCCACCCAATAGATGGTGGCGGTTTTCACCCCTTGTCGCTTAGCGGTAATCCAAATTGGTTCGCCGCCGTAGAACGATGCGTCATTGCGGGCCGCAGCGTCGCCAAGTGAGTAGTATTTGCCCTGCTCGCGGTCGAGGAAGCTGTTGGCAACAATGCCGTGATGGTCGGGCACCAAGCCGGTGGCAAGGGTGTAGTGGTTGGGGAAAGTCTTGCTCGGGAACGAGGGCATCATCACAGCGCTAACGCCTTGCTGAGCCATCGAGTCAAAAAACGGTGTGTTGTACATTGCCGTGTAGTCGTTACGGAATCCGTCGAGGCTTACAATGATGGTGTAGTTCTGTTGAGCTGTTGCCTGAACAAAAGCGGCAATCAAGCAAAGCAGCGATGCTATTAATCGAATCTTTTTCATTACGAAATTTTTTTCAAGTTGTGTGTGGGGTTAAGATAGTTCAACAATGGTTATGCCAGCGCCGCCGAGCTGAATGTGCTCGTCGCGATAGCTTTTCACACCAGGCACGGTGTCGAGGTATTGGCGAATGAGCGTGCGCAAAACACCGGTGCCAGTTCCGTGAAGAATTCTCACCTGCTTTGAGCCAAACTGTATGGCGTCGTCAATAAAATAAGTTATTGCCTGAATAGCCTCGTCGCCACGCATTCCGCGCACATCGATGTCGGGGTGGAAGTTGAGTTGACGTTGGCGAATGGCGTCGGAAGTGGCTTGAGTAACAGCCGATGGCTTCACCTGTTTGTCGGGTTTTCGCATTGTGGGCTTGAGCTTAGCCAGCGGAGTGCGGGTTTTGAAGCCGCCCATAGCCACAATCGCGTTCTTCCCTTCGATGGCAATTATTTCGCCAACCGAATTCGACCCGTCGATAGTAACAGCATCGCCCACCGCCAGCTTCTCGGTTGGCTTGGGCTTGATGGCATCTGCCGAAGTGCTTTTGCGCGAGCCTTTGCGAGTAGGCAGCGGAGCAAACTTGCCCTCAGTTGCCGATTCGGTGTCCTGATGTATGCGCTGCTTGAATTCGTCGAGCTGTTGGCGCAACACCTTGGTGCGTTCGCGCTCGGCTTGCGCGGTTTTAATTTCGCGAATGGTACGCTCGATGTTGGCATTGGTGGTTGCCAGAATATCCTTAGCCTCAGCTTTTGCAGCGTGAATGATTTCGCGCTGAGTGGCGCGTATGTCTTGCAGCCGGGCGTTGTATTGCTCGGCAATCTCGTCGATGCGCTTTTCCTTATTGTGAATTTCCTGTCGTTTGTTTTCCCAATATTTGCGGTCGCGAGCGATGTCAAGCAGATATTTGTCCATATTTATGTAGTCGCTGCCAACAATTTGCGAAGCCTCGTCGATAACCTCGGCAGGGAGGCCTATCTTTCGGGCAATCTCAATGGCAAACGAACTGCCTGGATAGCCCACCGAAAGCTGGAATAAAGGCTGCATTTTCTGGCGGTCGTAGAGCATGGCACCGTTTATCAGTCCCTCGGTTTCGTCAGCGTAATGCTTGAGATTTTGATAGTGAGTGGTGATTATTCCAAACACCTTCTTTGCGTTGAGTTGATGCAGAATAGCTTGAGCAAGAGCGGCTCCGATTTGTGGCTCGGTGCCACTGCCGAACTCGTCGATGAGTATTAGCGAAGTGTTTGAGGCACGGCTAATCATCGTCTTCATGTTGTAGAGGTGCGAGCTGTAGGTGCTGAGGTCGTTCTCAATTGACTGCTGGTCGCCGATGTCGATGAATATGCTTTGGAAAATGCCGATGTGAGAATTTGCATAGACGGGAGGCAGCAAGCCGCACTGCGTCATATATTGCACCATTCCCACCGTTTTCAGACACACCGATTTGCCGCCGGCATTCGGTCCGGAAATCACCAGAATTCGATTCTTGCGGTTAAGTTCCACGTTGAGTGGCACCACTTGCTTATCCTGTGCCTTAAGCGCCAACAGCAAGCCGGGATGCACTGCGTGATAAAGTTCGATTTGTGCCTTCCGTTCGAGGTGTGGCATCGAGGCTTCAATATCGATGGCAAACAGCGCTTTTGCGCGGATGAAATCGATTAGCCCAAGCAAGTTGTACGTGGCGAGCATGTTGTCGATTTCAGGGCGGATGCTGTCGGTTATTCGGCAAAGAATCCTAATCACCTCGCGGCGGATTTCTGCTTCGAGAGCACGAATGTTGTTGTTTGCTTCAACAATCTCTGCAGGTTCGATGAAAACAGTTCGTCCGGTTGCCGACTCGTCGTGAACGATTCCCGGAATCTTTCGCTTGTGCATAGGCGATACAGGCAACACCAAGCGCCCGTCGCGCATCGACGGTGTGGCGTCTTTGTCGAGATAGCCATCTTGTCGGGCGCGCGAAATCACGCTGCGCATAATGCTGCTCACGCTTTGCGTTTGGCTCTGCAACTTGCTTCGCAAATCCATCAGCTCGGCTGATGCCGAGTCCTTCACGTTGCCGTAGCGGTCGAGCGTTTGGTCGATTGTTTGGGCAATGACGTCGAAACGCTGCATCTGTCGGGCAACCTCGCCAAGCGCGGGATATGGCTGCTGTTCATCGTCGCTCACAAGAAAACGTCGGACCTCGGCAATGGTGCGCAGTGAACGCGCTATGTCGAACAGATTGGGTTCGGTGATGTATGTGCCAGCTTTGCGCGCAGCCTTTAGGGCGCCACGCACATCGATGAAATGGTTCACAGGAAACTCCTTGCCGCTTGAAATGATGCCCAGCATCTCGTTGGTCTGGGCAAGCCAAGTCTGCACTTCTTCGTATCGGCTTGAGAAATGCATATTTTCGCAATGGGCTGCGCCAAGCGAGCTAAGCAGACGGCGGCTCACTTCGTTGCGCACCACATCGAAACCTATCTTCGTTTCAAAATTCTTAGGATAAATCATTGTGCAAAGTTAATCAGAAAGTTGCAATCATAACGATTGTAGCTCAACAAAAAATATTTTTGTGATTCTTTGATGCGCAGTTAAATCGGCTTTCTGCAATGCTCCGCGGCATGGTAAACCATAGCGGCGAAATATTTTCCTGAAAAATTTCTAAAACTCTATGTTATACCGAATTAATTTCATATATTTGTATAAAATTTATGCGATGTCGTTCTGCTTTTTTGAAATTAAGAAGATAGAATGGCATGTGGCAAGCATCGGCAAGGCAATGTTTTTTATGGTGCTGCCGACTGCAATGAATAGTGCTTTTTGTAGATTGTTAATCAATCTTTTGTTAATATTTTTATTTATTTTTAAAGACCTAATTATGAGCAAGATTTTAAATTACCAAGTTGATGCCGTTGCGTCAAGCGAAAAAATGGGCATCTCCAAGATGAATTTGTTGAGAATCGGTTCGCAGTCGTTCGTTTACGTTTTGGCTGTTTCGATTGCCATTGCCATGACGTGGCTTTTGCCTGCAGTCTACGAGGGTGCCAATGGCGAGCAAATTGCTGAACTCCAAATCAACGGGCAGAAAGCCAACTCGATAATGGTGGCGAGCGCAAATGCCAATGGACAAATGGGGCATTTTTCTTCCAGCACTACTGCATCGTTGCATGAATCGGGCTTAATAGCTGGCAGATAATTCCATAATTTTAACGTCAATCATTGTTAGTGATTTGATTTTATAGCAAATAATTTTTGTTTGTAGAATGTAGGTGCGCAGAGCGGTGAATGTGGCTTTGCGAGGTTTATGTTTTGTGCTTATTTCGAAAAAAAATGTTATCTTCGCAGACGATTAACAAAGAATTTTAATAAGGTGAAACGATATTTTATTCTTTCAATGGCATTATTTGCAGTGGCAATGTTCTCGTCGGCAAAGCAGCGTGTAGTGACTATTAATTTGGTTCACACCTCGGATGTGCACGGCAATTGTTTTCCGTATAACTTCATCGAGCATAAGGCTTGGGGCGGAAGTTATTCGCGCATAAGCAGTTTTGTGAAGCAGCAGCGAGGCATCTACGGAAAAAACGTTGTGCTGCTCGACAACGGCGATGTGCTTCAGGGACAACCAACAGCTTATTATTATAATTTTATCGACACTAAAAGTAAGCATCTGTTTGCTGAGGTGCTAAACTATTTGCAATACGATGCAGGAAACATCGGCAACCACGACGTGGAAACAGGGCATGCTGTTTACGACCGATGGATTAAGCAATGTCACATGCCCATTTTGGGAGCTAACACAATCGACGTGAAGACAGGCAAACCCTATTTACCGCCTTACACCATCATCAAGCGCGATGGCGTGAAAATTGCGGTGCTGGGCTTGATTACGCCCGCCATCCCGGCTTGGCTTGCCGAGAACCTGTGGGAAGGACTTCGCTTCGACGACATGGTGGAAACTGCACGTAAATGGGTGCCGATAATTAAAGAAAAGGAACGCCCCGATTTGCTTGTGGGCTTGTTTCATTCGGGGCAGGACTCGTCGCGCGGCGTAACTGGATATGTTGAGCATGCTTCGCTTGAGATTGCTCGAAATGTACCGGGCTTCGACATAGTGCTGTTTGGACACGACCATCAAACCGAATTTAAAACCATCACAAATTGTGTAGGCGAGCAAGTAACAGTTGCCAACCCGGCAAGCAACGGTGTGGCTGCAAGCAACATCAAGGTGGAGTTTACGCTCGAGGGAAAGCGGGTTGTTGCCAAAACCATCAGTGGATGTGTGGAGAATATGGCCAAATATGCCCCCGACCCACAGTTCGTTGCTCATTTTGCAAAACAATACTTCGATGTAAAGAACTTTGTTTCGGAAAAGATTGGCTACAACACCACAGCCATAACCACTCGCGATGCCTATTTTGGCTCGTCGGCGTTCATCGATTTTGTTCATGATGTGCAGATGAGCATTGCCAATGCCGAAGTTTCTTTTGCGGCGCCCCTGTCGTTTGATGCCGAAATCAGGCAAGGCGACATTTTCATGAGCGATATGTTCAACTTAATGAAGTATGAAAATATGCTTTACGCCATGACTCTAACAGGCAAAGAGATTAAAGATTATCTTGAATACTCCTATTATATATGGACGGTGCAAATGCAGTCGGCCGACGACCATCTGCTGTGGTTCAAACCGGCGAAGACTGAGGGCGATGCCAGCCGTGCGCAATTCCAACATGAGAGTTTCAATTTCGATTCGGCTGCAGGCATTTGCTACACCGTTGACGTCACCAAGCCTCGTGGCGAGAAAATTGCCATACAAAGCATGGCAGACGGCACGCCGTTCGACATGAACAAGACCTATCGTGTGGCAATCAATTCATATCGCGGCAACGGCGGCGGTGCATTGCTCACTGTTGGTGCCGGCATCCCTAAGGAGGAATTGAAGAATCGCATCGTGTTCTCTACCGACAAAGATTTGCGTTACTATATGCTACAGTACATCAGGCAACAAGGCACCATTTCGCCAAAGGCGCACAACAATTGGCGCTTCGTGCCAGCCGAGATTGTTGAACCGGCTATAAAACGCGACTACCAACGCCTGTTCGGTGCCGGTAGTCAAAAAAAGAATGTTGAGTGATTCTATTAGCTTTGTAGTGTGAATGGCTTGGGATTAGATAACTTCACCCTCGCTCGTGAACACAATTTCGAGTCCGTCGCTGAGCGTTACGCGCATCAGCCCCGTTGATATGTCGCGTTCAATCATTGCAATTTTCTTTTCGGGATATATTTCATGCAGATAGACTTGAGCAGGGAACGGGAGTACCTTCGGTTCAACGCTTTCGCCTTGTTTGGCTTGCACTTTCATCCACATTCCGTCGCTGTTGAATTGCAGCTGTGTGCCACTCACGAGCGCCACTTTGTAAACGGCAGCGCTGTCGTTAGTCACTTCGGTTATTTGCGCATTGGCATAGTTTTGACTCAGAAACATTTGCGCCAAATCGGGCAGTTCCACCTGCGACGGCTTGCCGCCGCCATTGCAAGCTGTCATAACAACCGTCAGGGCTGCAGCTGCCAAGGTTTTTGATATTCTTTTCATTTTATTATTGTTTTAGAAATTGTTGCAGGGCGATTAATCGGGAAGCAAATCTTTACGATAGCGATAGCCTCGTGCTGCGTAGATGTGCTGCATGTGACGCAGGCGTTCAACAAACGAGTCGAGGTTGCGCAAGTCGCGTCGCGTCCATTGCACTTCGCAAAGAGCAGCTAAGCGTGGCAATAATTCCCACTCCAGTTTTTCGCCGTCCTTCACCCATTCAGTCCAAATGCACCCTTCAGCACCAATAATGAGTGATGTTTCATCGGGCGACTGAAGTTTATCGCTCACAGGGTCGAGTTCGTAGACGTGCTTCAAACTTTCGATGCCGGTGAGTTTGTTCCAATGGCGATTGCTGAAATAGAAATTGGAGATTGGGCAGACGATGGTGTTGTGACCTTGGCGTGCGGCGCGAACCGACGCGTCGACGCTGGTCCAAGCCAGCACTGTGGCAGTCTTCGATGGACACCCTTCGAGAATCTCGTCCCAGCCCATCATTTTCTTGCCACGGCTGTTTATCACCTTTTCCAGTTCTGCCATCATCCACGTTTGAAGCTGGTCCTCTTTGCTGTGGCCTTCGATATCCTTCAACCCCAGTTCTGTGATTTTTGCTTGACATTTCGGGCAGTTTTTCCAAATCTTTTTGGGGCACTCGTCGCCACCGATGTGGATGTATTCCGAGGGGAAAATGTCCATAATTTCTTGCAACACATCTTTGGCGAACTGCATTGTGGCATTGTTGCCACCACACAATACATCGTCGAACACGCCGTAGCGGGTAGCCACCTCATACGGGCCGCCGGTGCAGCCAAGCTCGGGGTAGGAAGCCAATGCAGCAAGCATGTGGCCGGGCAGGTCAATTTCAGGAATCACAGTGATATAGCGTTCGGCAGCATAGGCGATTACCTGTCGAGCTTCGTCTTGGGTGTAGAATCCGCTCACAGGAATGCCGTCGAAATTGTTCCCGCCGGCTTCGGTGATTGATTCCTTTCGCCACGAACCTACTTGGGTGAGTTTTGGGTATTTCTTAATTTCTATTCTCCATCCTTGGTCGTCGGTCAAGTGCCAATGAAAATAGTTGATGTTGTGCAGCGCCAGCATGTCAATGACACATTTAATATAGTCGACGCCAAAAAAATGTCGGCTTTCGTCAATCATAAAGCCACGATAGGCAAAACGAGGACTGTCGGAAATCTGCACGGCAGGCAACGTCACCTTCTTGATGTTTTGGCAATTGGCGGGCAATGCTTTGATGATTGTTTGAATGCCGTAGAACACAGCCTTTGCCGAACCGCCTTTAACTATGACGCTTCGCGAATCGGCTTTGATGGAATATTGTTCGTCAGCCAATGTGTAGTCGAGCGAAAGCACAACTTCGCCACGGCGTTTCTTGGAGCTTTCGGTCATGGCGATGTTCACGGCATTAGCAACACCATTGATGAGCATGCGAGCATTTCGGTGCATGTTCTCGCTCTCGTTGCCTGTTTCGGAAACTCGCACTGTGCAGCCGTCTTTCAGGGTGAAACCTTTAGCTTTAATTTCGTTCACCTGACTGGGTAGAGGGATGATGTTCCAGTTGCCGGTTGAAACTTCGGCAGCAACAATGTGCTGTGCCCAAAGGCAGATAGCGCAAAGCAAAACAACGATTCTGTTTGTCATAATAGAAAATGGGAAATGTTGGGTTTTTATAATAGTATTTCGGCTTAAATGCAGCCATAAGGCTTGTGAATGCGAAATTACAAAATATTTCCGAAGATAGTGGCAAAACTCTTACCAAAATTAATGGAGTTGTTGGACAATTGTTTGCAAAAGATTGTGTGCAAGCAGGCTCTGAGGCAAAACCTTTTGTTTTTTTTGTTTTGCGTACCACTCCATTTGCACTATCTTTGCAGAGTAGTTATGGAAGAGAAAGAAAACAAAGAACGTGTAGCATCGCGGCGAGGGCTTCTTGCCATATCGCCGATAGCGGTGTTTTTGCTGCTATATGTGGCAACGAGTTTGGTGATAGGTGATTTTTATGGAATGCCGTTGTCGCTGGCGTTTATTGTGGCATCGATATGGGCAATTGTCACCACACGTGGAGTGTCGTTGAGCGAACGGCTGACGATATTTTCGCGCGGAGCTGCCGATGGCGATGTCATGCAGATGATATGGATTTTTGTGCTTGCGGGAGCATTCTCGGCGCTTGCCAAAGGTGTAGGAGCAATTGATGCTGTGGTTGGAGTCACGTTGTGGTTGTTGCCAATGGAGTGGCTCATACCCAGCCTGTTCACGGCAGTGTGCTTCGTGTCGCTGAGCATAGGCACTTCGGTGGGCACGGTGGTGGCACTCACGCCGTTGGCAGTGCAACTTGCCAATGCCACAGGCGGAAGTGTGCCGTTCTTTGTGGCAGTGGTGCTTTGCGGCTCGTTTTTCGGCGATAACTTGAGCTTTATTTCCGACACCACCATTGCAGCCACGCGTTCGCAACGGTGCAAGATGCGCGACAAGTTTCGCGCCAATTTGTTCATTGCTGTTCCGGCTGCGCTGATTGCTGTTGTGGCTTTTTCGATGGCTGGCGATTTTCATGCCGGTGGCATTGACGCTGTTTCCGCCAACAAATGGCTTGTTGTGCCGTATTTGCTGGTGATTGCGGCTGCGGTGTTAGGCGTGAATGTGATGGCAGTGCTGTGCCTTGGCATAGTGTCGAGTATTGTTATTGCATTGCTTTGCACCGATTATGGCTTGATGGAGATGTGCACAATGATGGGTGGCGGCATTGATGGTATGGGAAATTTGATTATTATCACTTTGCTGGCATCGGCATTGCTTGCCGTGATACGCTACAATGGAGGCATCAGATATTTGATTGAAGTGATTACACGGCGCATCAGTGGTGTGCGTGGTGCGCAAGCATGCATCTCGGTGCTTGTGGCATTTGTTAATGTGTGCACCGCCAACAACACTGTTGCAATCATTTCGGTGGGAGAGATTGCCCGTCGATTGGGCACACAATTTGGTGTTGACCCGCGCAAGGTGGCAAGCTTGCTCGACACCTGCTCGTGCATTGTGCAATGTGTGATTCCTTACGGGGCGCAAACTCTGCTTGCTGCCGGTATTGCCAAGGTGAGTCCTGTGGCGTTTTTCCCATATTTGTATTATGCGTGGGCGCTGGCGTTGATGGTGATTGCTTCGATTGTGTTCCGCTTTCCACGCCATTGCAGCAGCGGCGCTGCTAAGGCATGAATTGTTTGCGTGCGTGCGCGTAAGTTTTATAAGAAGATAATACATTAAAAAATATAATAAATAGCATTGTGAACGAACCGTTAGCTGAAAGGATGCGTCCGACGACGCTCGATGACTACATAGGTCAGAAGCATTTGGTGGGCGAGGGGGCTGTGATTCGACGTATGATTGAGTCGGGCAACATCTCATCGTTCATCTTGTGGGGTCCACCGGGAGTTGGCAAGACTACGCTTGCCAAGATTATTGCCGAGCAAACACAGGTGCCGTTCTACACGCTATCGGCAGTTACGTCGGGCGTGAAGGAGGTTCGCGACCTGCTTGAGCGATGTCGAGCTGATGCATCGAGTGTGTTCTCGAAAGGTCGCCCGGTGCTTTTTATCGATGAAATACACAGGTTCAACAAGTCGCAGCAGGACTCGCTACTCGGTGCCGTTGAAAACGGTACGGTGACTTTGATAGGTGCCACCACCGAGAACCCATCGTTTGAGGTGATAAGGCCGTTGTTGTCGCGTGCGCAGGTGTATGTGCTCAAGCCATTGGAAAACAATGATTTGCTTGAATTGCTGCAGCGAGCAATAACAAAAGACCGGGTACTCAGCCAAAAAGGTGTTAAGGTTGAAGAAACCGAGGCATTGCTGCGCTTCTCGGGCGGTGATGCCCGCAAATTGCTAAACATATTAGACTTGATGCTTCAGGCGCTTGGCGAAGGTGAACCGTTTGTGATAAACGACGAGTTGGTGACTGAGCGTTTGCAGCAGAACCCGATGGCATTCGACAAGGATGGCGAGATGCACTACGACATAATATCGGCATTCATTAAATCGATTCGCGGCAGCGACCCCGATGCTGCCATCTATTGGTTGGCACGCCTGATAGCTGGAGGCGAGGACCCTAAATTCATTGCCCGAAGGCTGGTGATTTCGGCAAGCGAAGACATAGGTCTTGCCAATCCCAATGCTTTGTTGCTTGCCAATGCAACCTTCGACACCATACATAAAATAGGTTGGCCCGAGGGCCGCATCCCGTTGGCTGAATGTGTTATTTATCTTGCCACTTCACCCAAAAGCAATTCGGCATATATGGCAATCAATACGGCGCTGCAATATGTTGAACAGACGGGAAACATGCCGGTGCCGCTGCATCTGCGCAATGCGCCCACCAAATTGATGGAGCAGATGGGTTACGGCTGTGGCTACAAATATGCCCACGATTATCCGGGCAACTTTGTCCGTCAAAAATTTATGCCCGAAAAATCGGGAAATCCGCAGTTTTGGAATGCAGCTGACAATGCCCAGGAAGCAAAGATGAAGCAGCGCATGGATGCGTTGTGGGGCGAATGGAGGCAGCAGCAGGGTGAGTGATAAAGCAAGAATTTTAAACATAATAATTACATTTTTTAGGAGAATGCGACATTTGGAACAACAAAAGTGAAAAAATAACTAAATGAGCAAAAAAGTTTGTTTACGCGATTGATTTTGTGTAACTTTGCACATAAATTGTGTTGTTGTGTATTGATGAAGCCTCATCGGCACACAACATTGCAGTGAACAGAAATGCAAAAAAATACATTAATAAAAAACAAATATCTCCAATTATGAGTTTAAACATTGTAGTTTTGGCGAAGCAAGTGCCAGACACTCGTAATGTAGGCAAAGATGCGATGAAAGCCGACGGCACCATCAACCGTGCAGCGCTTCCTGCAATCTTCAATCCAGAAGACTTGAACGCATTGGAACAAGCCTTGCAATTGAAAGATAAGAATCCAGGTTCAACAATCACATTGCTCACAATGGGACTCCCGCGTGCAGCAGAGATTATTCGCGAAAGTTTATATCGCGGTGCAGACACTGGTATAGTTTTAACCGACCGTGCATTGGCAGGTGCCGACACTTTGGCAACATCCTACGCCATTGCAACTGCAATCAAGCATCTTGGCAAATACGACATCATCCTTGGCGGACGTCAAGCCATCGACGGCGACACTGCACAGGTAGGTCCTCAAGTTGCCGAAAAGTTGGGCTTGCCACAAGTTACTTATGCCGAAAGCGTGAATGTGGAAGATGGCAAAGCCATTGTTAAGCGACGCTTGGAATCGGGCGTTGAAACCGTAGAATGTCCATTGCCATTGGTTGTAACTGTCAACGGCAGCGCCGATGCATGCCGCCCACGCAATGCACGCCTTATTCAGAAATATAAATATGCTGTAACACCAAGCGAAAAGGCTACGCTTGCCGAAGACAAGCTGAAACTTGTTGAAGCACGCGACTTCTTGAACCTTAAGGAATGGGGTGCTGCCGAAATCAATGCCGATTTGGAACAATGCGGTTTGGCAGGTTCGCCTACAAAGGTTAAAAATGTGGTGAATGTTGTGTTTGTTGCTAAAGAAAGCAAGGTGATTGAAGGCAGCGATGAGGAAGGACTTGAATGCCTCATCAAGGATTTGATTGCCGAACACACAATTGGTTAATAGTAACAATTTCAAAATAATTTTCAGAAAAATGGCAGACAACAATAATTTAATAGTATATTGCGAATACGACGAAGGCAAAGTTGCTGATGTTAGTTTGGAATTGCTTACAAAGGGTCGCAAGCTTGCCACTGAACTTGGCGTAAAGCTTGAGGCTTTGGTTATTGGCGACAAGCTTGAGGGTATTGAAGACCAAGTGTTTCCATTTGGTGTTGACGTTGTTTACAAGGTTGAAGATGCACGTCTCTATCCTTATACATCGCTTCCTCACTCGTCGATAGTGATTAATTTGTTCCGCGAAATCAAGCCACAAATTTGCTTGATGGGAGCAACCACCATAGGCCGTGACCTTGGTCCACGCGTTTCGTCGTGCTTGCACAGCGGTTTGACAGCCGACTGCACATCGCTTGAAATCGGACCTCACACCGACCCAAAGACCGGCAAGGAATATGAAAACTTGCTCTATCAGATTCGTCCTGCATTTGGTGGCAACATCGTTGCTACAATCGTCAACCCAGAATGCCGTCCACAAATGGCAACTGTTCGTGAAGGCGTGATGAAGAAGGAAGTGTTCGATGCAAACTACAAGGGCGAAGTTGTAAACCTCGATGCAAACAAGTATGTTGATGCTGAGAGCTTTGTTGTGAAGATTATCGACCGTCATATCGAAAAGTCGAAAATCAACATCAAGAATGCTTCGATTATTGTTGCCGGTGGTTATGGCATGGGCAGCAAAGAGGGCTTTGACATGCTTTATGAACTTGCCGACACTCTTGGCGCCGAAGTTGGTGCCTCGCGTGCAGCAGTTGATGCCGGTTACTGCGAACACGAACGCCAGATTGGACAAACAGGTGTTACCGTTCGTCCTAAGCTCTATATCGCATGCGGTATTTCTGGACAGATTCAGCACATCGCCGGCATGCAGGATAGCTCAATCGTTATTTCAATCAACAACGACCCGAACGCTCCAATCAACGCGATTGCCGATTATGTGATTAACGGCGACGTTGAGCAAGTGATACCTCGCTTGATTAAGTATTATAAAAAGAACTCTAAGTAAATAAACATAAGACAGAAATGGCTAATTTTTATACCGACAATAAAGCGCTTCAATATCACCTCAACCATCCGTTGATGAAAAGAATCGTTGCGCTCAAGGAACGCAACTTTGTTGATTGCGAAAAATATGACTATGCACCAATCGACTTTGAAGATGCGATGGACTCGTATCGTAAGGTGCTTGAGATTGCTGGCGAATTGGCTGCAGAGGTGATTGCCCCAAATGCCGAATCGGTAGATGCCGAAGGTCCTCACGTGATTGACGGTCATGTTAAATATGCCGAAGGTACACAAAAGAACCTCGATGCAATCAACCAAGCCGGCATGATGGGCATTTCGCTGCCACGTCGCTATAACGGCTTGAACTTCTCGATTGTTCCTTACATTATGGCAAACGACATTGTGAGCCGTGCCGATGCAGCTTTCGAGAATGTTTGGGGTTTGCAGGACTGCGCTGAAACTATCTACGAATTTGCTGATGAGGACCAGAAGCAACGCTTTCTCACCCGCGTTAGCGCAGGCGAAACAATGGCAATGGACCTCACTGAGCCAGATGCCGGTAGCGACTTGCAAGCTGTTATGCTCAAGGCTACATATAACGAAGCCGATGGCACTTGGCGCTTGAACGGCGTTAAGCGTTTCATCACTAACGGCGACGCACACATTGCGCTTGTACTTGCTCGCTCTGAAGAGGGCACAAAGGACGGTCGCGGTCTTTCGATGTTCATCTACGACCGCAACGATGGTGGCGTGATTGTTCGCCGCATCGAGCACAAGCTTGGCATCAAGGGTAGTCCGACATGCGAATTGGTGTTCAAGAACGCTAAGGCTGAACTTGTTGGCTCGCGCAAATTGGGTCTTATCAAATATGTGATGGCTCTTATGAACTGCGCTCGTCTGGGCATTGCATCGCAATCGGTGGGCATCAGCGAAGCTGCTTATCGCGAAGCTGTTGCTTATGCCAACGACCGCAAGCAATTTGGCAAGGCTATCATCGAATTCCCTGCTGTGGCTGAAATGATTGCCAACATCAAGGCTAAGCTCGATGCTTCGCGTGCATTGCTTTATGAAACAGCTCGTTTTGTTGACATGACAAAGATTCTTGAAGATATCGCTCGTGAACGCACACTCACTCCCGACGAACGTGCCGAGATGAAGCATTATTCGCGCCTTGCAACTGCCTACACTCCGCTCACTAAGGGCATGGGCAGCGAATTCTGTAATCAGAATGCTTACGACTGCATTCAGGTGCATGGTGGTAGCGGTTTCATGAAGGATTATGCTTGCGAACGCATCTATCGTGACGCTCGCATCACTTCGATTTACGAAGGCACTACTCAGTTGCAGGTTGTTGCTGCAATCGGTAATGTAACTAAGGGTGTGTATGCCGACCAAATGGCTGAATATGCAGCTGTTGAGGTGAGCGAGGCTATGAAGCCACTCCAAGCAAAAGTGAATGCTTTGGCTGACCAATATCGCGAAATCGTTGCAAAAATCGACACTACTAACAAGCAATATTTCGACCTTCAAGCACGTCGCTTGGTTGAGACTGCCGGTCATGTGATTATGGCATATTTGCTTGTGAACGATGCTTCGAATGCTCCTGAATTGTTCGAGGGCAGTGCTAAGGTGTATGTTAACTATGCCGAAGGCGAAATTGCCAAGAACATGAAGATGCTTGAGGGCATTGTTGCCGACGACTTGGCTGCTTATGGCATCAAGTAATTGATTATTCTAAAAGATTTCAATAACATCGCAGTGGGGCTTGTGCTCTGCTGCGATTTCTTTTCTCCCGATTTTGAATAATTAACGAGGGGCATTTTGCTCGCGCAGATGCCCCCTCGCTATGATTGATGATGAATGAATAGGGCTACGATAATCGCTATATCTTTCGCTTCGCGCGTGGGTTGGGATTATTGGAAAATTATGCCATCATGAGATTTCAAAATTTCCCGTTGTAGCCGCTATTGTCTGAATTACACAAATCTAACCTTTACTTAATCATAAAAAACTGTAGTTGAACCTGAATTGATAACCTTTGCATAATATTAACATCGGTGTGGTTGAAAAAGTTCATTGCAGATTGCGAGTAATGGCGAATATATGTGAGAAAATGTGTAAATTTGTGGGAAGAAAGCCATGTGAATGTATGCGTGGCAATATTTTTAAGAAACATATAAACGTAAAATTTTTTATAACGAAATGAAGAGATTTGTATTTCTGATTGTTACACTGTTGTCGGTGGCTTGTGTATTTGCCGAGGAATTCACCTTGCGCGATGCAGTGCTGTGGCAGGGTAAGAAAGGCATTGGCGCAGTTTTGCCGTCGGTTGATGGCGAAAGCTATTATCAGCTGCGCGGCGGCGATAAGGTGGTGAAAGTGTCGTTTAAGACGGGTAATGAGCAGGTGATTTTCGATTCGTCTACGGCACGCGATTGCAACATATCGCAATGGAGCGGTTTTGAGATGGCGCCCGACGAAAGCAAAATATTGCTTTACACCAATTACGAAGCAATCTATCGTCATTCGTTTCGAGCCGATTATTATGTTTATGAAATCCGTCATAATAAACTCACCAAGTTGAGCGAAGCCGGTAGAGAAGAAATTGCCACTTTCTCGCCCGATGCTCGCATGGTTGCCTTTGTGCACGACAACAATATATATATCAAGAAACTTGATTATGGCACACAGGTGGCGGTGACTACCGACGGAAAAAAGAATAATGTGATAAATGGTGTGCCCGACTGGGTTTATCAAGAAGAGCTTGATTTGCTCAATGGTATGGCATGGTCGCCCGACAACCTTACGCTGTCGTTTATCCGTTGGGATGAATCGAATGTGAAAACATATCCATTGCAGATGTATCACGGAGCGTGCAACCCAATCAAGGAAAACGAACTCTATCCGGGCATGTACGAATATAAGTATCCAAAGGCTGGGTGCGACAATTCGGTGGTGAGCGTGCTGAGCTACGACGTTGAGAACCGCACCGTAAAGTCGATGAATATACCAATGACCAAGGACGATTATGTTGCTAAGATTGTATATGGCAAAACTCCTGAACGATTGATGGTGACTAAGCTTAATCGCCATCAGAACGAGGTGTCGTTGTATGCCGTGAATCCGCGCTCTACTGTGGCAAAACTCATCTATACTGAAAAAAGCGATACTTGGGTTGATTTTTCGATGGTGGCAAATGCGGTTTATTACGACGATTTCTTTGTGCTACGAAGCGAAAAGAGCGGTTGGACACATCTCTACCAGTATTCAAATAGCGGTTCACTGATGCGTCAGCTTACAAATGGCAATTGGAATGTGACTGCATATTATGGATATAATCCGTTGAACAAGACTTTCTATTTCCAGTCGACGCAGGTGAGTCCGCTCGACCGCACAATCGCAAAGGTTGATGCAAAGGGTGTTGTAAGCACTATTGTGAACGGCGCTGGCACATATTCAGCCACATTCAGCGGCAATATGGCTTATTACATTCAGAACTTCAGCGATGCAAAGACTCCAAATCAGTATCGTGTCATTAACATGGCAACAGGCAAAAAGGTGCGCGACTTGCAGCTAAACGAGGAATATGCCGAGAAATACACTGGCAGCAACGTGCCAAAACGCGAGTTTTTCCAATTCGAAAGCGATGGCAACATGCTCAACGGCTATATGATTAAGCCTCTTGGATTCAATTCAAGTAAGCGCTATCCGGTGATTATGTCGCAATATAGCGGACCGGGTTCGCAGATGGTTAAGAATAGCTGGAAAGTGGATTGGGAAGAGTATTTTGCAACTCAAGGCTATATTGTGGTGTGTGTTGACGGACGCGGAACCGGATTTCGTGGCAAAGCATTTGAGAGTGCTGTGTATATGAAGTTAGGTCAGCTTGAAACTGTCGACCAAATTGCCGCTGCCAAGTATATGGCGTCGCAACCCTATGTCGATGCTAAGCATATTGGCATCTGGGGCTGGAGTTTTGGCGGATATGAGGTGCTTATGGCAATGTCGCAAACTGATAGCCCGTATGCTGCCGGCGTTGCAATTGCTCCGGTCACCGATTGGCGTTTCTACGACTCGATTTACACCGAGCGTTTTATGCGCACGCCTAACGAAAACGAGAACGGATATAACCAGGGTTCGCCATTGAAGCGCATTGGCAAGCAAAAGGGTAGACTGCTGATTATGGCAGGAACAGCCGACGACAATGTGCACATCACCAACACATATCAGTATGCAGCTGAAATGACTCAGCAGAACAAGATGTTCGACATGATGGTGTTCTTGAATATGAATCATTCGATTAACGGCTGCGAAACCCGTGTGCCGTTATACATGAAGGTGCTTGAGTTTTTCAATAACAATCTGAAGAAATAAAATAAACGGTCGGCAAACAGAGATGACGGCAGATAGTGACAAGTTGTATGTGATTACGGGACCCACAGCCTCAGGCAAGACCTCAAAGGCTGTGGCACTTGCTCGTGCAATCGATGCAGAGATTATTAGCGCCGATTCGCGACAGGTGTATCGTGGTATGGACATCGGAACCGGCAAGGACTTGGAGGATTATGGCGACGTGCCTTATCACTTGATTGACATTTGCGACGCCGGCTACAAATACAACCTATATCAATATCTTCGCGACTATCGAGCTGCGTATAACGACATAAGGGCACGAGGCAAACGCGTGGTGCTGTGTGGTGGTACAGGCTTGTATGTGGAGAGTGTGCTAAAAGGCATTCAGCTGCCCGAGGTGCCTGAAAACAAGGAGCTGCGTAAGCAACTT
>SFEA01000026.1 GCA_004557385.1 Bacteroidales bacterium
TATTTTAGCAATACAAAAATAACCAAAAGGGTTGATACCTCGTGAGAAGTGTCAACCCTAATTTATTTCGTTTGAAAAACTTTTACCGGACAGCAATAAATGTAATTGACTTTATTCTTGACTTGGCTTTAGCCACTTGTCGAGCCATGCAAAGAATTCGCGTTGCCAAAGGATGGCGTTTTGCGGTTTAAGAATCCAGTGGTTCTCATCGGGGAATGAAACGAAGCGAGCTGGTATTCCTCTTAGCTTGGCAGCATTGAATGCCATCATGCCTTGAGTGAACACAATGCGATAGTCGAGTTCGCCAACGGTGACCATGATTGGAGTATCCCAGTTCTGCACAAACTTATGTGGCGAGTTTGCGAAAGTGCGTTGAGCAATGGCATTGTCTTTATCCCAGAATGCGCCGCCCATATCCCAGTTTGCAAACCACATTTCTTCGGTCTCGAGGTATTGGCTCTCGATGTTGAAGATGCCGGCATGAGCAATGAATGCAGCAAATCTACCCTCGTGATGACCTGCAAGCCAATATACCGAAAAACCTCCATAGCTTGCACCAACGGCGCCGATGTGTTTAGAATCGATGAATGGTTCATTCTTCATATAATCGACAGCGCTTAGATAGTCTTGCATATTTTGTCCTCCATAGTCGCCTGAAATCTGTGCATTCCATTCGGTGCCGAAACCCGGGAGTCCTCGTCGATTAGGAGCAATAACGATATAACCGTTAGAAGCCATGAGTCGCAGATTCCAGCGATATGACCAGAACTGGCTAACTGGCGATTGTGGGCCGCCTTGACAATACAATATAGCAGGATACTTTTTGTTAGGGTCGAATTTCGGAGGATAAACAATCCATGTGGTCATAAGTTTGCCATCGGTGGTTGGCACAAGGCGTTTTTCGGTTTTTATTGGGTCGAGCTGACTCAATACTTCATCGTTCACAGTGGTGAGTTTAACGGGCTCTTCGCCAGGCTTTACCGAGTATATTTCATTTGGTTGACTTATGCTATGACGCAGAGTGTACACCTTGTCGAGGGCTGGAACAACGGCTGCATAGTCGCATTCGCCGGCGGCTACGGTGTCGATTTGCTGAGTATTCACATCCATTTTGAACATTGGAATGGTGCCTTGATATGGTGCAAGGAAGAAAATCGACTTGTCGTCGATGCTCCATGCCAAGCCCTCTACACTATAGTCCCAATTAGCAGTCAAATCGGTTTTTGTATTTGTGGTGATATCAAGAACGAAGATTCGTTTTTTGTCGCTTTCATAACCGTCGTGTTCCATGGATAGCCATGCTAATTTGGTGCCGTCGTGTGAGAAAACAGGGTCGGTGTCGTATCCCATCATGCCTTCGGTTAGGTTTGCGGTTTTACCACTGGCAAGGTCGTATTTATAAAGGTCGGAGTTGGTAGAAAGCGAGTATTCCATGCCTGTTTTCTTTCGGCTGACGTAAACAAGGCTTTTGCTGTCGGGGCTCCAAGCAATCGATTCGATGCCGCCAAAAGGCTTCATCGGTGCTTCGAATTGCTCACCTTCAAGTAGGTCTTTAATGTTTTTTAATTCCTTGCCGTCGAAATCGGCAATAAATGTGTGAGGAATCTCAGTAACCCATTCGTCCCAGTGACGATACATTAGGTCGTCGATGATTCGAGCTGTCGACTTTTTCAAGTCGGGGTGTTTATCGGCAGTTGTTTCTCCATATTTCACATTTGAGATAAAGGCGATTTTCGTTTCGTCGGGCGAAATAACAAATCCGTTAACGCCGTTTTCAACAGCCGAAATGCATTTTCGATTGCTGCCGTCGGCATCCATGGTGAATAGTTGCATTTTGTCGCCTTCGCGCGCGATGAATGCTATTTTTTTACCACCGCAGATAAATGTTTCGTTTTGTTCGCTTGAGGCTGTTGTTGTAAGACGCGTTGGGTTACTGCCGTCGGCATTCATAATCCACAATTCGCGGTTACTTTTGTTGAGTGCAATGTTTTCATACGACACGCCATAAAGCAATTTATCACCCTCGGGCGAAACACTGATGCCACTCACACGCCCCAAACCCTCGAGAATCTCAGGCGTGAACTTTCCGTCTACTACTTTCAAGTCGGGTTTTTCAACAATTTCGCCATCGTTTGCTTGAGAGCACGATGCCATTGCTAAAAAGCCAATCGTTGATGCCATAATTGTTTTTGATGATAGTTTCATAATCATGTTAGGTATTTATTTTTTATTTCTGTTCTTTTTGTTGAACCGTTTGTTTGAATTATCTTTTTTATTGCGATTAGGCTGAGCGTTATAATATTTATTTATTTCGCCAATGCCATGAGGATAGAGTTGAGCAATCAAATCTGTGCGACCCATCTTGGACAAAGAGTTGAAAATGTCGCGTTTATATTGATTGTCATACCAGAAGAAATATTTTCGTTGAGCCAGTTTCTCATCTTTATTCTTGGCTGTTATAATAGGCTGCAAGGTGTAAGGGTGTACGCCGCAGTAGTATGTTTCGGTTGAAACAGTCATTGGCGTAGGCGTGAAATCTTGCACTTGCTCGAGGTGAAAATTAAGGCGCTTTGTTTCAACTGCCAGTTCAGCCATAGCCATTTGCGTGCAACCAGGATGCGACGAAATAAAGTAGGGGATGAGCTGTTGGTTCAAGCCGTAACGATTGTTGATTGTGTTGAATAGCTCATTAAACTGGCGGAACAAATTGAACGAAGGCTTTCTCATTAAATTCAGCACAACCTCGTTGGTGTGCTCGGGTGCCACTTTAAGCCTACCCGAAACGTGAAAGCGAATCAGTTCTTCAATATATTGATGGTTAATTTGCTCAATGTTTTTGTCGCCACACTTGTGCATTGCAAGGTCGTAGCGCACGCCGCTGCCGATGAACGATTTTTTTATTTCTTTTAGGCGGTCCACTTCGTGATAGATGTCGAGTAGCTGAGCGTGGTTGTTGTTAAGGTTGTTGCAAGGCTTTGGGTGGAGGCACGATGGTCGAACGCACTTTTTGCACAGCGAGAGGTCGTTGCCGTGCATGGCATACATATTGGCTGACGGTCCGCCTAAATCTGAAATATAGCCCTTAAAGTCGTCCATGGCAATGATTTGCTTCACTTCGCGTAAAATTGACGCCTTGCTTCGGCTTGCTATGAATTTTCCTTGATGTGCCGAAATGGTGCAAAAAGCACATCCGCCAAAACAGCCTCGATGCATATTCACCGAGTGGCGAATCATTTCGTATGCGGGAATTGTTTTTCCGTTATATCGTGGGTGAGGCAAGCGAGTGTAAGGCAAGTCGAACGACGCATCGATTTCCGGAGTGGTGAGTGGCGGATTTGTGCGGTTCACCTTTATTGCCACATTGCCTGTCACTTGCCATAGTGCATTGCCAAACCACCGATTCGATTCCACTTCGATGTGCTTGAAGTTCTCTGCTTGTTTCAATTTGCTTCTCAAACATTCTTCAAATGAGTGAAGAATCACATCGCCGGTTTGCTTTATAGTGTCGGCATTAGGCACAGCCTGTAAGGGCTGCCGTACAACAGTTTGCGGTATGTTGCATAGGTCGGTTATATTATTTCCCGACTCGAGCGCTTCAACAATCTCGAGCATCGGTTTTTCGCCCATTCCATAAATGAGCATATCGGCATGGCAGTCGACAAGAATAGATGGCATGAGTTTATCTTGCCAATAGTCGTAATGCGACACTCGGCGCAGCGATGCCTCAATGCCACCGGCAATCACCGGCACATCGGGGAACAATTCTTTCAAGATGCGTGAGTAAACAATTGTGGGCATATCGGGTCGCATACCGGCTTTTCCGTCAGGCGTATAAGCATCATCAGAGCGGCGTCGGCGTCCGGCAGTGTAGTGATTCACCATCGAATCCATAGCACCAGCCGAGATGCCGAAACAAATACGCGGTTTGCCGAGTTTTTTAAAATCGCGCAAATCGTCGCGCCAATTAGGCTGTGGCACAATTGCCACACGATAGCCTTTCGATTGCAAGAATCGGCCAATAACGGCTGAGCCCATCGACGGATGGTCGATGTAGGCGTCGCCTGAAAACAGAATTACATCAATATAATCCCATCCCAGTTTCTCAACCTCTTTTTTTGAAGTTGGTAGCCATCGCTCCGATGGAGTATTTATATTATAAATGTGTTGTGTTGTTGGCATAATTAAATAATGTGGTTATTTCATCGACTCTTTGCGCTCCTCAAGCTTTAGTAATTCATCGCGAAGCCGGGCTGCCTCAATGAAGTCCATATTTTTGGCAGCTTCAATCATGTTTTTGCGAATCAATTCAATTGTTTTGCCCAAATCAGCCTCGTTCATATATTGCACAACCGGGTCGGCAGCAATGCCGGCTGAAGGGTTGAATTCGGCATCAATGCCCGATGTTGCTGGATAATTGCGTTTTGGCAAAGACCCATGTGTCGCATTTGGCGATGCGTTTGCGAATTCGTTGTCGACGCTAATTATAGAATTTCGTTGCTTGATGATTGCCTTTGGTGTGATGCCATGTTCGGCATTATAGGCAAGCTGCAGCGAACGGCGTCGCTCTGTTTCGTCGATGGTTTGCTGCATCGATTGAGTTATTTTGTCGGCATACATTATCACTTCTCCATTCAGGTTTCGAGCTGCGCGTCCGGCAGTTTGTGTAAGCGAGCGATTCGACCGCAGGAAACCTTCTTTGTCGGCATCGATGATAGCCACCAACGACACTTCAGGAAGGTCGAGGCCTTCACGCAACAAATTCACGCCCACCAGCACGTCAATTTCTCCCGAGCGTAGTTGGTCTAAAATTTTTATGCGGTCCATTGTGTCGACCCCGGAGTGAATGTATGCCACCCTCAGGTCGTGGTCTAAAAGAAACTCTGTGAGTTCCTCAGCCATTCGTTTGGTGAGAGTGGTCACAAGGGTGCGTTCGTTTTTCTTAACGCGCATATCAATTTCGTTAATCAGGTCGTCGATTTGTCCGAGAGAAGGGCGTACTGTAATAAGCGGGTCAAGCAATCCGGTTGGACGGATTATTTGTTCTGTAACTACACCTTCGCTCTTTTCCAGCTCGTAATCGGCAGGAGTGGCACTTACATATATCACCTGATTTGTGAGAGATTCAAACTCCTCGAATTTAAGAGGGCGATTGTCAACCGCCGCTTGAAGTCGGAATCCATAATTTACAAGATTGATTTTTCGAGCCTGGTCACCGCCATACATGCCGCGAATTTGAGGTACCGTAACATGGCTTTCGTCAATTATCGTCAGGAAGTCTTTCGGGAAACAGTCAAGAAGGCAGAACGGGCGCATGCCGGGTTCTCGTCCATCGAAATATCTTGAATAATTTTCAATTCCTGAGCAATATCCAACTTCACGAATCATTTCGATGTCATATTCAACACGTTCCTTTAAGCGTCGAGCTTCCACCGGGCGGTCCTCGCGGTAGAACATATCTACTTGTGTGCCTAAGTCGACCGATATCTGACCTAATGCCTTGATAACACGTTCTTTTGATGCAACAAACAGATTTGCCGGATAGATTTTGAAAGCTTCAACTGTTTCGGTAGGCAGTTGCGTGTCGACATCCAGTATTTGTATCGATTCGATTTCATTGCCCCAGAATATTATTCGCACCATTATCTTTTCGTAAGCAAGCGAAACGTCGACGGTGTCGCCAACGACGCGGAATGTGCCACCAACATATTGCGCATCGCTGCGAGAGTAAAGCGCATCAACCAACATTGTCAGAAATCGGTCCCTGCCAATGTTTTGACCCACTTGAACATATATCGCATTGCTGTCGAAATCGGCAGGATTGCCCATACCGTAGATGCAAGAAACAGATGAAACAACAATAATGTCACGCCGTCCTGATAGCAAAGCAGCCGTGGTGGCTAAACGCAATCGGTCGATTTCTTCGTTAATGGCTAAATCCTTCTCGATGTATTTGTCGGTTGATGGAATATAAGCTTCGGGTTGATAATAATCGTAATACGAAACGAAATAATGCACCGAGTTTTCTGGGAAAAAAGCCTTGAATTCGGCATATAGTTGTGCAGCTAACGTCTTGTTGTGCGACAATATAAGAGTGGGCTTATTGGTATTTGCAATTACATTTGCCATAGTGAAAGTCTTTCCGGAGCCAGTCACTCCCAAAAGGGTCTGATATGGCACGCCATTATTGACTCCTTCGGTCAATTCCCTAATTGCATTGGGCTGGTCGCCAGTAGGCTTATAATCGGAATGTAATTTAAAATCCATCTTTTCTATTTATACGGGTACACAAGTATCGTGATAATTATTACAAAAATACTAAAAATGTTGCAATTTGCCACTTGTCTTTAGTTTTATTATTATTTAAAAGTGAAAGAATTCGCATAATATGTTGTATTTTTGCATACAATTTTCGAAAATGGATATTATCAGATGATATCAATACAGAATTTATCAGTTGAATTCAGCAGCAAATCGTTGTTCGACAATGTCACTTTCGTTATTAACAAACGTGACAGGATTGCTCTTGTGGGCAGAAACGGTGCCGGCAAGTCGACCATGCTAAAGATAATAGCAGGATTGCAATCACCAACCAGCGGGAGTGTGTCGAAACCAAACGACATAACTATAGGCTATCTGCCACAGCAGATGTTGCTTGCCGATACCAAATCGTTGAAAGACGAGGTGAGCGAAGCATTCAGCCACATAAAGGAGGTTGACCGAAAGATTGAAAGCCTTAATGCTGAGATTTCGAATCGCACTGACTACGAAAGCGAAGAATATCAAAACCTTTTGGAGCGTCTTTCGCATTACACCGAACTTCAAATCATGTATCAGTCGGACAACGGAGAGGCTGAAATGGAAAGAACTCTGGTGGGTTTGGGCTTTAAGCGCTCCGACTTTGAGCGCCACACAAGTGAGTTTAGCGGCGGTTGGCGTATGCGCATTGAATTGGCTAAGTTGCTGCTGCTCAAACCTGATGTACTCCTGCTTGACGAACCTACCAACCATTTGGATATTGAGTCAATTCAATGGCTCGAAAATTTCATAAAAACTAAAGGTAATACGGTTGTGCTCGTTTCGCACGACAAGGCTTTCATTGATAATGTTACAAATCGCACCATCGAGATATCATTGGGGAAGATTTATGATTATGCAGTGAATTATTCAAAATTCTTGGACTTGCGTAAGGAACGAATTGAGCAACAAATGCGAGCATATCAGAATCAGCAGAAAATGATTCAAGACACTGAGGCTTTCATTGAAAGATTCAGGTATAAACCCACCAAATCGGTTCAGGTGCAAAGCCGCATCAAGCAGTTGTCGAAGATTGAGCGCATTGAAGTTGACCAGGTGGACAACTCACGGATTAACTTGAAATTCCCGCCAGCACCACGTTCGGGTGATTATCCTATTATTGCTGAAGATGTTGAAAAATATTATGGCGACCACAAAGTGTTCGACTCAGTGACATTCACATTGCGCCGAGGCGAAAAGGTGGCTTTTGTTGGCAAGAACGGCGAAGGAAAGTCTACGCTTGTAAAGTGCATTATGAATGAGATTCAGTATGGAGGAATGCTGAAACTTGGACATAATGTAAAAATTGGATATTTTGCCCAGAATCAAGCTCAGTTGCTTGACCAAAACATTACGGTATTCGACACTATCGACCGCGTGGCTGTGGGCGATATTCGCACTCGCATCAACGACATTTTGGGTGCATTTCGCTTTGGCGGTGATGCGTCTGAAAAATTTGTAAAGGTGCTTTCGGGTGGCGAAAAATCACGTTTGGCAATGATTAAGCTGTTGCTTGAACCTGCCAATCTGCTCATCCTCGACGAACCTACCAATCACCTCGACATCCCCACAAAAGAAGTGCTTAAGCAAGCCATAAAAGAATACGACGGAACTGCCATCATAGTGTCGCACGACCGCGATTTTCTCGATGGGTTAGTGTCGAAGGTGTATGAGTTTGGTAACGGAAAGGTGAAAGAACATTTGGGTGGCATTTATGATTTTTTGCAGTCGAAAAATCTTGAAAGTCTGCGCGACATTGAGCTGCCCACCGCAACGTCGAATAATTCGGCTAACGCGAGGATGACAACCTTGACTTCTGCTAATGGTCATGAAAAAGCAATCAGCGAGTCGAAACGCTCATATTTCGAGCAAAAGGAACATGACAAGATTGTGCGTCAGGCACGCAAGAGGGTTTCGGAATTGGAGGCAATGATTGAGAAATTCGAATCAGAAATTAAATCAATCGAAGATGTTTTGGCAAACGGCGCCACCGATGCGTCGACCGATATTTATCAAAAACATGCCGAGGTTCAAAAGAAACTCGAAAACACCATGAGTGAGTGGGAAATCGCTTCGGAAGAACTCGAAAAACTTGAATGTGATTAAAACAAACAGAAAAAAGTGTAATTCTAACAAAATAATTAATGATGAATAAGTTTAAATTATCAGTTTTATCATTAGCTTTTATGTCTACATTAACAATGAATGCAGGTGATAATGTAAAAGGTGGAGTTGACAAGGCAAACCTTGATTTGACCGTTGCTCCGGGCGAGGATTTCTATCAATATGCCACTGGAGGATGGCAGAAAAACAATCCATTAGACCCACAGTATTCGCGTTATGGCACATTCGATGAATTGGCTGAAAACAATCGCACACAAATTAAGGACTTGATTTTGAATCTCGACAAGACCAAGCACGAAAAGGGTAGTGTGGGACAGAAGGTGAACGACTTGTTTAAGTTGGGCATGGACAGCGTACGCTTGAATGAAGAAGCCGCTAAACCTATTGCAGCCGATTTGGCAAAAGTGCAATCGATGGAACGTGCCGACTTGCTGAACACGTTGGTGTGGATGCACAAAGGCATCAGCAATGCGTTCTTTGGGATATTTGTAATGTCGGACCTTCAGAATTCCGATATGAACATTGTGTATGCTTCACAAGCGAGCTTGAGTCTTGGCGACAGAGATTATTACCTTGAGAACGACGAAAACAGCACCAAGATTCGCAATGCTTATATTGAATATATCAAGACTGTCATGGAACTTGCCGGTTATAAGAAATCGGCTGCTAAGCAAGTTGCAAAGACTGTATTGAAGATTGAAACCGAAGTGGCAAAGGTGACAATGACTCGCGAAGAAAGCCGCGACATTTCGCGCATGTACAACATTTATGATATTGCAAAAGCTACTTCCGACTTCCCTCATATTGCATGGGCACAATATTTCAACGACATGGGATTGCAGGGTGTCGACAAAGTGTGCATAACCGAACCTAAGGCTCTGGCAAAGGTCGACGAACTTATGAGCACGCTTAGCGACAAAGAAATCCGTGATTACTTGTCGTATAACATCGTCAGTTCGGCGTCGTCTTATTTGAGCGACAAATTTGTTGATGCCAACTTCGAGATGTTCTCGCATGTTATGTCGGGAAAGACACAGCAACAACCACGTTGGAAACGCGCCTTGAGCGTGCCCAATTCGGTGCTCGGCGAAGCTGTTGGTGAATTGTACGTTAATAAATATTTCCCAGCATCATCGAAAGAAAAAATGTTGAAGTTGGTGAACAACCTCAAGGTGGCACTTGCTGAGCATATTGCTAACCTCGATTGGATGAGCGACAAAAC
The DNA here is from genome assembly GCA_004557385.1 of Bacteroidales bacterium. Taxonomy (GTDB): domain Bacteria; phylum Bacteroidota; class Bacteroidia; order Bacteroidales; family Muribaculaceae; genus SFTJ01. Next base: position 9,641 of record SFEA01000026.1, read on the forward strand.
CAAAGTAAATGCCCTTGTGAAACTTAACAGCTTCAGCGTAAAGATTGGCTACCCTGACAAGTGGAGAGATTATTCGGGTATTGACATCGACCCAACATTGTCGTATTGGGAAAACATTAAGCGTGCAATGGCATTCGAAACTGCTTATTCGCTTTCGAAGTATGGCAAACCGGTTGACCGTGACGAATGGGGCATGACTCCGCAAACTGTTAACGCCTATTACAACCCCACAACTAACGAGATTTGCTTCCCTGCAGGCATCCTTCAAGCTCCATATTTCGACCCCGAAGCCGACGATGCAAGCAACTATGGTGCAATTGGCGTGGTTATAGGACACGAGATGACCCATGGATTTGATGACCAAGGACGCAACTTCGACCAAAATGGAAACATGACTGACTGGTGGACGCAAGAAGACGCCGACAAGTTTAAATTGAAAACTCAAGTGCTTGTAGAACAATTCAATAAAATCATAGTACTTGGCGACACTCATGCAAACGGCACTTATACTCTTGGCGAAAACATTGCCGACCAAGGCGGCTTGAGAGTATCGTATACTGCATTCAAGAAAACCGACCAAGGCAAATCGCAAGAGAAAATTGACGGATTCACACCCGACCAACGCTTCTACTTGAGCTATGCCAATGTGTGGGCTGCCAACATCACCGAACAAGAGATTCTGCGCCGAACAAAAATTGATGTTCACTCACTTGGCAAATGGCGTGTGAATGGTTCGCTCCGCAACATCGACACATTCTTCAAGGCATTCAGTATCAAGGAAGGCGATAATATGTATCTTGCACCTGCCGACAGAGTGGTGATTTGGTAATTTTATAGTACTATTCCACATTATTATATAAGGCACTTCGATATTTTGTTGAAGTGCCTTTATTGTTATCTCAGATGCTATTAAGTCAAATTCTAGCCAAAAGCGGCTTAATAAAACAAAAAAAATAATTCTAAATTTGTTAAACGCAACAAATAGTTGTAATTTTGCACCCGATTTGGTGTGAAAGCACCTTATGAAAAATAGAATTAATTGTATATTTAAATAATATCTTCTCAAAAATGAATGTAAATTTCGAAAAGAACGGTAATGTAGATGGCATTATCACAATCACACTCGCAGAATCTGATTATGCCGAAAAGGTAAATAAAGAACTTAAGACTATTGGTCAAAAGCGCCCAATCAAAGGATTCCGTCCCGGCCACACTCCATTGAGCCTGTTGAAGAAATTCTATGGCAAGCAGGTGCTTGCCGAAGTTGTTAACGACGAGATTGGCGAACAACTCACAAAATACATACACGAGAACAATTTGCACATTTTGGGAGAACCTATTATTTCGGATGATTCGGTTTTCAATTTCGAAGATGCAAAGGATTTTGTCTTTAAATTCGAAGTGGGCCTTGCTCCTGAATTCGACGTTGACTTGAAGTCGGTTGAAATCCCTTATTACAACATCGAAGTTGACGACGAGATGTATGAGAACCAAGCTCAATCGCTGCGCAAGCGTTATGGCAAACAAGTGTCGGGCGAAGAAGTTAATGAAGATGCAATTGTGAAAGGTTCGATGGTAGAGCTCAACGAAGATGGCAGCGAAAAAGAAGACGGCATCAAAGTTGAAAGCACAATGGTTAGCCCTAAGTATTTCAAGAATGACGATGAAAAGGCAAAGTTCGCTGGCAAGAAAGTAGGCGAAGAAGTTGTGTTTAACCCTGCTGCTACTTGCGATGGCAACCTTGGCGAACTTGGTTCGATGCTTAACCTCGAACGCGACAAGGCAAATGTTCAAAGCAATTTCAAGATGACCATCACCGATATTTTGGTTAATCAACCAGCCGAACTCGGCCAAGAATTCTTTGATATGGCATTTGGTAAGGATACCGTGAAGACCGAAGAAGAATTTAAGGCTAAGTTGAAGGAAGACATCGCTGTTTCGTTGAAGGGTGACAGCAACTATCGATTCACCGTCGACGCTCAAAATGCTATCGTATCGCATGTGGGCGATTTGGAATTGCCTGATGCTTTCCTTAAGAAGTTCTTTGCAAGCCGCGACGAAAAGAATACTCCTGAGAAAATCGAGGAAGACTATCCAAAGATGAAGCCACAACTTATTTGGCAATTGGCAAAGGATAAGATTGCTCAAGCCGGCGAAGTAAAGGTTGACGAAGAAGATATCCTCAAGTTGGCTAAACTTGTTGTTTCGCAACAATTCACTCAATACGGCATCTTCAATGCTCCTGAAGAAGTGATTGAACGCCAAGCAAAGGAAATATGTCAGAAACAAGAATATCGTCGCGACCTTGCAAACCGTGCAGTTGACGATAAGATTTATGCATATATCCAGAACACTGCAAAGGTCGACAACAAGACTGTTACCATCAAGGAGTTCAACGCCCTTTTTGAGTCAGCTGAATAATCTATTGAAAGAATAATAAATATGGGGCAATAACGTCAATTCTTGGCGATATTGCTCCATAATTTTATATTTTTCGCTTATAGCTGACAGTTTTGGCAAAATTTTTGTAATTTTAAATTGTGAAATAATAATACTCTACACTATATGAAGAATGATTTTAGAGATTACGCAGTAAAGCATCTCGGAATGAACGGATTGGCATTGGACCAATATGCCAACATCACAAGCAGTTATATTAACCCTACCATCATCGAGGAACGCCAGTTGAATGTTGCTCAAATGGATGTGTTTTCACGCCTGATGATGGACCGTATTATATTTTTAGGCACTCAGATCGATGATTATACAGCAAATGTCATTCAAGCGCAATTGCTATATCTCGACTCTGCAGAACCTGGAAAGGATGTTTCAATCTATATTAACTCACCTGGCGGTTCGGTTTACGCTGGTTTGGGCGTCTACGACACCATGCAATATATTCAAAGCAACGTGTCAACTATTTGCACCGGGATGGCTGCTTCAATGGCTGCCGTGCTTATGGTTGCAGGTGAAAAGGGCAAGCGTTTTGCTCTTAAGCATTCGCGAATTATGATTCATCAGCCACTTGGCGGTGTTCAAGGTCAGGCAAGCGATATTGAAATCACAGCCCGTGAGATATTGAAGCTGAAGAATGAGCTGTATACAATCATTGCTAACCATTCGGGTCAACCAATCGAGAGAATCGAAAAAGATTCTGACCGTGACCACTGGATGACATCGGCAGAAGCAGTGGAATACGGTATGATTGACCAAGTTCTGGAGCGTACAATCGGCTAAGCATGAAAAGGAAAAACGACGAAGAACTGCATTGCAGTTTCTGTGGCAGAGGTGCAAGTGAAGTGGATTTGATTATGCCCGGACTTAATGGTTGCATTTGCAACGACTGTGCCGAGCAAGCTAATGAACTCGCCCATGAATACCTTGCAAAATCTCGCAAAACAGCTGCGAATGCTGTTAGCGAAAGCCTAAAGGATATACCCACCCCGAAAGAAATTAACGATTATTTTAACCAATATGTTATTGGTCAAGATAGTGCAAAAAAGTATCTGTCGGTAGCGGTGTATAATCACTATAAGCGTTTGAACCAGGCTGTTGACGATGTTGAAATCGAAAAATCGAACATCATCATTGTTGGTCCTACTGGAACCGGCAAGACATTACTTGCAAAGACGATTGCCAAATTGCTGAAAGTTCCGTTTGCGATTGTCGATGCAACGGTTCTTACCGAAGCGGGTTATGTTGGTGAAGACATCGAGAGCCTGCTCACGCGATTGCTTCAGGCGTGTGACTATAATGTTGAGTTGGCGCAAAAGGGTATAGTGTTTATCGACGAAATAGATAAGATTGCGCGAAAAGGCGACAATCCGTCAATCACGCGCGACGTGAGCGGCGAAGGTGTTCAGCAAGGGTTGCTTAAACTCCTTGAGGGTTCGGTGGTTAATGTTCCGCCACAAGGCGGACGTAAACACCCCGACCAGAAAATGATTGCTGTTGACACCAAAAACATATTATTTATATGTGGTGGCGCCTTCGAAGGCATTGAACGCAAAATAGCCCTTCGCTTAAACACGCATGTCGTAGGATATAATTCGGCAAGCAGTGCCAAGAGCAAGGTGGAACGTGAAAAACTATTGCATTATGTTGCGCCGCAAGATTTAAAGTCTTATGGTTTAATTCCGGAAATTATTGGACGTTTGCCTATCCTCACAAATCTTGAGCCTCTCGACAGAGATGCATTGCGCAGAATTCTCACTGAACCAAAGAATGCAATAACAAAACAGTATGAGAAGCTGTTTGGCATGGATGGCATAAAACTCACGTTCGACGATGACACACTTGATTTTATTGTTGACAAAGCCATTGAATACAAGCTTGGTGCTCGTGGATTGCGTTCGATTGTTGAAACCATAATGATTGATGCAATGTACGAAATGCCTTCAACAAAAAAGAAGTCGTATGTGGTGAAAAGAGATTATGCACAAAAGCAACTCGAAAAGGCAAATTTTGAAATGTTCAACCATGATTAATTGAACAAATTGAAAAAAATATCATATTAGATAAATATTTAGACCCCAAAACTTGTGTTTTTGGGGTCTTTATTTTATATTTGTATAAATCAAACCGGTAAAATCACATAGATAGACCATGGCCAACAACAAACTGCTCGTATCCGAGTTAAAGAAACATTTCGGATTTGACAAATTTAAAGGTAATCAAGAGGCGATAATTGAGAACCTTATAGCAGAACGTGACACCTTTGTGCTTATGCCAACAGGCGGAGGGAAATCTTTGTGCTATCAGTTGCCTGCATTGCTCATGGAGGGAACTGCAATCGTGATTTCTCCACTAATTGCCCTAATGAAGAATCAAGTCGACGCTATGAGAAATTATAGCGAAGACGATGGCATTGCTCATTTCCTAAATTCCTCTCTTTCGCGTGAGGCAATCACCGAAGTGAAGGAAAATGTTCGGTCTGGCATAACAAAATTGCTATATGTTGCTCCAGAATCATTAACCAAGGATGAAAACATAGAGTTCTTGAAGACTGTTAAGATTTCGTTTTTTGCAGTGGACGAAGCCCATTGCATTTCGGAATGGGGGCATGATTTTCGCCCTGAGTATCGCAACATTCGTCCTAAAATAAACGAAATAGGAGCGCGTCCAGTGATTGCACTCACCGCTACAGCAACGCCAAAAGTGCAGCACGACATACAAAAAAATTTGGGCATGACCGACGTTACAGTGTTCAAATCGTCGTTTAATCGCCCGAACCTTTATTATGAGGTGCGCCCAAAAACAAAAGAAGTCGACAAAGAGATTATACGTTATATAAAATCTCGTCCGGGCAAATCGGGGATAATCTATTGTCTTAGCCGCAAGAAAGTTGAAGAGCTTGCCGAAACGCTTTGTGTGAACGACATTAAGGCTTTGCCATACCATGCCGGCATGGACAGCACTACTCGAACTGAAAATCAAGATGCGTTTCTTCTTGAAAAAGTTGATGTGATAGTGGCAACTATTGCTTTTGGCATGGGCATCGACAAACCGGATGTGCGCTTTGTAATACATTACGATATACCAAAGAGTCTTGAAGGCTATTATCAAGAAACCGGGCGTGCAGGGCGCGACGGTGGCGAAGGTGAATGCATCACATTCTACACAAAAGCCGACTTAAAGAAGCTTGAAAAATTTATGCAGAGCAAACCTGCCAATGAGCAGGAAATAGGCAAACAACTGCTCATCGAAACTGCTGCTTATGCCGAATCGTCGGTTTGTCGCAGAAAGACTTTGTTGCACTATTTTGGAGAAAATTTCAAAGGCGACTATTGTGGAAATTGCGACAATTGTAAGCATCCTCGTAAGCGCATTGAGGCTTCAGATGAACTGTGTGCAATTATTGAAACCGTATTAGCTTTAAAAGAAAAACGTAAATCGGATTACGTTATTAAGGTTTTGCTTGGCAAGCCTGTTGAAAATTCAATTGACGAGGACCTTGAACAATACGGAAGTGAAGCGTCGAGCGACCCCAAATTCTTGAATGCTATAATCAACCAGGCCGTAATTGAAGGATTGCTTGAGAAGAACATCGAAAATTATGGTGTTTTGAAAGTCACAAAACTTGGAAAAGAGTATTTGGCAAAGCCTAAATCGTTTAAAATTGTTGAAGACCGCGATTTCAGCGACATCGATATGGAATCAGAATCGCATTCCGGCGGAGCAAGTGCACTCGACCCTGAGTTGTTTGCCATGCTTAAGGACCTGAGAAAGAAGATTGCAAAGAAGGTCAATCTGCCTCCTTATGTTATTTTTCAAGACAATTCGCTTGAAGCGATGGCAACAACTTACCCGATTACAATAGAAGAGTTGCAAAATATCCCAGGTGTGGGTGAAGGAAAGGCAAACCGTTATGGAAAAGATTTTATTGAACTCATAGCTCATCATGTCGAGGAGAACGAGATTGAGCGGCCGCTTGATTTCCGTGTGAAGATGGTGGCCAAGCGCAGTGTAAAGAAGGTGGATATTATTAAAGGTATTGATAAGCAAATCCAACTTGACACACTTGCCGATTCGTTGCAACTGAAATTCTCGGAGTTGATTGATGAAATTGAATCGATTGTCTACTCTGGAACGAAGATTAATATTGATTACTACATCAATCAGATTATTGATGAAGACGATGTTGAAGATTTGGCAGACTATTTCCGCAACTGCGAGAAAGACGACATAAATGCAGCATACCAAGAGTGGGGCAAAGTATTCTCGGAGGATGAGATTCGATTGGTTCACCTTAAATTCATCAGCGAAAATGGCAATTGACAATTCGCCGGAGAGGTAATGGCAAGTTTTTTGGCAATCGTAATCGCAAAAATATGCTGTATATCACAATTTTTTTGTAATTTTGTATGCAATAAAAATAACATCGCTCACGATGCAACCAAATTTTATTGCATTTAGCGGTTTTCTGAGCATAGTAAAGCATTGAAATTATTAATAACGCCGTAAGGCAAATTAAAAAATTCTACTATATGTCTTTTATTGAAGATCGTGTTAAAATGGAAGGAGTAACCTTCGATGATGTGCTATTAATACCAGCCTATTCTGAGGTATTGCCAAATCAAGTTAACTTGACAACCAAGTTTTCAAGAAACATCACACTGAACGTGCCATTAATCTCGGCTGCTATGGACACTGTCACCGAATCGCAGATGGCAATTGCCATTGCTCGCGAAGGTGGTATAGGTGTGATTCACAAAAACATGCCTATTGAAGAACAGGCCCGTCAGGTGCATGCAGTGAAGCGAGCTGAGAATGGCATGATTTACGACCCTGTCACAATCAAGCGTGGTTCTACTGTTCAAGATGCGTTGAACATGATGCACGAGTATCGCATAGGTGGCATTCCTGTTGTTGACGACGACAAAAAACTTGTTGGTATTGTAACAAATCGCGACCTTCGTTTCGAACGCAATCTCACAAGAATCATCGATGAGGTCATGACAAAAGATGATTTGGTGACTACAAGTCAATCAACCAATCTTGAAGAGGCTGCCGATATTCTCCAAAACCACAAAATTGAAAAGCTGCCGGTTGTTGACAAAAATGGTCGACTCGTGGGATTGGTTACTTACAAAGACATTACAAAAGCAAAAGATAAACCAAATGCTGCAAAGGATTCGCTTGGCCGATTGCGTGTGGCAGCCGGAATTGGTGTTACTGCCGATTCGATGGTCCGTGCCAAAGCACTCGTTGAAGCTGGTGTTGACGCTCTTGTAATTGACACTGCACATGGGCACACCAAAGGTGTTGTAAATGTTTTGCGTCAGGTTAAGGAAGCATTCCCTCAAGTTGATGTTGTTGTTGGCAACATTGCTACAGGCGAAGCAGCCAAATATCTCGTAGAGAACGGTGCTGACGGTGTTAAGGTGGGCATTGGCCCGGGTTCAATATGCACCACTCGCATCATTGCTGGCATCGGTGTACCGCAATTGTCGGCTGTATACGATGTTGCAAAAGCACTTGAAGGCACGGGAGTTCCATTGATTGCCGATGGCGGTATTAGATATTCGGGCGACATTGTAAAGGCGCTTGCAGCCGGTGCTTATTCAGTGATGTTGGGCGGCATATTTGCCGGTGTTGAAGAATCGCCGGGCGAAACAATTATCTTCAACGGACGTAAGTTTAAATCATATCGTGGTATGGGTTCGCTTGAAGCTATGGAAAAAGGCTCGAAAGACCGTTATTTCCAAGGCAATGTTTCTGACAATAAGAAACTTGTTCCGGAAGGCATCGCTGCACGAGTTCCTTATAAGGGTACATTATACGAGGTTGCTTATCAGATGCTTGGCGGATTGCGCGCTGGTATGGGATATTGCGGTGCACATACTATCAAAGATTTGCACAATGCCCAATTTGTTAAGATTACAAATGCAGGTATGCAAGAAAGCCACCCTCACGATGTAGCAATCACCAGCGAGGCTCCGAACTATAGTAGAGGATAAAAATTTTGTTTCATATATACTTTTTATAGCAGCTTGTTTTTCCCTTGATAAAGGAAAATTTACAGGCTGCTATAATTTTATCCATAATTCTTCGTTATAAATTCGTATACTTATCATATTAACACAAGTGGTAATGAGGAAGAAATTGTTTGTTGGTGCTTTGTTATGCACAGCATTGTTTGCCTTTGCGGCAAAAGACCCCGTTATAATGAGGATTAATGGGAAGGATATCAAATTGTCGGAATTTGAGTATCTCTACAAAAAAAACAATAAACAACAGCTTGAAAAAGAAACAATTGAACAGTATGTTGACCGTTTCGTCACCTATAAACTTAAAGTAGCTGAGGCGGAGGAACTGAAACTTGATACGGCAAAATCGTTTGTCACCGAGTTTGAGGGATATAAACGCGATTTGTCGTCGCCATATTTTGAGGATAAAGAGGTGACCCAGCGTCTTGCTCTCGAGTGCTACGAAATGATGAAGCGCAATGTTAATGTCTCAAATATTTTTGTCAATTTAGGCACTGACAAAAAGATGCAGGAAGAAAAGAAACACAAAGTAGATAGCATTTATCAGTGTTTAATTAATGGCGAAGACTTTCAGGCCTTGGCGGTAAATTGTTCGGAGGAGCGTGCTGCAAAAAGGACTAAAGGTGAAATGGGTTTCATCAAGGTGGGCATGCTGCCATACGAATTTGAGAAAGTGGCCTTTTCCACTCCTGTTGGAAAGATATCGGAGCCATTTTGCAGCCAATACGGTTGGCATATTATTAAGGTAAACGACGAACGTGCCGATAGGGGGAAAGTGCTTGTTGAGCACATCTTGAAGTTATACCCACGCAATGCCACTGATGAAATGAAAGCAGTGGTGTATAACAAGGTGGATTCGATTTACGATGCTGTTGTTGGCGGAGCAAACTTCGAAGATGCAGCGAGAAAAGAATCGGAAGACCATGCATCGGCAAAGAATGGCGGCAAGCTGCCTTGGTTTGGCTGCAAAGAGATGGTGGAGGAATTTGAGAACGTAGCGTTCGACTTGAAGGACGGCGAGATATCGAAACCATTCTCCACCCGATATGGCGTACATATTGTAAAGAAACTTGCCAGCAAACCTCTTGGTTCATTTGAGGAATACGAGGCACAAATAGTTGGCATGTTTGCCAATGACGAACGTGGCACTATGGGCAGAAAAGCTAAGCTGGAGACAATTAAGAAAGAGCTTGGATTTAAAGTCAATCCAGAACTTGATTTTTGCCTTGATAAGCTTATTGCTAAATCGAATGGAAACGACAGCCTGTTCTTCAAGTCGGTCAAGGAGTCGGAATTCGATGCATTTTGCATTGGCAAGCAAACCTATAAATTGAGCGAAATAACGAAAACGCTAAAGACTGGTAAGAACATTTCGGTTCAAGGCAAGAAGAACGTAATAAATTCGGCATTAAACATGTTTGCCGAAAAACGATTGCAAGAAAAATATGTTGAAGGGCTTTATGCTACCGACTCTAATTTCCGAAATCTCATTAACGAATATCATGATGGAATGTTGCTATTTGAGGTGAGCAATCGCCGCATTTGGGATGGCGCGACAAAGAACACCGAAGCAATTGAGAAATACTTTAACGAGCATCGAGGCAATTACGTGTGGAACGAACCAAAGTATAAGGCAACCATTGTTCTCACCATCAACGATTCAATTAAAGCCGAAGCGAAAGCGTTTTTTGCATCAAATGCCGACAACAAAAACAAGTTTGCCGATTTGAAGGAGAAATACAAGAAGCAAGTGAATGTTGAAAACGTGTTAGTGTCGAAAGGCGAAAACGAATTGGTAGATTACGAAGTGTTTGGCAGCGGAGTCAAGCCAACCAGCAAACGCTATGCTTCAAGTTTTATTTATGAAGGACACATGTTGGATGCTCCTGAAAACTACACCGATGTTAAGATTCAGGTGCTTGGCGACTATCAAGCCGAACTTGAAAAGCAATGGGTGAACGATTTGAAAAAGAAATATCCAGTGGTAATCAATAAGAAAGTGTTGAAGCAAGTGAAAGAGTAACCTAAATGGAACATCTTTCGAGCTGAATACATTAATTTCACAAGCATTATTCAATTATCCTGCATTCTATGATTGCAGGATAATTTGTTTTATTGGTAAAAATTGATTGCATTGCACTTCGATTTAGTTAAAAATGTTTTCATTAATGGTATTAATGCCGATTGTATTTTGACGATTGACAAAAAATAGTGAAATTTGTATTTATAATTAAAATAGAAGAATACAGTGAAACTTAAAATTAAAACATTCTTTGCCCTTGCCATCCTTGCATTGAGCGGATATGCACAGAACAATGTAGCAGAAGAGGTTGCGTGGGTAGTTGGCGACGAGCCAATATTTAAATCAGAAATAGAAGAACAGTATATGCAATTGCAATATGAACGGACACCACTTACGGGCAACCCATATTGTGTGATTCCTGAACGTATTGCCATCGATAAGCTTTTTCTTCACCGAATTAATTACTTCATCAACAACCTTGGTTCGAAGGAGAAAGTGGAAGAATACTTCCGCAAGCCGTTGCCCGAATTGCGTGAGCAAACCATCAATATGGTTCGTGACCAGGCAACTATTCAAGAGGTGCAAAGCAAACTCACAAAAGATGTGAAGCCAACACCAGCCGATGTTCGCAAGTATTTTAATTCGCTCCCAAAGGATTCGCTCCCATACATTCCGCTTCAGGTTGAAGTGAAAATTATCACACTTAATCCGGTGATTCCACAACAAGAAATCGACGAAGTGAAAGCCCGATTGCGTGACTACACCAACAAAGTGAACAATGGCGAAAGCGAGTTCTCTACTTTGGCTATTTTATATTCCGAAGACGGCAGCTCGGTTTACGGTGGAGAAATCGGATTCATGGGTAAAACCGACCTTTTCCCCGAATATGCCAACGTGGCGTTCAACCTTAACGATACCAAGAAGGTGTCGAAAATTGTTGAAACTGATGCCGGTTTCCACATTATTCAGCTGATTGAGAAGCGTGGTGACCGGGTGAACACCCGTCACATTCTTTTGCGCCCAAAAGTGTCGGACAAAGACTTGACAAATGCAATTAATCAATTAGACTCGATTCGTGAAAAAATTATCGACAAGAAAATATCGTTTGATGAAGCTGCTTTCTATGTGTCGCAGGACAAGGATACAAAACTCAACAAAGGCATCATGACAAATGAGAAAACGATGTCGTCGAAATTTGAGATGTCGGAGCTTAATCCGGAAATTGGCAAGCTTGTCGACAAGATGGAAGTGGGTGATATTTCAAAAGCATTTGTGATGATGAACCCAAAAACCAACCGCGAAACGGTTGCCATTGTACAACTTACTCGCCGCATAGAAGGTCATAAAGCCGATTTGGCTGAAGACTATCAAACGGTGAAGAGCATGTATGAAAACAGTAAGAAACAACAAATTATTGCCGATTGGATAAAGAACAAGCAAAAGAACACCTACGTCAGAATTGAAGAGGGCTGGCGTGATTGCGAGTTTCAATATCAATGGGGAAAATAATTCAGATTGCTATCATTTAGTCTATTTTAGTGAAACCAAATTACTTCAAAATAACTAACCATTTTGGGCATAAGATTCTCTTAGGAGTCTTATGCCTTTTGGCAATTAATTTATGCGACAATCTTTTCGGGGGTGTGGCATGGGCTCAAAACAAAACGGGCGATCATAAAATGCCAGCCACCACCACCATCAAAGCTCGCAAGCCACAACGCATAAACAATGCCATGAAGGCAGCTATTAAGCCACAAATACCATCGGCAAACCGATATCAAAAGAACAAGATTTTCCTTGAAAATGCCGATGTGCTTGCTGCCGACTATAGTATTAATCCCGATTATCAAATTCTCCGCGGCAACGTGAAATTTCGAAAAGGCGGAATGTTTATGTGGTGCGACAGCGCATATTTCTACGAATCGTCAAACTCGCTTGATGCCTTCGGGCATGTGAAGATGCAACAAGGCGACACGCTCTTTGTTTATGCCGATGTGCTTTATTATAGCGGTCAGGACGAATTGGCACAACTGCGCTATAATGTGAGAATGATTAACCGCGACGTGACGCTTTATACCGATAGCCTCGACTATGATATGCGAAACAACTATGGCTATTATTTTGAAGGTGGAAAGATTGTTGATTCGCAAAACGAATTATCGTCGGTATACGGTCAATATGAGCCTAACACCAAGAATGCCGAGTTTCTTTACGATGTGGAATTGGTGAATGAAAAATATGTGATGTCGACCGACACACTACACTACAACACGTCGAGCCACATTGCTGACATTCTGGGCAAAACTACAATCGTATCGGACAGCAACATCATTTACAGCCGAAAGGGATGGTATAACACCGAAATTGAGAATAGCCAGCTTTTCGACCGTTCGTTGATTGTTACAAAAAACGGACAGACGATTACTGGTGACACATTATTCTATGACCGTACTACAGGTAAAGGCGAAGCCTATGGCAACATAATCCTTACTGACTCTGTAAGAAGTTCAATTTTAGATGGTGATTACGGATTTCATAACGAAAAAGAGAATGTTTCGTTTTGCACAGGTCGTGCTCGAGCAAGAGAATTTTCGCAGGGCGACACGCTTCACCTGCATGGCGACACTTTGCGGACTTATCTCGACAGCGATTCTCTGAGAGTGCTGCTGGCATACAACAGAGTGCGATTCTATAGGCATGACGTTCAAGGCGTATGCGACTCGATGACTTTTGCTGAAAAAGATTCGATACTGAATATGTACCGCCACTCGGTTGTTTGGAGTGGTGAACGCCAGATTTCGGGCAACGAAATCAATGTCCACCTAAATGATTCTGCGGTTGATTGGGCAACATTACCCGATTTCGGATTCGTTGCAGAACACATTGAAGATGTATATTACAACCAGCTGTCGAGCAAAAAGATGAAGGCATATTTTCTCGACAAAGAGTTGCGACAATTGGATGCCGACGGTAATGTGCTGATTTTGACATATCCGATGGAAAACGACTCTACTTACAACAAGCTTATTAATGCTGAAGGCAGTTTTCTTGTAGTAAAACTCAAGCCAAAACAGCAAATGGACAGAATGACTCTTTGGCCCGATGTCGTAGGCAGGGCAGTGCCATTGTTCTTGGCAAAGAAAGCCGACCTCTACCTTGAGGGCTTTAAATGGTATGACAATCTACGCCCGAACTCGTCGATGGACATCTTTGGCAAAGAAGATGAGATGAACTCATTAATGCAAGAAGAGGTTAAGAGTGCGCGACGTCGCAAAAAATCAAATTAAATAGTTAATTCAAAAAGGTTGAATGAGCGATATTATTAAACTTCTACCGGATTCTGTGGCAAACCAGATTGCCGCAGGCGAGGTTATTCAACGTCCGGCATCGGTGATTAAAGAGCTTGTTGAAAATGCTGTTGACGCCGGTGCCACAAGCATTCAGATTATCTTAAAAGAAGCTGGAAGAACGCTAATACAAGTTATTGACAACGGTAGTGGCATGAGCGACACCGATGCTCGTCTTGCGTTTGAACGACATAGCACCTCAAAGATTCGCCAGGCTGCCGACTTGTTTAATTTGCACACCATGGGTTTTCGTGGTGAAGCATTGGCTTCTATTGCGGCAATTGCCCAGGTGGAATTACGCACTTGCAAGAAAGGTGAACAAATTGGCACAAAACTCGAAATTTGTGCCTCAAAATGTATTGGGCAGGAGCCTGAAGTATGTGCTGAAGGCAGCAATTTCATGATTAAGAATTTGTTTTTCAATGTGCCTGCCCGCCGAAAATTTTTGAAATCGAATCAAGTTGAGCTTAGCAACATCATCAAAGAGTTCGAAAAACTTGCTTTGGTTAACAATGAAGTGGAATTCACGCTTGTGCATAACGACAACATCATTTATAAACTTATGCCCGGCAGCTTCAAGATGCGAATAACATCGCTACTTGGAAAGAATTTAGACACACAACTGATTCCTTTGAATGTCGACACATCGCTTGCAAAGATTGAAGGTTTTATTGGAAGACCAGAAGGTGCAAGGAAGCGGAATTATTTGCAATTTCTGTTTGTTAACGGCCGACACATGCGCCATCCTTATTTTCATAAATCGATTGTGTCGTGTTACGAACAGTTGATTTCGAATGACAGTCAGCCTAATTATTTCTTGAATTTTACGGTTGACCCTCAATCGATTGACGTAAATATTCATCCAACAAAAAACGAAATTAAGTTTGAAAACGAAGGTCCTATTTGGCAAATTCTTTCTGCTGCAGTAAAAGAAGCATTGGGGCGTTTTAGTGTTGTTCCGTCAATCGATTTTGACAATGAAGACGCTCCGTCAATCCCGATATTTAACACTAACACAAATGTGTCGACGCCGGCAATTGGTGTCGACCCTAATTATAACCCGTTTAAGTCGTCAGGGGCAAATGCTTCGAAAGGAGCAAACAGCTCGTCGTATTCCGATTGGCAAAAGCTCTATGATAATTTCAATCAAAGCAAGGCTAACGACCAAGATTCAGAACCTTCGGGAGGCGTATATGACATGATAAGCGGACAAGAAATCATAAATGAAGTGCAACCCGAAGAAAAGCCTCTGTTCTCGTCAACGGGCAAATGTATGCAGGTTAACGGGAAATATATTATTTCGCCTGTTGAAGATGGGGTGATGATTATCGACCAACATAGGGCGCACATACGCATTCTATACGACAATTACATTGCTCAACGCAATGGAGAAAACATTATTTCGCAGCGTGTGATTTTCCCTGAGATAATCAATCTCACGCCAGCGCAAAATGCGTTGATGCTTGAAATAGAACCCGACATGGCAAAAATTGGATTCTGCCTGTCGGAATTGAGTGCAAACGATTGGTCAATTAACAGTGTTCCTCCGGGACTTGGCACAGCAAAAGCAGTAGAGGTGATAATGCAGTTGCTCGAATCGATTGAAGCCGGTGGCGCCGCCTTGCAGAATAAGGTTTATGAACACATTGCTCTCTCGGTGGCACGCAGCGGTGCGTTTTCTTACGGAAGAACATTAACCGACGATGAAATGAACGCTTTGATTGTTGACCTGATGTCAAGGCAAGAACCCTCATATACTCCCGACGGCAAGAAAATTATTGCAGTTTTAAACTATAACCAAATCAGCAAACTGTTTCAATGATATGAAACATTATTTAAAATATGCACTCTCTTTGATTTTTGTATCAAGCATGATGATTACTAATATCGGTTGTGCTTCGGGGAACCACGACAATCTGAAAGAACGATTAGATTCTTTGCTTTCAGCAAACTATTTGCCCGATTCACCTGGCGCCGCATTACTTATTGCAAAAGACGGAAAAGTGATTTACGACAACGGCATTGGCGTTGCCGATATGAACACACATGCGAAAATTAATGGCAACACCGCATTTAATATTGCTTCAATTTCAAAGCAATTCACTGCAGTTGGAGCATTAAAGTTGTGTGAAAACGGCAAGATTAGTCTTGACGATTCGGTAAACAAATATTTCCCGGAATTCAAAAGCGACATCTGGAAGTCGGTAAAACTGAAACATCTTTTGAGTCACTGCTCGGGTGTGCCTGACGCTCGACCTCGCACCAATCGCGATTTTATGTTGCATGCCACTGACTTGCAAAGCATAGAGTACATGCACGACCTTGATTCTCTGAAATTTGTGCCGGGAACCTATTACGATTATATCAATCCTACATTCGACCTGTTCTATGTGATTTTTACTAAATGTACGGGCAAGAGTTTTGAACAATATCAGCAGGAGAATATTTTTAGTGTCGCCGGCATGAATCACACTTGTTATTTTGCGGCAGGCAAACTGATTGAAAACATGGCACATGGCTATGTAATCAATGAAGATGCAATTTTGTCAGGAACCGATAGTGATTACGCAAAGTCAAGGTCAAAATCGTCACACGATTATGTTGACACCAACGGAACACATTGGGCTGAATGCGATTATGGCGAAGAAACCTTTTTTGCGACGAAAGCCGACGGAGGCATCTACACCACTACGCACGATTTCTTGAAGTGGGAGAATGCATTGTCTACGGAATCAATCATAAGTGCCAAAGCAATTAGTCAGGCATATAAAAAACACATTAAAGTTTCGGGCAGCAAATATTGCACCTATCAAAACCGTGCTAATACATGGTACGGCTATGGATGGTTTATTGATGATACACCAGGAAAGGAATTGAAGATTTATCACACAGGCGATAATGGCGGATTTCAAGCTTATGCAGCCAAGTATCCTGAAAGCAAAGTGAATGTAATAATGTTCGAGAATCGCAATGATATCGACAGATGGACAATGCAACAAAAGATTGAGTTGATTCTGCGTGAAGAAGGTGTGTTAAAGTAACATGCTTGCAAATGCTTGAGTTTGAAATTAGAAATTAATTTGCTAAATTTGTTAAACAATGCATATAAGCTATGAAACGTAATATAAAAATCATTTTTACTATATTTTTCTCCGCCTCGATACTTGCATCTTCGGCAGTAACGCTTGAAGAGGCAAAGGCATTATATAACAAAGGAAAATATTCTGAGGCTTTACCTGCATTTAAAGAGCTGTATAAAACACCTCGTAATGCCAAAAATGCATCAATCAACCAGTGGTTGGGCGTTTGCTTATATAAAACCGGAAATATTAAAGAATCGAAAAAGTATTTCGAATATGCAGCAACTCGCAGTGTGGCTGAATCGAACTTATATCTTAGCAAGATTGAGTTTGTGAGCTATAATTTTGATGTGGCTCAAACGCACATGAGCAAATACATTGAATCATTGTCGAAAAATGACAAGCCTATCCCGAATGACGTAAACGAACTGATGTCGAAGATACGTAATGCTGAATCGATGTACGACCACGTTGAGAAAATCACTATCATTGATAGTATAAATGTCAACAAAAACGAATTTTTTAAGCATTACAAGATTTCGCCCAGCATCGGAGATTTTGTTAGTTCCGACATTTTGCCATACGAAAAGCCGACGACTCCAACATTTGTCTTTGCCACCGAAGGCGCCGAAAAACTCATGTGGGCAGATGTTGACTCGGCAAATGTTTCGCACGTCTACGAGACTACGCACCTTATTGATGGTTCGTGGGAACCTTATTCTACTTCTGATGGAATGTTAAGCAATGGCGGTGAAATACGATATCCGTTTATGATGCCTGACGGTTCCACTTTATATTATTCGTGCAACGGCGAAGGCTCGATTGGCGGTTTTGATATTTTCATGTCAAGAAAGAATCTTGAGGACGGAACATATTACCAACCTCAAAATATTGGAATGCCGTATAATTCGTTGTATAACGACTATCTTCTTGTTATTGACGAAACCACCGGCGTTGGATGGTGGGCTTCCGACAGAACTCAGATTCCTGACTCGGTGACAATATATATGTTTATACCTAATGAGGTGCGCGCCAACTGCGATTCCGACGACGAAAATCTGTATTCGTATGCTATTGTCAATAGCATAAAGGACACTTGGCAAGAAGGTGCCGACTTTACGCCGTACTTCAGCAAAATTGCTGCAACAAACACCTCTAAGAAATCTGACGCCAAACAATTTGAAATTGAGTTGGCTAAGGGTGTTGTATATACAAGTCTCAGCGACTGCAAGACATCTGAAGGACGTCAATATTTAGAGCAGTATGTAGATGCATTAAAGAACTATGCTGATAAAATAAAACTCCTTAACGAAAAGCGCTCGAAGTATAACAGTGCAACCGGAGGAGAGAAGGTTCAGTTAAAACGAGAAATTTTAAATAGTGAGAAAAAATTGCTTAAAGACCAACAACAAATCCAGTATCTAAGGAATGCGGTTGCTAAAGCAGAACGTAAACGATGAAATAACTAATTAAATATAGTATTATGGAAATTACATTTTTATTGATTGGACTACTGATAGTAGTTGCTGTGTGCATATTCTTCTATTATGTGCCATTCTTCCTATGGATATCGGCAAGAGTGTCAGGCGTTAGAATTTCACTCATACAGCTTTTTCTGATGCGTATACGTAAAGTGCCTGCAAGAATTATTGTTCAAGCAATGATTGAAGCCCACAAAGCAGGACTCAGCGAGGTAAACCGTGATGACCTTGAAGCACACTTCTTGGCAGGTGGTAATGTTGAGAAAGTGGTTCATGCGCTGGTGTCGGCGGCAAAGGCGAATATCGATTTAGGCTTTAAGATGGCAACAGCCATCGACCTTGCCGGTCGCGACGTTTTTCAAGCTGTTCAAATGTCGGTTAACCCTAAAGTGATTGACACACCTCCTGTTACAGCTGTAGCTAAGGATGGTATTCAACTTATTGCAAAAGCCCGTGTGACAGTGAGAGCAAACATACGCCAACTTGTTGGTGGTGCAGGTGAAGACACTGTATTGGCACGCGTAGGCGAGGGCATTGTTTCGTCAATCGGCTCATCTGAAAGCCACAAGCAAGTGCTTGAAAATCCCGATTCGATTTCGAAACTCGTGCTTAAAAAGGGTCTTGATTCGGGTACTGCATTCGAAATTCTGTCGATTGATATTGCCGATATCGATATAGGTAAAAACATCGGTGCAACACTTCAAATCGACCAAGCACAAGCCGATAAGAACATCGCCCAAGCTAAAGCCGAAGAGCGTCGTGCTATGGCAATCGCTTTGGAGCAAGAAATGAAAGCAAAGGCACAGGAAGCTCGCGCCAAAGTGATTGAAGCAGAGGCACAGGTTCCGCAATCGATTGCTGAGGCATTCCGTGCCGGCAATCTTGGCGTAATGGATTATTACCGCTTAAAAAACATTGAGTCGGACACTAATATGCGCGATTCGATTGCCGGCGGTAGCAACACTGCAAAATAATCTGGTTCGTAATCCCTATTAAACATCCGAAAAGTTGGTATGGGCAAATTCACTCATACCGACTTTTTTGAATTAACACAAAACGAAAGATGAGAGAGTATATTAACCAATCGATAACAGGCTTAGCATCGCAGTTTAATGTCGACGAGCAATTTGTTCGGCACTACATATATGTATCGTTAATTGTGATATTTGCATTGTTTTGCGGTGTGGTGTTTAAAAAACTAATCGTTCCCTTGCTCAAACGAATAATAGTAAAGACATCATTTAAATTTGATGACTATCTTTTTACTGATAGGACATTTAATACATTATCTCATCTTATACCTGCATTTATTATTGTTGTGTTGCTGCCAATCTGTTATATTGGCAAAGAAACATCGTCGCTGTTTTACATAGTTGTTTACCGTGCTTTGAACATATTCATTATTGGCATGGTGGCACATTTAATAGGAGAGGTGTTGTCGAACATTGTCAGGTTTTCTAAATCAGATTATTCCGATGCAAACAATCACTATCTCGATGCTATAGTTCAGTTCATTAAAATTGTAATTTATTTCTTTGCAGGTATCATTATTCTTTCTGTTGCAATCAACCGTAATCCAACCACGCTGCTTGCCGGATTAGGTGCCATGGCAACAATCGTGCTGTTGGTGTTTCAAGACACGATTCTCGGGTTGGTGGCAGGTGTTCAGTTGAACATGAACAAGATGTTGCAAGTGGGCGACTGGATAGAAATTAAGAGTAAGGGCATAAATGGTTATGTAACGAAGGTGAATTTAACCACAATAAAAATTCAGAATTTCGACAATTCAGTGTCGACAATACCACCCTATAAACTTGTGAGTGAAACATTCCAGAATTGGAAAGGAATTGACCAATGCGGAGGACGTCAAGCTCGACGAACATTAAATGTCGACATGAACACCGTATGCTTTTTGTCGGCTGAAAAATTAAAGCAACTCGCCAATGATAATCTGATTCCAACCGATTACAAGAATGAAACAGGTGGCAAAGTAACCAATGTCACACTATATCGAAAGCACATTGAAGAATTCCTTCGCAACAACATAGCTGTTGATTCAAACCGATGGCTGATGGTGCGCCAACTTGAAAGCACTGCTTATGGAATGGCGCTTGAAATGTACTTCTATGTCAACGAAACTGATTTTGTGAAATATGAAGAGATTGTTGCTGAAATTTATGAATATTGCATAGCAATAGCACCGTCTTTCGACATAAAGATTTATCAAAGCATAACCAACATTAAACAGGGTAACATACAATAGACTCAAATAAAATGATTGATTTCAAACAAATAATTAATAGTACAGACCTCTATAATTTCCACTCTCATACCCAATTTTGCGACGGCAGAGATGAAATGGAGAACTTTGTTATTTCGGCAATCAATAAAGGATTCAAACATCTGGGTTTCACGCCACATTCGCCAATACCATTTCATTCGCCATGCAACATTGCTGAAGACAAGGTTGCCGAATATTTTAGCGAATTTAATCGACTAAAGCAGAA
The DNA here is from genome assembly GCA_004557385.1 of Bacteroidales bacterium. GTDB lineage: Bacteria > Bacteroidota > Bacteroidia > Bacteroidales > Muribaculaceae > SFTJ01. The sequence goes on from SFEA01000026.1 coordinate 30,568, forward strand.
ATATGGCGATAAGATTGCGCTATATCGCTCATTTGAAATTGATTATATTAATGAATGGGGACCGGCAAACGATTATTTCAAAAATATCGATTTGGATTACCGAATCGGTTCGGTGCATTTCATTCCTTCGTTTGCCGATGAAGGCATATTTGTTGACATCGACGGAAGTCCTGATGCATTTAAGCGAAAAATGTTTGAGCATTTTTTTAATGACATTGAAGGGGTAGTGATTTCGTTCTATACACAGACAATAAAAATGATTGAAGCAGGCAACTTCGATATAATTGGACACTTCGATAAGATTGGATTTAATGCAAGTTGTTTTAAACCAGGTATTGAAAACGAAAAATGGTATGACGACTTGGTGAAAGAAACTTTTGATGCAATAATGGATTGCAAATACTGGATTGAAATCAACACAAAAGCCTACGTAAACAACAACCGATTCTTTCCAAACATAAAGTATTGGAAGTGGTTGGTCGACTATAATGCGCCAGTGCTATTTAATTCTGATGTGCATTTTCCTGAATTGATTAACGCTGGCAGGGAAGAGGCGATGGAATTATACCGCAAAATGCAGCTTTAATTGGTTTTGCCCATTTGAACATTTTTCTTTAATTTTGTGTGAGATTTTAATAATTAAAACATGCCAGTAAAAGTACCGTCAACGCTTCCTGCTGTGGAAGAGTTGAAAAATGAAAATATATTCGTTATTGATGAAAAAAGAGCATCGAGTCAGGATATCCGCCCACTGCGAATTGCCATTTTGAACTTGATGCCTTTAAAAATCATGACAGAAACCGATTTGCTTCGTTTGCTCTCTAACACACCTCTGCAAATTGAACTCGACCTTGTTGACACCGACAGTCATGTTTGTAAAAACACGCCAAGAGAACATATCGAAACATTCTATAAGCGATTCGATGAAATAAAAAATAATAATTACGATGGTTTTATTGTAACCGGTGCACCGGTTGAGAAACTCGATTTCAATGAGGTTGAATATTGGGAAGAATTGACCGAGATTTTTGATTGGTCGAAAACGCATGTGACCTCTACACTATATATTTGTTGGGCAGCATTTGCCGGGCTTTATCACAACTATGGAATACCAAAATATGTGATAGGCAAAAAAATATCGGGCGTTTTTCGCCATCATGTAATTGATAAGACAAATCCTATTTTCCGCGGATTCGACGACGAATTTTTCGTTCCGCACAGCAGGTTCAGCGAGGTGCGCAAAGAAGACATACTGAAAGTGCCAAGTTTGAAAATCATTGCCGAAAGCGAAGCAAGTGGCGTATATATGGTGATGGCCCGCAATGGCAGGGAATTCTACATTACAGGTCATTCCGAATATTCGCCTTTAACTCTCGACTATGAGTATCATCGCGATTTGGAGAGAGGCAAAAATCCGAGCATCCCGGTAAACTATTATCCAAACGACGATGTCAGCCAACCACCAATCGTGCGTTGGAAAGCGCATGCTAATTTGTTGTTTGCAAATTGGTTGAACTATTTTGTATATCAAGAGACGCCTTACGATATACGAACCATTAAATAAACGATTATGTCGAAAAAGTCCATCCCACGCGAAATTGAACTGCTTGCACCTGCCAAAGATGCCGAAGTGGCCATTGCTGCTATAAATTGTGGCGCCGATGCCGTTTACATGGGCGCAATTAAATTTGGCGCTCGTTCAGCGGCGGGCAATAGTATTGCCGACTTGAAGCGTGTGGCTGACTATGCTCATAAATTTAATGCAAGATTATATGCAACCGTAAATACCATTCTATATGATTCGGAACTGAAAGATGTTGAGCGGTTGATTAGAGAGTTATATCGAATTGGGGTTGACGCGCTTATTGTTCAGGATATGTCGATTTTGCGGATGGACATTCCTCCTATTGCTTTACATTCGAGCACCCAATGCGATTTGCGTACACCAGAGAAGGCCAGGTTTCTTAGTGAGGTAGGCTTTTCGCAGCTTGTAATGGCAAGAGAGTTAACGCTCAGTGAAATTCAAGCAATTCACAATGCAACCGATGCAAAGTTAGAAGCTTTTGTATATGGTGCATTGTGCGTCAGTTATAGTGGCCGCTGTCAGATAAGTGAGGCTATGTTGGGCAGAAGTGCTAATCGTGGCGAGTGTGCTCAAGTGTGCCGTATGAATTTTGATTTGATTGACGAATTTGGTAAGCCAATCGTTAAAAACCGTCACTTGCTTTCGCTTCGCGATCTCAATCAAAGCGATCGACTCGTTGAAATGATTCAAGCCGGAGTGTCGTCGTTTAAGATTGAGGGACGACTAAAAGACGCAAGTTATGTGAAAAATGCAGTTGCATATTTCCGCAACAAAATCGATAAAATAATTGCAACAAATAGCGAATTGTATTGCCGCAGTAGCAACGGGACATCGTCGTCAAATTTCAACCCTGCCCTGGAGAAATGTTTCAACCGCACATATACTCATTATTTCCTTGACAACAGGAATCCTATAAACGGGTTTGAGATGGCTTCTACGCTTACACCTAAATCGCAAGGTGAGTATATAGGTAAACTAAAGTATAAAAACAATAGGCAACTTGCCATCGACATCAAAACGCCATTAAACAATGGCGATGGATTGAGCTTTTATGACGGGAAAGAATTCACTGGATTTCGAGTGAACCGTGTTGAGAAAGGCAGAATTTCTATATTGTCAGATGTATATATCCCCGATAGGGCTGCAATCTATCGCACCTACAACAAAATGCACGACGACGAAATCAGGCGCGCTGTGAACGAACGCAAGATTGCTGTGAACATGGTTCTTCGCCAAACTGATAATTGTTTGGCGCTTGATGCCATTGATGAACGGGGCAATCAAGTTACGGCATCGATTGATTTAGCAGAATCTTTGAGCGTATCGAAAACCAGTCAGGTTCAGCGACAGGTTGAAACCTTGGGCAAGCTTGGCAATACTATTTACAAGCTAAACAGTTGTGAAATTCTCACATCTGCATTCATTCCACTTTCAATGCTTGCCGAGTTGCGTAGGAAAACGATTGAATTGCTTGATAAAGCACAGATTATAAACTACCGAAGCGAATTGCGCCGCCACGAAAACATCACGTTCCCTTATGTAAGTGAGCAATTGTTGTCGGCTGATAACGTTGCAAATCAGTTGTCAAAACAGTTTTATGAGCAACATGGCGTAAAGCATTTTGAATATGCCATAGAGGTGAATAAGCGCTTCGCCCAGGAGTCGCAGCCATTAATGCATACGCGCTATTGTATACGTCGTGAATTGGGCGCTTGCCGCAAGTCATCTAATGCAAAAAACATTCCTGAAAAGATTTACTTGCGCACGGGCAAAACCACGCTTCGTGTTGAATGCGACTGTTCGCGATGTGAAATGAAGATTTACATGAATGATTAAAATAGTAGAAAACGTCAATGCCTCAGTGGCGAAAGTCGAACACTATTTTATGATAAAATCATCTGCATCATTCCACACAGGGAATTTCCCTCTGAAATTATCTAATTTCCCCTTTGAAAGAGCGGCTGCGCAAATTGATGCTGATTGAGATGTCTGCGCAAGAATGTCACCTTTATAGTCGATAATAACCGATGACCCTGCGCCATAGGAATTACCTTGCGCATCAACACCTCTACGGTTAACGCCACATACATAGCAGCAGTTTTCGATTGCTCTTGCCGACAATAGTCGAAGCCATGCCTTTTGCCGTGCTTCTGGCCAATTGGCTACAACAATCAGCACATCATATTCGTTGCGTTGGTTACGGCAAAATACGGGGAAACGCAAATCGTAACATATTATGAATTTAATATTCCACCCTCTGAAACGCACCACTGGCGCAGCGCCGTTACCGGCAGTGAAAACATTCGATTCGCCACCCATGCTGAATAGATGACGCTTGTCATAAAAGACCTCGTCGCCACTTGGCTCGATAAAGAATGCACGATTATAAATTTTGCTTGCAGTATGTGCCAAGAAGCTACCACACAATGCTGAATTGTGCTGCTTTGCCAAAGAATGCAGTGTGGTTATTGTGCTTTCGGTGTTTCGCTCCGATGCAGCAAACGCTTTTTCTTTGTCGCTGATGAAACCGGTGGTGAAAAGCTCGGGAACAACAGCTATGTCAACGGCATCGCGATAGGGACTTGTTGCTGAGCAAAAAGCATTAAGATTGCTTTCCTTGTCATCAGTCTTAATGTCGCTTTCAAGCAATGCAATATTCAAGTATTCTAATGCCATATCTTACAGGGTGAAATGAATGAAAATTAAAGTCCGGTGCCAAACTTCTCGGGATATTTGGCTGGAATGTCTTTATAATACAATTTCACTTGTTTCAAGTCGTCGTCAATATTTCCAGAGTATTTAAACTCACGGTCGAGGCACACCACTTTATTCTTAAAGTCGAGATAGCATAGCAATATTGGAATGTCCATGCCATAAGCAATATGCAGGAATCCTTTGCGCCAATGCTCGTTGTAGCTGCGAGTGCCTTCAGGCGTTAGAGCAATAACAAAACTTTTGCTCTTATTGCCAGCCTCGATGATTGACTTAGTGAGGTCGCTGCCTTTTTTGCGGGGTACTGCAATTCCGCCCATAGCACGAAAAACATAGCCAAGTGGGAAAAAGAACCAGGTTTCCTTCATCAGAAATCCCGAGTGTAATCCAGAGGCTTTTAGTGCAAGTTCGCACAAAATAAAGTCCCAGTTGCTTGTGTGAGGTGCTACACAAATCACACATTTATTAGGAAGTGGAATGTCGACGTTAATTTCGACATTCCACTTCATCAATTGCATTATTCTTTTTGCAATTTTTTGCTTTAACATCAAGAGAATGCTTTTAAATTATTTGACAGCTTGCTTGTTAGCCTGTTTTTGTGCTTCAGGCAGCAAGGCATTCATTTGCTTAACAATATCTTCCACCTCACTGTTCATAAATTCGGCAATTGCCTTTGCAACACTCTTGAAATATGCTTTGCGTCCTTTGCGATACTCTGCTTTATTGGCTTTGAAGTCGCCAGGCTTTTTGTCATAATCCACCGATATGCGCTTCGTAGCCTCGTCTTGCAGCAATGCTACTCTGATAATCACTTCGTCCATTTTTTCAACGTCGATACCCTCGAAACATTGTTGTGCAAAAATGCATTCGCCAGCAATGTCAGCACATACGTATGCAATGCTTTTCTTTAAATCACGCTTATTTGCCATAATACTTTTTTAATAAAGATTGTTTTAAAATTTCAATTGCTAAATTACTAAAAATATCCGATTCTACAAACACCTTAAAATTTTTAAATTAGATAATGTATTATTCATTGGCTGTTTAACGAACGCGAAACCTCTACAAAAGACTTTTGTCCATTGATGTATTCCGCATACGCATCGTCGGCTTCACGTCCGTGCAAAACTACACAATTGCCGCACAATTCGCAATTCGATATGCAACGGAATCGATGCTTAATATATGCCTCACGTTGTTCACGGGTTGAGTTATTTATGTCAGGTGGAATGCTCATTACATTATTTGTTTTTTCACGCTATAAAGATAGCACAAATATTGCAAATATTGCTTGTTGCTTGCTTAAAACAATTGTGAGAGTAAAGCAAAATTTGCTCTACTCTCACAATTAATATTCGTGTTATGGAACAGCTGTTCAATTAAGCGTCGCGCTTGGCTTTGATGCAGGCAGTGATAAGATATATGCAAAGTGCTGCATAAACAACCACAGCAATTCCGTTCATCATATCCTCGCTGAGAGGAGAAGTGTATTCGAAACCAGCAAAACGCATGCCGGCACTCACTACACCCATCAATGCACCACCTGCAATAAACCCGGATGCAAGCAGAGTGCCGCGGTCGCGACGTGCTTCGTTCACATCTTTATTCTTCGAGCGGCTGCTCACAAACCAGTTGATTGCGCCACCCACAAGCAGAGGAGCATTCAAACTCATAGGGATGAACATACCCAAAGAGAAGGCAAGAGCAGGTACACCAAGCCAGTTGAGGAGAACAGCGAAAATTGCGCCAACGATATAAAGCATCCAAGGTGTTTCGCCACCCATCATCAAAGGGTCAATCACAGCAGCCATAGCGTTAGCCTGTGGTGCCACCAAAGCATTTTCGCCAACAAAGCCATACACCTTGTTCATCACCAGCATCACGCCACCAACAGTGGCTGCCGAAACAAGTGTGCCAACAAACTTCCATGTTTGTTGTTTTGCCGGAGTGTTACCAATCCAATAGCCAATTTTCATATCGGTTACCATGCCGCCTGCCATCGAAAGGGCAGTGCAAACCACGCCACCAATCACCATCGATGCAACGATGCCCGAGGCTCCCTTCAAACCGATTGCAACAAAAACGCCCGAAGCAATAATCAAAGTCATCAGAGTCATACCCGAAACCGGGTTTGTTCCAACTATTGCAATTGCATTTGCTGCAACTGTGGTGAACAAAAATGCGATGATTGTAACAACAACAAATGCAACAATTGTTTGCATCAAGTTTTGAATCACTCCAAAATAGAAGAATACAAACACCACTACAAGTGCTGCTATAACTGAGAAAGCAAGCACCTTCATGGAAATATCCTTTTGGGTTCTAACCACATTCTTCACATCGGCGCCTTTGCCACCAATTTCCTTGCCGGCAAGACCTACTGCATTTTTGATAATGCCCCACGACTTGATAATGCCAATTACGCCGCTCATCGCTATACCGCCGATGCCGATGTATCGTGCATAGTTCTTGAAGATGTCCTCCGGTGCTATGGCTGCCATGTCGGGACTCATTCCCATGATTGGAACAATCACCCACCAAATGAATGCGCTACCGGCAAAAATGATGAAACTATATTTTAATCCTACAATGAAACCTAAACCCAGCACGGCAGAACCGGTGTTGATTCCGAACACCATTTTTGTTTTGTCTGCCAAGGCGCTCAGCGCTGGGATAGCGCGCGTCGACAAGGTTTCGCTCCACCAAGAGAATGTTGACAGCACAAAGTCGTACAAACCGCCGATGATGCCGGCAATAATCAGAGGCTTGGCTTGGTCGCCACCTTTTTCGCCCGAAACAAGCACCTGGGTGGTTGCTGTTGCCTCAGGGAAGGGGAATTTGCCGTGCATATCGCTCACAAAATATTTGCGGAACGGAATAAAGAACAATATGCCCAACACACCGCCAAGCAGCGAGCTAAGGAATATCTCAAGGAAGCTGACCGCAATTTCGGGATACTTTGCTTTGAGAATATACAAAGCCGGCAGCGTGAAGATTGCACCCGCCACTACAATGCCCGATGATGCGCCAATCGATTGCACAATCACATTCTCGCCAAGAGCATTTTTTCGTTTCATTGCGCTCGACAATCCCACTGCTATGATTGCTATAGGAATTGCTGCTTCAAACACTTGCCCAACCTTTAGTCCAAGATAGGCTGCTGCTGCGCTGAATATCACCGCCATTATTAAACCCATCGACACCGAATAGGGTGTAACCTCGGGATATTGGCATTCAGGACGCAGAATTGGTTCATACTTCTCGCCGTCTTTCAATTCGCGAAAGGCGTTTTCCGGAAGATTGACCGATAATTTTTCTTTTTCTTCGTCTTGCATAGATTTCAATGATTATTTAGTTTGTATTCTCTCTCTGCACATGCAATGCATAAAAGCACTGCATTAAAATAACCTAAAAAAGCATTCGCCAAAATCTGAAAGGTTGTTTAGCGAATGCTGTGTTATTGTTTCAATTATCCCATCGTGGTGCGGGCTGGCTAAGCTTATACACGAGTGATAAAGCAAAATCTCAATTTTTAGAATTTGCGAATGCCCATAATTTCACGCACCTCGCGCAAGGTTTTGCTTGCGCGTTCGCGAGCACGCTCAGCACCCAGCGCAACGGCTTTGTGCAAATACTCGTCGTTGCCTTCAATCTCTTTGATGCGTTCGCGAATCGGAGCGGTGATTTTGAGTATGTCTTCGGCAATTTCCTTCTTTAAGTCGCCGTAGCGAATCGAGCAATTGTTGTATGCCTCGGTGAAAAATGCCACTTTATCGGGTGTTGAAACCAATTCGAGTATTGTGAACAGGTTCTTAACCGGTTCGCACATTGGCGAATTAGGCTCTTTCGGACCTTCGTCGGTGACGGCTCGCATAACTTTTTTGCGCAGCACTTTGTCCTCGTCGCGCAGATAGATGCAGTTACCTTCGCTTTTGCCCATTTTGCCGCTTCCGTCAAGACCGGGCACCTTGATGGGGTTGCTGCCGAAATTAAAGTTTTGTGGCTCCTGAAAATAATCTACGCCATAGAATGAATTGAAGCGGCGAGCAAAACGCCGAGTCAGCTCAAGGTGCTGCTCTTGGTCTTTGCCCACAGGCACATATTTTGCGTGCTGTATGAGTATGTCCACAGCCATCAGTGTGGGATAGGTGAGCAAGCCAGCGTTTACGCGTTTATTTGAATTGTTGCCGATAATTTCTTTTTCAATGGTTTCGTCCTCGTCACTCGAGGCTGTTGAGATGCCAAGCTGTTTGCGGGCCTTATCCTTGAACGAGGCGGTGCGCATAAGTTCGCCAATGCCCACGTGCATGTTCAGCAGCAAATACATTTCCGAAATCTCGGGCACGTCGCTCTGCACGAATATGGTTGATTTTTCTGGGTCGAGACCTGCTGCCAGATATTCTGCCAAGATGCTTTTCACGTTGGCATGCAGCACGTTGGGGTCGGGGGCTGTGGTTAGTGCATGCAAGTCGGCAATGAAATAATTGGCATCATAGTTGCCTTCTTCTTGCATCTTCACAAAGTTGCGTAGCGCACCGAAATAGTTGCCCAAATGCAGCTGACCGGTGGCGCGAATTCCACTTAAAACAATATCTTTCATTATATATTAAAAAAATAACTCGCCTCGCGCATGTTTTGCCGAAGCCTTACATTAAATTAGTATATTTTCTGAAGCACACTAAATGCTTTCGTTTTGCAAAAGTAATAATTTCTCGTGAGAAATTCAACCCGGGCTGCGCGAGAGCAATTGCGAAACCTTCTGCTTGATTATCGGAGTGCCCACCACAACCGACACGTTGCGGTCGTTGCGGAAGTGCTCACTCTCAGCGCCGGCTTCTTCGGCTATTAACAAGGCTGCGCACACGTCCCATTCGTGCAAATTAATCTCCCAAAATGCGTCGAATGCGCCCAGAGCAACATAGCAGATGTCCATTGCAGCCGACCCGAGGCGGCGAACGGCTCGCGTGAGTGGCAATATTTTCTCAAAATTATCGGTATTGTTGTCGGAAGTCAGCATTTTGTCGACGGGAAACCCGGTTCCAACCACCGCCTTGCTCAATTCCGTGCACCCCGATACGCCTATTTTGTTGCCGTTGAGATATGCTCCTTCGCCTTTCACGGCATGAAACAGCTCATTTATGTATGGTGCATAAACAACGCCCAAAATGGTTTCGCCATCATATTTTAAGCCTATCGACACCGAAAACAATGGCAATCCGGCATTGAAGTTGGTGGTGCCGTCAAGTGGGTCAATCACCCATTCAAATGGGCTGTCGCTTTGTGTCAAGCCCGATTCTTCCGACAGTATGCGGTGGCTTGCAAAGCGCTCACGAATGCCCGAAATCACCGTCGCCTCCGACGCACGGTCGGCTGCCGTCACTATGTCGGCATCATTCAGTTTGTTTTCCACCGTCAGATTCTTGCTCCTGAAATATTCCAGTTGCACCTTGCCGGCTTTTTGAGCCAGTTCTATGGCAAGCAGAAGCAAATCGTCGGTGTTCAGTTTGTCACGAGTCATTTCATTAATTTTTTTTGGTGTCGACGATGCGTCAATCGGCTGATTTCACTACAGGAATCTGACGCTTAAACACTTCCTTAAAGCAGATGAGCGTTTCGCTGCGAGTGTCCGAAAGGTTCGACAGGCTGTTGTGAATCAGTCGCAGCAAATCCTCGTTGTTGCGGGCATATATCTTGATGAACACATCGTATTGCCCCGTGGTGTAGTAGCACTCCACCACCTCCGGAATCTTGCGTATGGCCTCAATAATCCTTTCCGATTTCGAAGGCTCCTTCAGCATCAATCCTATGTAAGCGCAAGTGTCAAAGCCCAGCGACGAGGGGTTAATCACCGTAATCGCCTCCCTGATAACGCCCATCGAATAGAGCTTTTGCACACGCTGATGCACAGCTGCCCCGCTCACCCCACATTCCCGGGCAATCTCCAAATACGGTCGGCGAGCATTCTCCGACAGCATAACCAATATCTTAAAATCCAATGAATCGAGTTGCATTGCCATAATGTTGTTTTATTGATGTTTTACACTTATCTTTGCATCGCAACGGGGCTTACACCACCGCGTGTTTGCTTTGTGGATGTAAAAGTAATCAAATTACACAACTTAAAAAAACATATTCAACATTTTTTTTTCGCTGCACAGCGCCATTTTCCTTTTTATTAACTCAAAACCGAGCCCACCGCAATGCATATTCAATTCCAGCCCATCACACCGCAACATTCCCATTTCGAGCCCATGAGCCGCCTCTACCAAGCCAGCTTTCCGCCCGACGAACGCCGCCCCGTGAGCCAGCTGCGCCAAATAGCCCAATCCGAAAGCCGGTTCAGCATTCTGGGCATCGCCATCCCCCAGGCTGAGGCGCACGGCAGCCCGCAGTTTGCAGGCTTCATCGCCTATTGGCACTTCGGCACGTTCATCTATGTTGAGCACCTCGCCACCCAGCCCCAGCTGCGCTCTCAGGGACTTGGCAAAACGCTTGTCGAGCATCTGCAAAGCATGTTCCGTGGGCTCCCCATAGTGCTCGAAGTGGAACCCGCAGTCGACCACGTCACCACGCGGCGCATCGCCTTCTATCAGCGCCTCGGCTTCAGGCTGCACACCCGGTACCGCTACATGCAGCCAGCCTACAGCCCAGCCACCCAGCCGCTGCCCCTGCGGCTCATGACGTGCCACCTCACCCCGCGCTGCCACATCACACTCCGCCAAATGGCTCAAACAATCGCTCGAGAAGTCTACCAGAATTATTATTAATAGGCGTTTTTTTGTAGGCATAGCCATGGCATTGCGAAATAATTATTATATTTGCAAGGCAGAATAGAAGCAAAAGCATTTTGTGGAATAATAAAAAAAGAAAAAAAGAAGAAGATGAAAAAGCAAGCGTGGAAAAGCGCCTTGATGGTGATGGCGATGATTTTTTCGTTGGCGAGCTGCGTGCGCCAAGGCGAAAAGAAGCCCGTGATAGCCGTGTCGATTCCGCCGCAAAAGTGGCTGTTGGAGAAGATAGTGGGCGAGCGCTATGAAGTGGTGAGCCTGCTCTCAGGGGGCAGCAACCCCGAGACGTATGAGCCCGACATGAACCATCTGATAAGTCTTGAACGCAGCACAGCATATTTTTGCATCGGCAATATCGGTTTTGAGATGGCGATAGTCGACAAAGCGCGCACCAATAATCCGTCGATTGAAATATGCAACATCAGCCAAGGCATAGCATTGATGCGAGGCACACATCAAGGCATAGCACTGCAGCACAGCGGCGAAAGCAACTCCGACGAGTGCGACCCCCACATTTGGACCTCGGTGGCAAACGCCCGGGTGATGGCAAACAACATGTGCCAGGCAGTGAGCAGGCTCGACGCCCGGCACGCAAGGCAATACGAGCGCAACCTCGCGCAGCTGCTGAAGCAATTAGATGAGCTCGACGCTGAGCTTCGCCAACGGCTGAGCGCTTGCCGCGGCAAGGCGTTTGTGGTGTGGCACCCCTCGCTGAGCTATTTTGCCGCCGACTACGGGCTGCAGCAGATTGGCATGGAATATGAGGGCAAGGAGATGCCAGCAAAGGTGCTGAAAGAGGAAATCGACTATGCCCGTGCCTGCAATGCCAAGGTGTTCTTTTTTCAAAAAGGATTCGATAGCCGTCAGGTGGCAGCCGTGAACAATCAGATTGGGGCAACCTTGGTGAACATAAATCTGATGAACTACGATTGGGACAAGGAACTACTTCACATAGCAAATGCACTGCGAGAAGCCGAAAATAATTGAACTGAAAGGTGTGGGCATGAAATACCCACAGGGCAGCGTGCCATTGCGCGATGTGGAACTGTGTGTGCGCCAAGGCGATTTTGTTGCCATCACCGGCCGTAACGGCGGCGGCAAGACCACGCTGGTGCGACTGATTTTGCAGCTTCTGCAGCCCACGAGCGGCACCATTGCATACTATCGTGGTGGCGAGCAGGTGAAGCGGCTGAACATGGGCTATCTGCCACAGAAAAACTCGATTGACAGCCGTTTTCCAATCACCATCAGGCAAGTGGTGGCATCGGGACTTGACAGCATGAACCGACCATTTGGCCTACACACCGCTGCCGACGACGAAGCCCTGGCAAACGCGCTCGAGCTGGTGGGACTCAGCCAGCTGCAGCACAGCGGCATTGGCGAAGTGTCGGGCGGACAGCTGCAGCGTGCCCTGTTGGCGAGGGCAATCATTGGGCAACGCGAAGTGCTGGTGCTCGACGAACCGTTGTCGTATATCGACAAAGAGTTCGAGCCAAAGTTTTATGAAATAATCCGCCAATTGAAGGAGCACACCACCATGCTGCTTGTATCGCACGAGATGACAGCCATTTCGCAAATGGCAAACCGACACATCATAGTTGATGGCGGAGTGCACGAATGCCACGCCCAGCATCATTTTGTGCTAACGCAATGCCGGTGAACACGGTGGAGCCGCATGCACACACACACATTCATAGGGCAAAAGCGGAATTTTTACGGAAAACTGATTGATTAAAAATCTATCCACAATAACTAACCTTTTTTTTAGCAGAACCGAATAATCGAAAATGAACAAATATTTAACCCATGCCATTTGTGCATCAGCCATTTTCATGACACCGTGCATCGGCGTAAACGCCAGCCACATTGCTCAAGCATCAACCGACCCATTTGCCGCGATTCCAACATATTCGGGCAACGACCTTGAACTCAGCATCGAAGGAAACCGATTCAGCTTTGCGCTATGGTCGCCCATGGCTGAAAGCGCCCGCGTGAAAATCTATGCACAGGGCAGAGGCGGCGAAGCCTTGTGGGTGAATAGCATGACGAAAGACGGCGCCACCGGTGTTTGGCGATATGCAACAGAAGGCAACCTGCTCGGCAAGTTCTATACGTTTCAAATAAAGTATAACGGCAAGTGGCTCGACGAAACGCCCGGCATCTGGGCAAAAGCGCTTGGGGTGAATGGCGAACGAGCCGCCATCATCGACATGAGCCGCACCAATCCCGAAGGATGGGACACCGACCGCGGTCCTGTGGTTGACCATTTTACCGATGTAATATTGTATGAGATGCATCACCGCGACTTTTCGATGCACCAAAATTCGGGCATCGTGAACAAAGGCAAGTTCATAGCCATGCTCGAAAAGGGCACCACAAGCGCCAACGGGCAAAAGACGGGCATCGACCACCTGAAAGAGCTGGGCATCACGCATGTGCACATACTGCCATCGTTCGACTATAACAGCGTTGACGAAGCGAATTTGGCGAGCAACCAATACAACTGGGGCTACGACCCGATAAATTACAACGCCCCCGATGGCGGCTATTCAACAAATCCGGCAGATGCCTATACCCGCATACGCGAAATGAAGCAAATGGTGAAGGCGCTGCACGATGCCGGAATAGGCGTTGTGATGGATGTGGTGTATAATCACACGGGAGTGAGCGAAGGAAGCAATTTCGAGCTGACTGCACCGGGCTATTTCTATCGTCATAGAGCCGACGGCACGCTGAGCGATGCATCGGGCTGCGGCAACGAAACGGCAAGCGAACGCAAGATGATGCATGATTTCATCGTAAATTCGGTGTGCTATTGGGCAAAAGAATATCACATCGACGGCTTCCGTTTCGACTTGATGGCAATTCACGACATTGCCACGATGAACGATGTGGCTTCGGCTTTGAAAGAAATCAATCCGTCGAGCTTCGTCTACGGCGAAGGATGGACAGCCGGCGACTCGCCACTGCCCGTTGAACAACGCGCCCTGAAGGTGAATGTGGCAAAGATGAAAGGCGTGGCTGTGTTCAGCGACGACATTCGCGACGGCATTAAGGGCCACTATGCAACAGCCACCGACCCAGGGTTTGCAAGCGGCAAAGTTGGCAACGACGAGACCGTGAAAATTGGCATCGTGGCATCTACGGCACATCCGCAGGTCGACTATTCAAAAGGCAATAACGCAAAACAGCCTTACGCCACTTCGCCCGAGCAGATTGTGAATTATGTGTCGTGTCACGACGACCTTTGCCTCACCGACAAGCTGGCTGTATCGATGCCAAACTCAACCGTTGAACAGCGAATTGCCGTTGCAAAGCTTGCGCAAACCATAGTGTTTACATCGCAAGGCACTCCGTTCATGTTTGCCGGCGAGGAAGTGTTCCGCAGCAAGAAAGGCGTACACAACAGCTATAAATCGCCCGACGACATTAACGCAATCGATTGGAATCAAAAAGCCACCTACCGCGATTTGTTCGACTATTATGCTGCATTAATCGACCTGCGAAAGAGCCACCCGGCATTTCGCATGACATCTGCCGAACAGATTGCAAAGCATTTGCGCTTCGACAAACTAAACGCACAACAACTCATATCCTACTCGTTAATCAACAATGCCAACGGCGACACTTGGAAAGAAATTAAGTTGATTTTCAACGGTAGCGACCAAGCACAATCTGTGAAAATCAAGAAAGCAAATTGGACTGTGATTGCCCGCGACGGCAAAATTGACAAAAATGGAATAGGTGAGATGACAGGAGGCAACACTACCGTAGCGCCTCACAGCGCGCTCATTTTGGCAATTCAATGAAACTGCTCTTCGCATCCGACTCGTTTAAGGGCACTTTGCGTAGCGACGAAATAGCACAACTGCTCACACGTGCTGCCGACGAAGTGTTAACGAGGCCAGATTGTCTTTCGCTGGCAGTGGCTGACGGCGGCGAAGGCTCGATTTGTGCCGTTGTCAACGCAGTAGGCGGGCAGATTAGAAAGCATAAAGTGAATGGACCGTATGGCAATACGGTAGAGGCATCGTATGCGATACTTGGCGATGGCAGTGCATTCATCGAAATGGCTCAAGCGTCGGGTCTGACACTTGCACCCAAAGCTGAGCGCAATCCTATGCTTGCAAGCACTTACGGAACAGGGCAACTCATTCTTGAAGCCATCAATCAAGGCATTAGCAACATAACCATATCGATAGGCGGCTCTGCCACAAACGATGGTGGATTGGGCTGCTTGCGTGCACTTGGCGCAAAATTAATCGGGCGCGAAGGCGAACTGCTACAAGGCTGCGGAGCCGATTTGCTTAGGTTAGCGGCAATCGACATTGGCTTGGTTTCGAAGCGTCTTGCCGGCAAACGCATCACCGTGATGTGCGATGTGAACAACCCTTTGTGCGGACCCGAGGGGGCAACGCATGTTTTTGCTGCCCAAAAAGGGGCGACTTTAGCTCAAATTGACCTGCTCGAGAAGGGAATGGAAAACTATCGTAACATTATTTGCCACACATTCGGCATCGACCCAAACGATGTCGAAGGAAGCGGCGCTGCCGGTGGATTGGGTGCGGCGTTGATTGCTGTGCTCGGTGGCACGAAACAGTCGGGCATCGACACGATTTTGCAAATGACCCAATTCGAAAGCAAGATTTCGGGCGTCGATTATGTAGTCACAGGCGAAGGCTGCTTGGACAGCCAGTCGTGCTTCGGAAAAGTGATTAGTGGCGTTGCCAAGATGTGCAAAGAGCAAGGCGTGAAAGTCGTTGCGCTTGTAGGCAAAAAAGGCGAGGGGTGGGAAGAAATACACCAGCACGGCATATCAAGGGTTTTTGCTGTCACCGATTATTTTTCACTCCACGATTCGTTATTAAACCCTCGTGATACATATTATGAGACAGCTAAAGAAATGTTTAAATTTTATAGTTTAACCAATTGTTAAATAACTGAATATGAAAAGAATTCTTCTACAAATTGTCTGCATGATGGCAGCCGTGCTTGCCAGTGCACGAACAGTGACCACCTTCGATTTTACAAAACCCGACGCTGACAATAAATTATTTGGCGTAGAATTGCAAAGTATTGGGTCTGCTTCGTATGGTTATATCGGGTTTGCCACCGTATTAGAACAGCAAAACATAAAAATTTCATTCGCCGAAATAGATGCCTCTCAAAACCCGTACGGCCCAATGTTTAAATTGTTAAAAGGCGAGGATGTTTATCATATGGAGTTGAATCCAAAATTTGGTGTTGGCGGAATTACGTTCGCTTCAGCTAATGATGAACTAATTTCCGAGATAAAGTTTGAATATTTCACGAATGAGTCTTTGAAAGAAACAACATTTAAAGATTGGACTCTGAGCACTGGCGTGCTCGACGAAACCAATCATGATGTTTGGACGGGCGAAAGCCAGAGTGTCACTTTTAGCATGTTGGATAACACCGCTGGCGCGGCACGATTAAAGCGAATCATTATCACCACAACGGCCGAAGGAGAAAACAGTCCCGAATATAATTCGGTTAACAGCATTTCAGAGGCAGTGGCGTTGGGCGAGGACAGCTATGTAAAATTCTCCGGAGCACTTTCTTGTGTGTCGCAAAGCAGCGACTGCAAGTATACGCTGGTGAGCGATGGCACAAACGTTATTTATCTCTATTCACCTACGGCTGGGGTCGCCGCCTTGAAAATTGGCGAGGCTGTAAAGCCCGGCATCAGTGGCAAAATGGGCAACATCGATGGAGTTCCTTGCCTCACAATTGAACACAAAACATTCGGCAGTCAAATGCAAGTGCAAAATCAACGAGTATACCTCTCGGAACTGACTGATGATTTTGTCGGAAAAGTTGTGAAGGTTTATGGCGGAATAATCAATGTTGACGGCGACGAACCAACGCTCACCCAAGGCGAAACCACAATAGCAATTCATGGCGTTACTCTTAACGGTTTCTCAACCACAACTCAAAACTACGTGGAAGTGATTGGCGTGATTGGAAAAGACGGCAGCAATTATATCATACAGCCGGTTTCGGTTGTTGCCAGCATTTTCACAGCCGATGAAAATATTACAACTGACCGTCCTCGTGTCACCGTTGTCGGCGGCAACATTTGCATTGAAGGCAATTGGCGCACAACAAGCGTTTATGATAGCGAGGGACGCCTCGTGGCAAAGGATAGGGCAGTGGTTGATTGTTCGCAGGGCGTTTTCATTGTCACTGCCGATAACCGCACCATTGCGAAAGTGCTGATTCGCTAATAAGCGCTTTTGGCGTTTCCGAATTATTTGTTGTATCTTTACAAATATTTATTCGACAAAACCATAAATATTTTTATACGATGAATACATTCAATCTCACAAGGCTATTATGTTGCTTAGCCACTGCTTCGATGCTGTTTTTTGCCCAAGCAGCCTCGAGCGAAAATGCCATCTCCGGCTCAGTTTATAACATTATTCCTATCCCGGCAAACATACAACCGGGAAAAGGAACATTCACACTGACGGAGCAAGGCGCCAAAGTGTATGTTCAAGGTGCATCAGCCGCTTTTTCCAACTATATTCAGCAATCGGCACTGAAATGTAAAGTTACAAAAAAGCGTTCGGATGCCAACATTGCAATCGTTGTAGGCAGCAAAGCAAGCAAGAAAATTGCTACCGAGGGTTACTTTCTCACTATAAGCCCTAAGCGAATCGATGTGGTGGCATCCACTGAACAGGGCGCATTTTATGCTATTCAAACTCTGTTGCAAATGACACAAATGGGCGAGTTGCGCACCATCGATTGTTGCACCGTTGCCGATGAACCACGATTTCCTTATCGCGGTTTGCACTTCGATGTGTCGCGCCATTTCTTCTCGAAGGAGTTTCTCATCAAGCAAATTGATGCAATGGCGTTGCTTAAGCTCAACCGTATGCACCTCCATCTCACCGACGGTGCAGGATGGCGCCTCCAAATCGACCGTTACCCCCGTTTGACATCATTCGCTGCCTGGCGTCCGGCAAAGACATGGCAAGAGTGGACTAAGTGCGAAACAAAATATTGTGACCAAAATGACCCAGATGCCCATGGCGGATTCTACACAAAGGACGACATCCGCGAGGTGTTGGCGTATGCCGAATCGCGCCACATAACCGTAATACCTGAGATTGAGATGCCGGGACACAGCGAAGAAGCCGTGGCGGCATATCCAGAGGTGTCGTGCGACGGTACAGGCAAGGGTGGCGATTTCTGTCCTGGTAAGGAGGCTACTTTCCAGTTCCTCGAGAACATCCTTAGTGAAGTGATTGACCTTTTCCCCTCGCACTACATACACATTGGCGGTGATGAGGCTGGAAAAGGCGCTTGGAAAACTTGCCCCGATTGTCAGCGGAGAATGAAGGAGGAAGGCCTTAACAGCCTCGACGAACTGCAGAGCTACCTGATTCGCCGCATCGAAAAGTTTGTCAATTCAAAAGGCCGTGACATTATCGGTTGGGATGAAATCCTTGAAGGAGGTTTGGCACCGAATGCCACCGTTATGTCGTGGCGTGGAACAAGTGGCGGCATCAAAGCCATCAAGGCAGGCCACGATGTTGTGATGACACCCGGAGAACTTTACCTCGACCACACACAGGATGCACCGTTTAAAGAGCCAATGTCGATTGGCGGTTATGGTTCGTTGCAAGTAACCTACGACTTTAATCCTGTTGACCCAAGCATCACTCAGCAAGAACTCAAACATCTTTTAGGTGTACAAGCAAACCTATGGACAGAGTATGTGCCCACACCCGAGCATGCCGAGTATATGTACTACCCCCGCACCTTTGCTGTGGCTGAAACCGGTTGGAGCCGAGCAGAAGACAAGAATTACGAAAAATTCCGCCCACGAGCAGTTGAACTTTGTAATATTTTACAGAAATTGGGCTATAACACATTCGACCTATCTAACGAATATGGCAATCGCCGTGAAAGCCTGCAACCGGTTCAGCATCTTGCTAAAGGATGCAAAGTGACTTATCAACAGCCGTTCAGCAAAGCATGGCCATCGCATGGCGCCACCACGCTCACCGATGGCGAACTTGGCGGCTGGACTTATGCCGACCATAAGTGGCAAGGTCTGCTTAAAGACTTGGATGTTGTAATCGACCTCGGCAAACTGCAACCAGTGCATTATGTGGGTGCCACCTTCATGCATCTGCCAGGACCAGGCGTATATGTTCCACGAAGCATGCAAGTTGAAGTGTCGGCTGACGGAAAGAATTACGAAAGCATCGGAACATTATGGAACGACATCGATGACAAAATTCCAGACTTGCTTTTCAAAACATTCAGCCTCACTTGCAATCGCCAAGCGCGCTATGTGCGGGTGCACGCTGTCAACGGAAAAGAATTCATCTTTGTTGATGAAATTATAGTAAACTAATCATTTAATAAATATCATATACTTGGCTGCGTCGATGGCAATAATATGCTTACGGCGCAGCCAATATTATTTTGTGTTGTTGAAGGGATGTGAATTACGCAACAACTTAGCGAATATATATGTTGGCATCGATAAGTCATTGGGTATTTTTGTGACAGTTGCTGCAGAAACTACAATGGAGTATTTACTCACGTATCGTGCTAAATGCTTATCCCGTTGCCGTTAAGTACAATATCGGCAACCCGATTTAGCTATCACGTCTACACATCGCCGAGTGCGGACATAAAAAGGGACTGCCGGAGGGCAGCCCCTATGGTGAGTGAAGAATGTTATTCTTCCAGAAGTTATCTAACTGCGAGTTTTGTTACTTGGTTGCCAACCTTCACGATGTAGAAGCCCGGAGTTACGGCGATTGTCGCGCTTGATGCTTCTATGGCGGTTATGAGTTGACCGTTTGCCGAGTAAACTGCGATTGTGGTTTGCTTGTCGGCAGCTACGTTGATGTTGCCGTTTGCGGCAAATATGCGTGCGGTGCCGGCATCTACATCCTCAATCGCTGTTATAGGCTTGTCGGAGGCTTTCAATGCTACAAATTTCAAAGCATCGCTTTCTTTTGACACAACTCCGGCGAAGTAGTACCATCCGTCAGCGTCCAAATTCATGGTTGCAGCGTCGTAATTTACAATCATAGTGAGCGGCTCGGTTTCAGTGCCGCTTTTGGTTGCTGGAGTGCTCTCAGCCGACTGCAATACAAGACTGCCTTCCGCTTCGTTGATTTTTGATGTGCTCACGTAGCCTCTAACCGAGCAATATTCGGCAGGTTGCGGAGCCACAAGCCAAATGTTGCTTACGGCAGCATTATCGGCATGGATATTGAAGTTTTCCACACGATATGTGTTGATGCCCATCTTGCCTTTGGCGGATGACACATCTTCGTTGAATGAGATAACAGGATAATCGGTGTTAGAAAGCACTGTGGCCAAGTTGCCACTTTCGATTTCTTGTCCAACATAGTCGGATGTCAAGCCTTCGATAGCCACCCAGTCTTCTTGTATGAAGTCGCTCTCTTTGTCGCTATTCAATTCCGATTTCTTATCCTCGTTGAAGGTGTTCTTCGAAGAACCGTTGTTGTTCATAGTAGAGGCATAGAGATATTTGCCGTCGAAATAATGGCCGTACAAATCAGTGTTGATTACATATTCCTCACCGGCATTTGCAGCCAACACCTTGTCGAGACCGTTCTCTGTACTCACATATTGGCGTGTAAATTCAAGTGAAATCGGTTCGCAGTAGTTTGTGCCATCGCTGACATAAGCCACAACTGTGCAAGAAGAAGATATTTTTATTGGGCCAGTGTAGACATAGACGTCGTGTACTTCGTTTTCTGTAGCAACTCTAACATTGCTTTGAGGAACGATGTAATAGTAAATCTCACCTATCACGTTAGGATTAGTGAGTGTCAACTCGAAAGACTGATTAAACACGCCCGACTCGTTAGAAACCTTCGGAGCAGCGAAAATTCTATCGCCGATACCTTGCTTGATAGTGGTGAATTTGCTCCATGGCAGAGTGTTTTTATAAGCATCAAGGCTTCCAAACGGCACATATAGAGTAGCGTCAGTATAAACCTTATCGTCAAATACACTTGCGTCGCACTCTAAAGGAGTTGCACTCTTGTTGACTACGGTTCCGATATCTTTGCAGCCGTAAAACGCATTAGCGCCAATGGATGTCAACTTGTCGTGGAGAGTAACGCCACTTATAAAGTCAAGGTTCTGGAATGCACCTTCTTCAATAGCTACCACATCGGCCGAATTGTATTGTTCGGGAATCTCAAACATGTCTACGAAGTCGCTAACGAGAGCATATTTACCTTTGCGGACAGAGTAGGTGCCGGTCGCTTCGTCATATTCAAAGGCGAACATAGCCGGGTGCTTGAGTTTGTCGAACTTGCGCCAAATTTCGTTAGCCACAAAATCTTGAAATTTCTCATCGAGCACATCAATCACGGTGGTGGCATAGTGCGATGCATCGAAGGCATCTTCGTTTGCCACTGTGGGAGGATTATACGATGAAGCTTTGAAACTGATTGTTTCCAATACGCTACAGCCAGTGAACGCCTGGGAGCCTATTGAGACTGTGATTGGAGTTTCCGATGAAGAATTGAAATTGATTGATTTCAATGCACTACAGTAGGTGAACGCCTTGGTGCCAATTGATGTGAGATTCTCGAAATCCAAACTTGTCAAACCTGTACAGCCTTCAAATGAACCTTCACCAATTGTGGTAACTGCAGATGTGTTGGGTGTAGAAGCCAATGAGGTGCAACCTTTGAAACTTCCTTTGCCAATAGATGTGACATTCGTGAAATCAAACTCCTCCAAGGCAGTACAGCCTCGGAAAGCGGTCTCGTTAATCAAAAACTCCGTCTGCGGGAGAGATATTGTTGTCAGGCTTGTGCAGCCATCAAAGCAGGAGTAGCCGATTTTTGATATCTCAGGGGTACATTCAGAAGTAACGCTTACGAGACTTTTACAATCTGTGAAGACACTGTCCATATCGTTGTCCTGACCATTGCCCTTGAGGCGATAGAACTTTACAGATTTCAAGTTGTCGCAATATTTAAAAATATCAGGGTTCATTACTGTATAGTCGTCGCCGGAGCCGGTAAAAGTGACGGTTTCGAGAGCCTTGCAGTCTTGGAATGTATAAAGTCCGTCGAACCGCACTTTGCCTTTTGCTGTTACGGTTTTTAGATTTTCGCAAGCAGCAAATGTGTAATACCCTTGCAAATAGAACGGCTTCTCCAATTCTATTTTGGTAAGGTCAAGCCTCTCGATGCCGGAACGATAGAATGCCATTTGTTCGATTTTACCGGTATTAGTAGGGAACTCAATCGACTTGAGGTTTCCGCAATAGCCGAATGTACCCATAGGGATAATAAAGCGACCGGGAGTGCCATTTGGCAGTTTCACCGAGCTGAGGTTTGCGCAACCCCAGAAAACATGATTGTAAAAGCAGTAAACATCGTTAGTATAGAAATCCACTCCGTCCTCAAATACAACCGATTCGAGACCACCACCGATAAAGTTACCCCAATGATCGAAATTGGCACAATTTCTGAATGCATATTCACGAATTACTTTCAAACTTTTTGGCAAAGTAATTGACTCGAGGCTTTTACATAATTCAAAGGCGGAAACTCCAATACTTTTAAGCTTGCTGCTCAAGTTAACACTCCGGAGTCCAGTACAGCTATAGAAAGCATAATGTCCGATGGTTTCGACACTTTCGGGAAGGTTGAGTACTTGGTCTTCAGCTCCAAGTTGATGACAATATTTGAAGCAATTATCGCAGATGTATTTCACATGGCAGTTCTCCTCAGGGAAAATTATCTCTCTGAGTTCCTTGAGTGATTCAAATCCGGACAAGCCTACAACAGGCTTGCCATCCTGTAGGCGTGTTGACGGCACGTAAAGCTGGAACTCCATATCCCAATCAAAGCCGCCATACTTGTCAGGGCTTATTATATCGAAATTGAACTGCCCCTCCTGCATAATCACATCCTCGTCTTCCTCCTGGGCACTGGCGGGCAATGCTGAGGTCATAATCAGCAAGGCTAATAGCCATGCCGATTGTTTGAATAAAAATGGTAATTTTGCTAACATAATTATATAGATTTAAATATTTGTTTGCGAGAATTAAATGGTCATATTGTTTCTTTTTTTGCAAAGATAGTGACAAATGATGCTAAAATAACTGCAAATAGCTCATAAATTTGTAATTTTTTCTTTTTTCATGTGACAAATGACCCAAAAAGAAAAAAATAAAACACTAATTATACCACTCGTCAATGTCGTTCTCTCGGTTAACGGCAAACAGGCACAACAAGTGCTCTCCACGCTTCAGCGTGATGCATCGAACTTGGAGAAGAATATCGCCAACGCCACCACGCAGACATCGCAAAGCACATTAACATCTTCGGTTCGGAGAACTGCACTATTTTAGAATTATAAGTAAAGTTCGTTTTCTTTCCTTGTGGCACACACTTTTTTCAAACCCTGTGTCGCCAAAAAGTTCATAACTGCTCCGATACTTCTTGCTCCTACAGGACATACAGAAACACACCTCATACAAGAAATGCACTTCGCGGTGTCAACTCTTTTAGGGTCGGAAAGTGGAATGGCATCTGCAGGACACTGATTTGCGCAAACACCGCAACGATTGCATCCTCGTCTTCCTTTCGGGTAAGGCACTTTTCCACCTTGCTTGTAAGGATGTTTTCCAGGAACTTGGGGCATTGAATAGTCGTTTCCCGATGTCTTGCGCAAGATTTCAGCACCGAATTGTCGGAGTATCTGCTCATCGTCTGCATCAGGTCTTCCCTTACCATACTTTCTGATGATACTGTGTTCGGCTACGGCAGCAACAGCAGCGATAACCCGAAATCCCATTGCTGATGCAACATCTCGCATTTCCAACAGTGCATCATCGTAGGCTCGATTGCCGAAAACGGCTATTACAACACATTTAGCGCCATGCGAATTAACTTTGCGAAGGCGTTCTACAGCTAATGCAGGCACCCGTCCGGCAAAGACAGGCATAGCTATAACTGCCAAGTCGTTCTCATTAATGTCGGGCAAGTGGATGTCAGCAGCCTTGACGCACAGGTCTGTAAAAACTATTTTATTGCCCATCCCTTGGCATAGCATTTCACTCACTCGCCGTGTACCTCCTGTGGGACTGAATGTAATTTGATGTATGTTCATGATTCTGTCATTTGATAGCGTAAACAATACTCTTTCGAAATATTTTCTAATTATGTTGAAAGCGACATAACATGAAAATTTCACAAAGATACAAAATTGCACAAATATTACACTTCCGCGGCAAAATTTCGTGCCTGAGTACGTTCGCAATCAATAGTTTCGCGCGGATACATTATAACCCTGCGCTTATTCCAATCGAAAGTATGTGACTATAATGAAATGATTTTCCGAAATAATGTTTATATATCCCAATATTTGGGTATATCTACACATTAGTGTCCACTAAAAAATCGTAAAAGTTCTTTGAAATCATTGAAATTCAATTTGTTATAAGCGATTTTGACGTCTTGCGTCTTCGGCTGTCCGAGGAAAGGACGTGGCGGAAGGTGGCGTACAGATCGCGGTATATGCACTCGAATATCGCCTCGGGGCGCCTCTTGTTGGCATCCGCCAATGTGCTGCGCCCGATCTTGAACGTAATGCCGAGGTGCTCCAGTTTGCGTGTCTCGGCGAGCAGGGAGGCTGTTATCTCACGCAGCGAGTCGAACCGCATTATCACGGCATACAGCATCACAACGAGGTGAATCCAGCAATTGAAGCGCTTGGTGTAGCGCTCACCGCCGTTTTCCCGGCTGAAACGAAGAGTTTTTGACTTGTTTAGTAATTTTATTACCTGACTATAGAGCGGCTGTCCGCTAAAATGATTACTTTTGCCCATGGTTAATTGTTTTTGTGGTGAAAGCAAAGTAACCGAAAAGGGCTGACTCCTGCAATATGAAGTGCCCCCAAAAAGTTGGACGGGTTATTAACTATCCGATTTTGAGAAAGAGTTCGGTATTTCACCGGACTCTTTCCTTTTAACCGGGATTTGATTCGTTTATTGTTATAGTAATCGATATATTCGTCCAAAGCCTTCATGAATGCT
>SFEA01000027.1 GCA_004557385.1 Bacteroidales bacterium
GCACTATATGGCTTACGGCGTGCCTGTGAGCGGCAAGGACCGCACCCCGTCGTCGGTGTCGAACATCGACATGCGCGAAAAATATTTCACCCCGTTCCTCGAGGCGGTGCGCGCCGGCGCCCTCACGCTCATGGTGAACTCGGGCGTGAACAACGGTATGCCGTTCCACGCCAACCGTGAACTGCTCACCGGCTGGCTCAAGGAGGACCTCAACTGGGACGGCATGATTGTCACCGACTGGGCTGACATCAACAACTTGTGCACCCGCGACCACATTGCCGCCACCAAAAAGGAGGCAATAAAAATAGCCATCAACGCCGGCATCGACATGTCGATGGTGCCTTACGAACTCACCTTCTGCACCCTCCTCAAGGAGCTTGTCGAGGAGGGCGAAGTGCTAATGAGCCGAATCGACGACGCCGTGCGCCGCGTGCTACGCCTCAAGTTCCGCGTGGGTCTGTTCGACCATCCCTACTGGGACATCGACTCTTACACCCGCTTTGCCTGCAACGAGCACGCACAGGTGGCAACCAAGGCCGCCGAGGAGTCGATGGTGCTGCTGAAAAACGACGGCAACGCGCTGCCGCTTGCCAAAGGCACGAAAATCCTCGTAACCGGGCCGAACGCCAACTCGATGCGCTGCCTCAACGGCGGATGGTCGTACTCGTGGCAAGGCGACAAGGCGGATGAATATGCCGCAGCCTACAACACCATTCGCGAGGCATTCGTCAATAAGTTCGGCGCCGAAAACGTCATCTACGAGCCGGGCGTGACTTACGCCACCGGCGAGGGCTCGCTATGGTGGCAGGAAAACACTCCGGAAATCGACAAGGCGGTGAAAGCCGCCGCTAATGCCGACGTGATTGTGGCTTGCATAGGCGAAAACTCCTACTGCGAAACTCCGGGCAACCTCACCGACCTCACTCTCTCGCTGGCGCAACGCAATCTGGTAAAAGCCTTGGCCGCCACAGGCAAACGCCTGATTCTGGTGCTCAATGAAGGTCGTCCGCGCATCATCAGCGACATCGAGCCGCTTGCCGACGCCGTTGTGCACATCATGCTACCGGGCAACTATGGCGGCGACGCTCTCGCCAACCTCATTGCCGGCGACGCCAACTTCAGCGGCAAGCTGCCATTCACCTATCCACGCCTCATTAACTCGATTGCCACCTACGACTACAAACCTTGCGAAAACATCGGTCAGATGGACGGCAACTACAACTACGATGCCGTGATGGACGTGCAATGGGCGTTTGGCTACGGGTTGAGCTACTCACCCATCAGCTACAGCAACCTGCGCGCCAACCGCACCTCATTCACTGCCGACGACAGCATAACATTCAGCGTCGACGTCACAAACTCCGGCTCACGTGCCGCACAGGAAAGTGTGTTGCTGTTCTCTCGCGACTTGGTGGCAAGCCTCACACCCGACAACAAGCGCTTGCGCGGTTTCGAGAAAGTGAGCCTCAATCCTGGCGAAACTGTCACAGTCGACATCACCATCAAGGGCAGCGACCTGGCTTTTGTGGGCTACGATGGCAAGTGGATTCTCGAAAAAGGCGATTTTATAGTATTCTGCGGCAACCAACGCCTCAACATCGCCTGCAGCCAAACCAAGAAGTGGACCACGCCTAACCGATAACCCTCTCTCTAACACGACTCTTGTATGGTGAAACTGCGCAGCATATACGACTCTCGTAGAATCTGGAAGATGGTATTCGTTGCCGTCTCGGTGATTCTCGTGGCTTTGTTTCTCTACATCAGCAACCGGTTAGTGACCGATTTGGCAATTCAGGAACGCGAACGAATGGAGATTTGGGCTGACGCCACCAAGCAACTGGCATCCACGTCGAACGGCAACGAAACCATGCCCGACCAGCAAATCAACTTCCTGCTTAGCATCATCGAACGCAACCACACCATACCTGTGATGCTGGTCGACGCGAACGACGAGATTCTGCTGCACCGCAATTTCCGCCTGCCCGAAGCCATCGACAGCGTGTCGCCATGGGAAATATCGGAGGTGAACATGAAATACCTGAAAGAGAAACTGCAAAAACTGAAACGCTCGCACAACACCATAGCAATACCCATCGACGAAGGCACCACACAATATCTCTACTACGAAGATTCCACAGTGCTTCGCCGCCTGGCGTTCTTCCCCTACATCGAACTGATTGTGATGCTGGTGTTCATCGCCGTGGTGTATTTTGCCCTCATCAGCGTGAAAAAGGCTGAACAAAACAAGGTGTGGGTGGGTCTGTCGAAAGAAACCGCCCATCAGCTTGGCACCCCCATTTCGTCGCTTATGGCATGGACACAGATGCTCCATTCGTTGGGCGTTGACGCCGACATTGTCAAGGACATGGACAAAGATGTGCACCGCTTGAGCGTGATTGCCGACCGCTTCTCGAAAATCGGTTCGAAACCCGAAATGGAACTGGCATTCATCAACGAAAGCGTGGTATCGAGCATGGAATATATGCGCTCACGAATCAGCAAACGCGTGGCGCTCGCCATCAACGTCGACCACAGCCGCAATTGTGGCGTGATGCTGTGCCAGTCGCTCTTCGAATGGGTGATGGAAAACCTCACCAAAAACGCCGTCGATGCCATGCAGGGCGAAGGGAACCTCACCATCACCGTCACCGGTTCGGCTTCAATGGCAATCATCGACGTGAAAGACAGCGGCAAAGGCATTGCCCGCAAAAACTTCAAGAACGTGTTCAACCCCGGCTACACCACCAAGAAACGCGGCTGGGGTCTGGGTCTGACCCTGGTGAAGCGCATTATCGAGGAATATCACGGCGGCAGAATCTATGTGAAAGAATCGGAAATCAACCAAGGCACCACCTTCCGCATCGAGCTGCCCAAAGTGCAGCAATAACCACGCCCGACTCCCCCTGCCACGCACCTGTAGGTGATGGCATAACAATGCGATATAACACAACAATTCCCGACTGACGCCTGCAGAAAATGGGCGTTTGCCGGGAATCGGTTATTTTGGGGTACTGTCTGCCGCAAGGCAGCAGCATGGTTATTTCACTTGAGCACCGGGCTTGACTTCGCCGTTCGGCCCGATAACCACCAGGCGACCACCGGCATCTTCGGCGCTGAGAATCATGCCTTGCGACTCAATGCCCTTGAGCTTGCGCGGAGCCAGGTTGGCAACAAAGCACACCTCCTTGCCCACCAAGTCCTCGGGGTTGTAGTGCTTGGCAATTCCCGACACGATGGTGCGCCCGCCCATGCCGTCGTCAATCTTGAATTGCAGCAGTTTGTCAGCCTTAGGCACCTTGGCACATTCAACCACCTTGCCCACGCGAATGTCGAGTTTCATAAACTGCTCGAAGTCGATGTTCTCAGCCACCGGAGCAGGCTCGAAGTTGTCGATTTCGTTTTGCTTCTTGATGTTCTCAAGGCGCTTGATTTGCGCTTCTATCACGTCATCCTCAATCTTTTCGAACAGCAGTTCGGCCTTGCCAATCTCAGTGCCGGCAGCAATGATGTCGGTCGAGCCGAGCTTGTTCCAGTCGAGCTTGGTGAGGTTAATCATGCTACGAAGCTTCTCGGCGCTGAATGGCAGGAACGGTTCGAAGGCAATGGCGAGGTTGGCAGTGATTTGCATAGCTAGGTTCATCACCGTTGCCACACGAGCCATATCGGTCTTGGCAAGCTTCCAAGGCTCGGTTTCGGCAAGATACTTGTTACCGATACGCGCCAGGTTCATAGCTTCTTTCTGTGCTTCGCGGAAGTGGAAGGTGTCGAGATGGCTCTCCAAGGCTTCCTTCACGCCCACAAACTCGTCGATGGTGGCGCGGTCGTAGTCGGTGAGTTCGCCGGCTGCCGGCACCTTGCCGCCAAAATATTTGTGGGAGAGCACTAATGTGCGATTAACGAAGTTGCCAAGTATTGCCACCAGCTCGTTGTTGTTGCGAGCCTGGAAGTCCTTCCACGTAAAGTCGTTATCCTTGGTTTCGGGCGCATTGGCGGTGAGCACATAGCGCAGCACATCCTGCTTGCCGGGGAAATCGTCGAGGTATTCGTGGAGCCATACAGCCCAGTTCTTCGACGTAGAAATCTTGTCGCCTTCGAGGTTGAGGAACTCGTTGCTCGGCACATTGTCGGGCAGGATGAACGAGCCTTCAGCCTTGAGCATAGCCGGGAACACGATGCAGTGGAACACTATGTTATCCTTGCCAATAAAGTGAATCAAGCGGGTCGACGGGTCTTTCCACCAGGTTTCCCAAGTGTCGGGCAGCAGTTCCTTGGTGTTGCTGATATAGCCGATAGGCGCATCAAACCACACATACAGCACCTTGCCCTCGGCACCCTCAACAGGCACCGGAATGCCCCAATCGAGGTCGCGGGTCACGGCACGAGGCTGCAAACCATTGTCGAGCCAGCTCTTGCATTGTCCGTAGACGTTAGGGCGCCACTCCTTGTGGTCCTGCAAAATCCACTTCTCGAGCCATTGCTGGTGCTCGTTGAGCGGCAGATACCAGTGAGTGGTGGCTTTCTTCACCAGCGGATTGCCGGTGAGCATATTCTTTGGGTTGATAAGTTCTTCGGGAGTGAGCGTGCTGCCGCACTTCTCGCACTGGTCGCCGTAAGCGCCCTGAGCATGGCATCGCGGACATTCTCCTACGATGTTACGGTCGGTGATAAACGATTTTGCCTCCTCGTCGTAGTATTGCTCGCTTTCCTTCTTCACAAACTTGCCATTCTCGTTGAGTTTTTTGAAGAAATCGCTTGCCACTTGGCGATGAGTTGCCGAAGTGGTGCGCGAGTAGATGTCGAATGAGATGCCGAAACGCTCAAACGAGTCCTTGATGAGCGTATGATAACGGTCTACCACATCTTGCGGAGTGCAACCCTCTTTCTTTGCACGTATTGTCACAGGCACGCCGTGCTCGTCGCTGCCGCCAATCATAATCACGTCCTCGCCCTTGATGCGCAGATAGCGCACATAAATGTCGGCAGGAACATACACGCCAGCCAAGTGCCCGATGTGAACCGGTCCGTTGGCATACGGCAAAGCAGTGGTCACGAGTGTCCTCTTGAATTTTTTGTCCATATTTGCAGTAATAGTGTTAGTGATGTTTTTTGTGGTGCAAAGATACTGATAAAAAATGAATTATCGAGGATAATAGCATCATAATCATCGCACCAAATCGTCGAAGCGCGGCATTGTCGACAGGGCGTCGCGCCCAATCACAATCTGTCCGGCGGCGGGACGCACCACCGCCAAAGCACGCTGCACCACCGGCTCGGCGCCGGGCGTAATGCCATATAGCACCACCCTATCGGCGTGCCGCACCGCCACGGGTTGCTCGCACCCGCCACGCAGCCACGGCGAACTCTGCATCTGTGCCTCGGCGCTGTCGGGCTCCAGCAGCCGGGTGGCTGAGCGTTTCCAACCCTGCATTTGCACCTCCAGCAATCGGATGCACCTTCTCGGCAGTGTCAGCGTCACCACGCCGTCATCGTCGGCTTCGGCAACCGCCTCGGCGCTCACATCTGCCACGGGCAGCTGCTCGGGCGGCGCTGTGAGCAGCAAGTGCTCATACCACAACCGCACATTCGTCAGCAGCAGCCCATCGAGGTCTACACCATCGGCGCGTTCCACACGGCAGTCGCTTCGCGGCACATCGAGGTTCATCATCTGGCGCCATACCGCCACCATCTCTTTCTCACTCATTGTCATCAATTCTTTCATCGCTTTGTAAATTTTTCATGGTTTATTTCGCGAAATTACCGCTTATTGCCTTAAGCCGATGTTACAAAATATCACACGCCGATTGCAAATCAAATGGATAGTATTTTCAATAAAAACCAATCTTTTTGAAATATTTTATCCGTTTTGGTTGTCAGTTTGAAAATTAATATATATCTTTGTGCACATAAAAGAATCAAATATGCAAGTTTTGATAGTTGTTTAATAGATTCGTGTTTTTATATTGGTTATGATAAGAAGATTGTTTTAGTTTGTTTTTAAGTCGTTATTAAAATCTAATTATTGAAAAACACTATAATGCGGGGCAAAGTCGACCATCGACTCTGCCCCGCATTATTTTCGCCACAGGCAAGCTAAACATGCCGGCTATAGCAAACCATATTTTCTCATTAATTATCAAGCATACAAAGCCAAACATCAACCATATATAAAGCGAAAGTGCACATTTTCACAAATGCACACCCTCCTCATAACCAAAATTCAAGTATATATTTCGTTGTTTGTAGCTTGTTTCGTTTTTGTATGTTTAAAATTAATTGTTCCTTTCGACACTGCAAATTTACAAACACTTTTTGAAATACAAACTTAAAATATGTGAACAATTCATAAACAATGTAAATAATGGCGCATCACATACTGCCAACCACACCTTTTTGCTGCTATGATGCCGTAATTTATACATCTTTTCACATTTAATTTGAAATTTTTGTTAGCCAACGGCGAACAGGAATGTCGTAGAACTTCATACATGCCCATGCCAAAACGAGGCTTATGGCATAAACCGGCAGCGCCACCTGCCAAGTCTCGCCAAAGGTGTATTGCTTGGTGTCGATGAGCCACTTATAGAACAGATACATCACCGGATAGTGAACCATATAGAGCGGATACGACAGGTTGCCGAGGAAGGCACAAACATTGGCGCTGAAGCGGTCGGTGGTTGCACCCGAAGCGGCATACCATACAATGGCAGGAAACACAACAGCAACGCACACAATCTCAAACACGCCATTGAGGCACAGTGCGCCGTTGCTGGCAATATACGGCACATGAAACAGCACTACAAGCACCAGCGTGCACAGCCAGAACACGCCTTTCACTTCTTTGCCCTTCTTGAACAGGCGCGAAAGCAGCATGCCCATGCTGAACGGGAACAACATGCGCAGCAAGCCGCCAAACGCATTCACTTCGTCGATGGTCCACCCCACCCCGATGCATCCGTATTGCGACACATCGCCAATGGCAAACCATGCCAAGGCACAGCCCAACACGCCGGTGAAAACGGCAAGAACAGCCGTGCTGAACCGACGAATAATCAGTGCATATAATATATTGCCAATATATTCAAAGAACAGCGACCAACACGGACCATTGAGCGGAAACATCTCGCCATTGCCGCGCACATCGCGCATCTGTCCGGGCAGCGCCGGAATCATGAACATTGCGCACAACAATGCCACCATCACCATCGACGTGGCTGATTGGCTGCCATCCCAACGGGCATTCCCCGACAGCGCAAAGCTCACGGCGCCAATCACGGCGCCCATTATCACCATGGGATGAAGGCGTATGATGCGACGTTTGAAAAATCCACCGAGAGTGAGAGTCTTGCCCCAACGGCTATCGTAGGCATATCCAACCACAAAGCCCGACAAGATGAAAAAGAAATCCACTGCCAAATAGCCATGATTGGCAAAATCAATTATCGCCTTTTGTCCGGCAAACTGATATCCTTCAAAAATATGATACCACACCACCAGCAATGCCGCCACGCCACGCAAGCCGTCGAGCAAAGCATAGTGAGGTTTCGAATCGGAATTAATCGGTTGAGTAAGAGCCATTTTAGTTTGTTTAAAAATTGATTATTCTAATCGTAAATATCTCAAATTTAAGGCTGTTGCTTTTGCACACATCAACAAAGATAGCACTTTTATTGCACAAACACAAAAAATCTCCGCAGCGTACAATGCCGTGCATCATAGCGAATAATCGAATAGCGGCGCGTTAAAAAAATCATTCTACAACCATGCTTTATGCAACACCGATTCGGCAAATTATTCCCAAATTAGCACCCGTTTTGGAATAATATGCCATATTTAAAATATGGTTGGGAATTTATGCCAAGCTATACAATTTTGTTTCTATGACAGAATTGCAAATTAGGGCGCATTTCAGTTGGCGTTTCTCAGCAAGTGTTGCTATCTTTACACTACTAATTGCATAATGCACCAAAAGCATGGAAAAGAATCACAATTGCGAGCAATGCCCAATGAGGCGCCGATACGACCGCGCACCAAAGTCGCTGATAGGCCGATTTTGGCGTTGGCACATTAATTTCTGCCCGGGGTGGAAGGCTTATTTTCTTTCGCTTGGCGAGGCTGAGCGCGATGAGTTGCAAACGAAATATCACTTCACCAAATATCTGCATCGTCAGCCATGATTCAGCAAATGGAGTTCTCTCTGTCAGCCAAGCGTCGCGGTTGCCACCTCGTTACGCAAGAGATATTGTCGCACCTGCCACAACCATTGCCCACGGCAGGGTTGCTGCACATTTTTGTGAAACACACATCGTGCGCCTTGAGCATAAACGAAAATGCCGACCCCGATGTGCGCCACGACATGGAACGGGTGATGAACCACATTGTTCCAGAAGGCGAGCCTTATTACAGCCATGTGTTTGAAGGCGAAGACGATATGCCGGCTCACGCCAAGAGTTCGCTGTTGGGCGTCAGCCTAACCATCGCCATCACTAACGGCAGACTGAACCTGGGCACTTGGCAAGGCATCTACCTATGCGAGTTTCGCAACCATGGCGGTGCTCGCCGCATAGTGGCTACGATATACTTCTAAATCACACTGTCTCTCTGAATTTAAAAGAATAAAAACATGGATTGCAACAGCAATAGTTATCTTTATGAGTCGGATGCCGAGACGCTATTCTCGGTCGGACGCAGGTTTCTCAACGGCGACTGCGTGGAAAAAGACGTCGCCAAAGCCAAGGAAATTCTCACAAAAGCAGCCGAATTGGGGCACCCAATGGCGAGCAAACTGCTTGAACGCATTAAGGCAGAAGAGCCTGCTACCGAAGCCGACGACATGACCGAGTGGAACAAAATGCGCTCAGGAGAATTGTATGACTGGACAAATCCGGTAATCGACCGCAGCCTGAAACACTCGCGACTGGCTTGCGAACGCTTCAACAAGTTGGGCATCGACCACGATGGCTATCGCGAAGCGCTGGAGGACTTGATTCCCGGAGTACCAAAATCGGTAACTATCCTGCCGCCTTTTCATTGCGACCACGGCAACGGGCTGCATCTTGGCGAAGGTGTTTTTGTGAACTACAACGGCATGTTTCTTGATGCCGGCAACATCACCATTGGCAGCCGCACGCTAATAGGTCCTAATTGCTCGCTCTACACCCCACAGCACCCTATCGACTATATGCAGCGCCGCAAAACAAACGAAACGGCACTTCCAATCGTCATCGGCGAAGACTGTTGGCTGGGCGGTAACGTAACTGTATGCCCGGGTGTTACGATTGGCAACCGCACTGTGATTGGCGCCGGCAGCGTGGTGACGCACGACATCCCTTCCGACTGCATGGCGGCAGGAAATCCTTGCAAAGTCATAAAACATCTTGATTGAATATCGTTTCAGGCTTCGATTTTCCAATCTTCTAAGGTGTGGCGCTAGAGGTCGAAGTTGATGCCGACTTTCACGATTGGCAGTCCGCTTAAGGCAAATCGCGACGGATAGTCTTTCAGGTTAATCTGGTTCATGGCAGCCTCAGCTGACTTATTCAGCTTCAGTTCAAACAGATACAGCGCCTTGCCCGAATTCATCACCATATCCACGCGACCGTTGGCGGTGCGCACCTCCACGTCGACGTAGCGCCCTAATAGCGAGAAAATCACATACAGCAGCTGCTGATAGTGCCCCTCGTAGTTGGTGTTATCGCACTGCGGAACGGTGAGCAGATAAGCCTGCAGCAAGCGCAGCATCTCGTTGAGGTCGTCGTTGAGCAATGCCAGATACATCTCAGCAACCGTGGTGACGCCTTTGTAGGTGTCAATCTGCACATAGTTCGGCAACAGGCTTTGCATCAGCCCGATGCGTATTTCCTGATTGGGAATGTCGAGCGTGTAGAGGTCGGCTGGTTCGTTATAGTCTTTTATTGTGAAATATCCCGATTGATAGAGCAGCGGAATCACTGACGTCATGCTCTCGGTGGGGGCATCGAATGCCGATGCCATCGTCATTGTTGGTTTAAGCATCGACGGCAGCACATTAAATTCCTTCAGTTTCTCAATCAAGAATGTGGGCGTGCCGCTTTCAAACCAGTAGCTCTTGATAGCCTTGTCGAGGAGGGCGTTGAGAAGGCTAAACGGATTGAACAAGTCGGGTGAAGGCATCGCGAAATGATAGCCATCGTACTGACGCTTGAGTGCACTAAGCACTTCCTCGCGGGTTTTGTTCTTTGCTCGAGCGAAGACGTCGAGATAGTCCGACATCTGCCTACGAATCTCATCTTCGGTTATGCCGCAAATGGCAGCATATTCGGGCAGCATCGAGATATTGCGCAGATTGTTCAGTTCGCTGAAGATGCTCAGCTGCGAAAACTTGGTGATGCCAGTTATGAAAACAAAACGCAAATATGGGTCGCAGGCCTTTAATGGCGAATAGAAGTTTCGCATTACGTTGCGAAGAACCGACAGCGTTTCCTTTTCGTGCGACACGTCGAGCAGCGGCGCATCGTATTCGTCGATAAGCACCACCACCTTTTTGCCTGTTATTGAATTCACGTTATGTATTAGATTCGCAAGACGCACGTTCGAGTCGATATGGTCGGACGACAAACCAAAACGCTTTTCGTTCTGCTCCAAAATGTATAACAGATAGCGCTCCAAGCGGTCCTTGTCCATGTGCTTCGCCAACGACATATCGAATCGAAGCACCGGATATTCAGTCCAGTCCTTCTCAACTGAATCGATATAGAGCCCTTTGAAAAGCTCCTTCTTGCCTTCGAAATAGGCTTGGAGAGTGGACACAAGCAACGACTTGCCGAACCGCCTCGGGCGGCTCAGAAAGATGTAGTTGCTATAATTCACCATCTTGTAGATGTATTCTGTCTTGTCAATATACAAGCAGTCACTTCCCACCAGTTTCTCGTATGTCTGGATACCCACTGGCAACCGTTTTAGCGTCTTGTTCTCCATGCAATCTCTTTATTTATGCAAATATAATAAAGCGAATCAAAAATTACGAAGAAAGAACTCGTAAATCACGTAAAAAGTGTGTGACTAAGTGCTCAATTCACTCCGCTTCGTCGGGATTCTCGCCCTCGGGTAGGTCGGACGCCCCGGCGGTCTGCCCTTCATCGCCGATGCCCATTTCCGATGGGTCGGCAGTTAGAATATCAACATCGAGCGAATCGCCTACAATGTCCACCGAATCGGAGTCGTTGCTGAACACGCAACCCTGGCAGGTGTAAGCGGCGGCGTCAATCGATTCCTTCGGCGCACCGAATTTGCCACGATAGTGGCTAAACCGGCTGTCGCCGAGCACCGATTGCAAGAAATAGCCGCAAATAGGCAACGCTGTGCGGCTGCCCTGACCCAAAGCGCCGGTGCGGAAGTGTATGCAGCGATATTCACCACCAACCCATGCGCCGCACACCAGATTAGGCGTCACGCCCACAAACCACGAGTCGGAGTGATTATTGCTCGTGCCCGTTTTGCCGCCGAAATCGGTGTCGCGCGCAAATGGCGAGATGTATCCCCAAAGCGACATCGATGTCCCGCCGGGCTCGGTGAGACCACCCATCAGCATTTTCTGCATCAAATAAGCCGAGCGATATGGTATGGCTTGCGTGTCGGTATTCTTCGCCTCGTATACCACGTTGCCGTGACGGTCGAGAATCTTGGTCACCAGCACCGGGTCGTGCATCTTGCCGTCGTTGGCTACGGTGCAATATGAGTTAACCAATTCGAGCAGCGACACGTCGCACGAACCGAGGGTGATTGACGGAGCATTGGTCAACGACGATTTGATGCCCATCTTGTGAGCCGTTTCAATCACGTTGTGTATGCCCACTTCCATGCCCACCTTCACAGCCACACTGTTGATGCTCTGAGCAAAGGCCGCCTTGAGCGGCATCTGCGCGCCCGAGAAGTAGCCATTGGCGTTGTGCGGACGCCATTTGGTGGGCTTGCCATTGACATCGGTGGCATCGTATTCAACATACGAGTCCTCGCGATAGTCGCACGGCGTGAGTCCGGCATTCATGGCTGCCGTGTATACAAACAACTTGAACGTGCTGCCGGGCTGACGCTTTGCCGTTACCTTGTCGTATTTCCACGACGAGAAATCAACGTCACCCACCCAGGCTTTCACCTCGCCGGTTTGCGGCTCGATGGCAACAAAGCCGGTGTGCATATATCGCACCATATAGCGAATCGAATCCATGCTGCTCATTTCCTCATAATGGCCGCCATCGTAGTCGAACAGGCGCACGCGGTGCGGTTTGTTCATATAATATTCTATGCTGTCCTCGTCGCCATGGAAGCGCTCGTTTAGGTCTTTGTAGGCTTCGGTGCGTTTGGCAAGGTCTTCAATGAAGCCCTTGATTTCGCGGTGCTGTTCGTCCTGCCAAGGGTTGGTGCTGCCCCAGTGATTGCGGAAGTTGTTTTGCACCACACGCATCTGCTTCTTCACAGCCTGCTCGGCATATTCCTGCATACGGCTGTCTACGGTGGTGTAAATCTTCAAGCCGTCGGTGTAGAGGTCGTAGCCCGTTTCTTCGCACCACGGCTTCAGTTCCTTGGCAACAGCCTGACGGAAATAAAGCGCCTGACCATCGTAGGCACCCTCAACGCGATAGTTGAGGTGTATGTCGATTTGCGACAGCGAATCGTATTCCTGCTTGGTGATGTCCTTCAGCCGCAGCATATTGCCCAGCACCACATTTCGGCGCTGCAAACTGCGCTCGGGGTTGAGCCGCGGGTTGTAGGTCGACGTAGCCTTCAGCAAGCCCACCAACACTGCACTTTGCTCGATGGTGAGGTCTTTTGGCGTGGTGTTGAAGTAGGTTTTAGCTGCCGTCTTTATGCCGTAGCTGTTGCTACCGAAATCCACTGTATTGGCATACATCGCAAGAATCTCCTCTTTCGAATAGAGCATTTCAATCTCCACCGCAAGAAACATCTCCTTGCTTTTCATAATTATGATTTTCAGCCCCGGCACCTTGCCAAGCAAACCAGTGCTATAGTGGGTGCGCACCCTGAACATGTTCTTCACCAACTGCTGGGTGATGGTGCTGGCGCCGCGTGCATGACCGCCAATCATATCCTTGAAAGCGGCAGCAAGACCCTGAAAGTCGATGCCATGATGCTGATAGAATCGCTCGTCCTCGGTGTCGATGAGCACCTTGAAGAAGATGGGGTTGATGTCGTCGTAGCCTACGGGCGTACGGTTCTCGTTGAAATACTTGCCAATGAGTTTGCCGTCGGCGCTATATAGTTGCGATGCTTCGTTGGTTTCGGGGTGCATAATGTCGTTCACCGATGGCGACTTGCCAAACAACCAGAACAAATTCACATTCACTGCAAACAAATAGAAAATAAATGCAGCCACAAGCGACACAAACGCAACCACTATTTTCTTATACCATGGTGCGTCTTTATAGAGCCCTTTATACCATTGCCACATGCGCTTGAAAAACCCACCAATGGCATGCCAGCATTTCAATGCAATTTCCTTAAAGTCGAATTTCATTGTTTCACTATATCAAGATGTTTAGAAAGAGGTTGTTTTGAACTCACTCACAAAAGTAATCAATAAAGCGATACGTTGTGTTACAATTTGTGTAAAAAAAGTTTACAATAGCAATGATTAGGCATAATGCCACACTTCGCACAGCCATTCTGGCAGCAATCATTGCCGCAATCAAATCAGGTTTTTATCCTCGAGCACTTGCTTGAGCCGGCGGGCGCGGAACACGGTTGCCTGAGCCGTTTCGATGTCGGTGGAATCGAAGCGCAATGCTGCCTGACTGTAGAACGGGTCGCGCTTGGCAAGCGCATCGATGATGAACTGGCGAATCTCCTCGTCGCTCTTCTGCGCAATGAGCGGACGTTTTGCCTTGGCTTTGGGTCGCGTGAGACGCTCGGTGAGACGCTCTATCGACACCGACAAATACACCGTCAAACCACGGCTGTTCATCAGCGCCACGTTGTCGAAGTAGCACGGTGTGCCGCCGCCACATGCCACCACCACGTCGCTACACTCAGCCACCTCCTCAAGCATGCGGCGTTCCATCTGCCGAAAATCTTGTTCGCCCATCTCGGCAAAGATTTCGCTCACTTTCTTGTGATAACGCTCCTCGATGTAAGCATCAAGGTCGATGAACTGAACACCCAGTTCATCAGCCAGGGCGCGGCCAAGAGTCGATTTGCCACAACCCATATATCCCATTAGAAAAATCGGTTTCATATTGCCAAATTCTTTTTTATGTTCCGATGGTGCAAAATTACGCAAAATGCGTCAATAACCGCACCCAACAGCCACAAATATTCCGCTTTGGTGCAATAGCAATCACTCGTGCACACCACATTGCAAGCCGCAGCAAACAGCGCTCGAGTCGCCCTGCAGCTTCTTTCAACCTCCTTTCAGCCGCCCATGAAAGAATAAAACAACTCCACTATTCTTGTTTTGGCGCTTTTTTTTCATTATTTTTGCATTGACAAAGCACCTGATTCTATGGCAATGTTGCTTCTGACTGGCAATGTGCCCTTTGTCGTACAAAATGCATGTGTTTTTATATAATAGAGTTTCTATTTTTTTACGGATATAAACTTACACTATGAGTAATCGCCACAAATGGTATGTCGTTTGGGTTGGCACCGAACCCGGCATTTGCGAATCGTGGGAAGAATGCCAGATGCGCACCAACGGGTTTCCGGGCGCCAAGTTCAAGGCATTCGACTCTCGCGAGGAGGCTGTAATGGCTTTCCGACGTGGACAGGACGACGATATGTCAATCATCCGAGCCTTGGCTAAAGCACCTGCCGAGGTGGTGAACTATAGTGCCATTCCCGAAATTTTGCCCGGCAGCATCGCTGTCGACGCTGCTTGCAGCGGCAACCCTGGACACATGGAGTATCAAGGCGTGGAGATTCATTCGGGCGTGCAACTGTTCCACAAACAATTCGAGCCTCTTGCCACCAACAACATCGGCGAATTTCTTGCCATTGTTCATGCTTTGGCGCTGCTGAAAAACGACCCTCGTGTGCCGGCTATCTATTCCGACAGCCGCACGGCAATTGCCTGGGTGCGCGACCGGCGTTGCAAGACCAAAATTGCCGAAACCGACGCCAACCACTCGCTGTTCAACGTCATACGGCGCGCCGAACACTGGCTACAAACCAACACCTACCGAAATCGCATCATAAAATGGGAAACCGATAAATGGGGCGAAATACCTGCCGACTTCGGCAGGAAGCGCTGACCGCCTTCAGGCTTTTCTCATTTCACCCACGAAGCATAACCCAATATTCAACCAAACTCATAGAGGTAGCATGAAAATAGTAATCGTTTGCAAAAGTCATAATCTTGGCGGTGCAGCAATGGTGTCGCACCGGCTGATGGTGGCTCTGTGCCACGCCGGTCACGATGCCCGTATGCTTGTCCTCTCGCCTGCCAACGAGGTGAATGTGTATTCCTACTCAAACAAGCTGCGCGACAATTTCAATTTCATTGCCGAACGCCTGCAAATATTCCTTCAAAACGGGTTCTCACGCAACCGCCTGTTTGCTGTCGACACCGCCCGTTGGGGCGCCGACATCAGTTCGCACCCGTGGGTGAAAGAGGCTGACGTGATTAACCTGAACTGGATTAACCAAGGTGCCCTTTCGCTGCGCTCAATTAAGCGACTCGTCGACTTGGGCAAGAAAATCGTGTGGACCATGCACGACATGTGGAACTGCACCGGCATCTGCCACCACGCCTACGACTGCCAGCGATATAAAGGCGAATGTAACAATTGTCCTTTCCTGGGTTTTATGGCTGCCGACAACGACCTCTCCACTCGCGTGCAACGCCTCAAAGCCAAACTATATGCCCAAAGCGACATCCACTTTGTGGCTGTGAGCAACTGGCTCGCCGAGCGTTGCAAGCAAAGTAGCCTAATGCGATTTGCCAAAATTTCGGTGATTCACAACGCTTTCCCAATCGAGCAATTTGCCTATGTGCATCATCACAATCCAAACCTGAACATTCCGCCTGACAAAACCGTACTAATTATGGGCGCAGCGCGGCTCGACGAACATGTGAAAGGTTTCGACCTGCTTATCGACGTGTTCAACTACATGGTTGAACATAAGCCTGCTTTGGCTGCAAAATGCCACCTGCTGCTTTACGGCAACATTCGCAATGCAAATTTGCTCAACCACATTGCCATTCCATACACCTACATCGGCAAAGTGCCCGAATCGAAACTCAATCAGCTGTTTTCGGGCAGCGACGTGGTGATTTCTACCTCGCGATTCGAATCGCTCGGCGGAACATTAGTCGAAGGGCTAGCAAGCGGATGCGCGGCTGTGGCTTTCGACAGCGGCGGACAAAGCGACGTCATCGACCACCTCGAAACCGGATACCTCGCCCGCCGACACGACATCGCCGATTTTGTTGAGGGAATCGACTGGGCGGTGAATCAATCTGCCGCTTCGCGCGAGTTGCTCAACAGCATGATGACTAAACGCTTCTCGGCTCAAGAGATTGCTCAAAAATATATCCACCTATTTGAAGAATAACTCAAACTTTTGCAATAATTTTGCATTGGCGCAGCAAGTGTTTGCCGACTGCCACATTAATTAATTTAACCACTACTATTTTATGCAGACAGTATTATTTCACGACACAATATTCGGGCCCATTCACAGCCGTCGGTTGGGAATTTCGCTCGGTGTAAACCTCATGCCTAACGACGGCAAAATATGCTCGTTCGACTGCGTTTACTGCGAAGCCGGCTACAATGCTCAGGGTCAAGGCACCACAGGTGTGCCTTCGCGCGACCAAGTGCGCAAACAGCTTCGCAAAAAGCTTGCCGCCATGCACGAGGCGGGCGAAGCGCTCGACGTAATCACCTTCTCGGGCAACGGCGAGCCCACTCTGCACCCGCAGTTCAAGCAGATTGTGCACGACGTGATTAACCTGCGCAACCACTACTTCCCCGAAGCCAAAGTGTCGGTGCTGAGCAACAGCACAATGGCTGGAAAACCAAGCGTGATTGAAGCTCTGAAGATGGTCGACAACAACATCCTCAAACTCGACTCGGCAATTGCTCACACGCTGCGGCTTATCAACCAACCCAAATCGGACAACGTGCAGCCCGACGGCGTGATTGCCGACCTTAAAGCGTTTGGCGGAAAATGCATTGTGCAAACCATGATGCTGCGCGGCGAACACAACGGCAAACACATCGACAACACCACCGATGCCGAAATCGATGCCCTCATTGCCGCATACCTCGAAATAAAGCCTCGCGAAGTGATGCTCTACTCCATCGACCGCAAAACACCAGAGGAGAACCTCGAGAAAGTGAGCGCCGACGAACTGCAACGCATTGCCGACCGCATGCGCGCTGCCGGCATCACCGTGCAAGTGAATGCCTAATCAATCAGCCACAAATTATGGAACAAATCATCTTTCCGTCGCCGCTGACCAAAGGCGACAAAATAGCTATCATATCGCCTGCAAGCCACATCTTGCCCGAATATGTCGACGGCGCTTGCCAAGCCATCGCCCAAATGGGCTTTCAGCCCGTAGTTAGCACACACTGCAAAGGACAATGCGGCGGCTATTCCGGCACCATCGAGCAACGCCTTGCCGACTTCCTCGAAGCGCTGCATAACCCCGAGGTGAAAGCCATTTTGTGCAGCCGCGGCGGATACGGCGTGGTGCATCTGCTCGAATATCTTTCTGCCGACGACATAGCCGAGAATGCCAAGTGGCTCATCGGGTTCAGCGACATCTCGGCGCTGCATGCTGCAATGGTGGCAAGCGGTGTGGCAAGCATTCA
This sequence comes from Bacteroidales bacterium, assembly GCA_004557385.1. Lineage (GTDB taxonomy): Bacteria > Bacteroidota > Bacteroidia > Bacteroidales > Muribaculaceae > SFTJ01. The sequence continues at coordinate 17,814 of SFEA01000027.1, forward strand.
CGCCTCGATGGCTAAGCATCTCACGCAATTCGGCGTCGACGACGAGGCTACCGTGGCGCTATTCAACATTCTGCAAGGCAAATTGCCCACCTACCAGACGCCTTCGCACGCTTTCAACAAACCCGGCACCGCCACCGGCACGCTCACCGGCGGCAACATGGCTGTGCTGTGCGGACTGCTTGACACCGAGTTCGACCTCCTCAGCCGCGGCGACATCCTGTTCATTGAAGATGTGGGCGAAGAAGTATACAAAATCGAACGCATGCTCTACAACCTGCGTCTCAGCGGCGTGCTGCCCATGATTAAAGGCTTGATTGTGGGACGATTCACCGACTACCGCAACCCCGACGGAAACGGCGACTCAATGGAGCAGATGGTGAAACGCATGGTTGAACCTTACGACATTCCTGTGGCATTCGATTTCCCGGTGGGACACGTCGACGAAAACATGCCGCTCATCGAGGGCGCACAAGTTACCCTCACCGTTGCCGACACCGTCACCCTGCAGTTCCACGCATAAAATAATAAGGGACTGTGTCATAATAGGTAATTTCCAAAGAATATCGTACGCTTTGTCGCCTGAAAGGCGTGAAGCCGAGCCTTGGCGAGGCACTTAGCCCGGGGTAAGCGAAGCGCAACCCCGGGTCAAAGACATCCAAATCTATGGCGTCCGGACAGGACGCGAATTACATCTGCTGCTGAATCTGCAACCGCTCCACGGTTGTAGATGATGGGGAGCGTTTTGCCTCTCCCCACATAGTCGCCTGCGGCGCCAATGTGGGTTATTGACGATGTAACCGCTCGCGCGGTTAATATCGCTGGTTTCCAATTCATTACACTTATACGACACCTAACGCACAACCGCGCGAGCGGTTGCAATATCAATAACCTCACGTTGACGACAAGCGAAGCGCAGTCGGCTACGTGGGGAAAGCCGATGAACCCCAGAGGCATCAACCGTGGAGCGGTTGCACACCCAGCTGCCAAGAATTACTTGTGGATGTTTTTTAAAAACATCTATTACGACACAGCAAATAATTTGTTATCGATTATCACCCATTATCTCGTTCCAAACGGTGCGGGCAAAGGTGTGATTGGCGTCGTCGCACGATGCCTCCCAGTACATTGCGCCGCGCAGGCCGCGCTCAAGGGCATATTGGCATTTCACAGCAAGCGAACGGGCATTGTCGAAGGTATACACCACCGTGCCGAGGCTGTCGGTGAGCAACGCATACTGACCCTCGTCGTTCCATTGCTCGGTGAGAGCGCTGTCGGCTTTCACCTTCTCAATCGACGATTCACGCGGTTTCTTGAGCGTACCCTTGCCATAGAACGGCAGCCCGAGCACCAACTGGTCGGCAGGCACGCCGGCTGCCAGGTGAGCATCTACGGCGCGCTCCACGGTCATCATAGTGGTGTCGGCGCTGTGCATGGCTGCGTGATGATTAGGCACCACTGCCATGTCGTATGCCATAATATTCACAAAATCGACATATTGCAGAAACGCCTTAAAATCGAAGTGCTTTGCCGAAGCCGGGGTGGCAAGCGTGAGCAGGCGGTCCTTGCCCAACACATTGCGCAAGTCGCGCATCAGCAGGGTGAAGTTTCGGGTGTCGTCGGGGCTTGCCGAGATGCCGGCTGCTGCCACTGTGGGATATTCCCAATCGATGTCGATGCCATCGATGCCATAAGCCTCAACAATGTCGAGGCAAGCCTGTGCGAACTTGCCGCGCAGGCTGTCGCTGGCTGCCATCTCGCTGAAATTGCCGCTTCCCCAGCCGCCTATCGAAAGCAACACCTTGAGTTTTTTATTCTGTTTCTTCAGGTCAACCACTTGGCGGAAACCGTCAGGGTTGCCAATTCGCACACTGTCGAATGAGTCGGTAACGTGTCCAAAAGCATAATTGATGTGTGTAAACAGCGACGGGTCGACAGGCACGTCGGTGCGGAAAACGTATGCCACCACCACCTTGTCGGTCTTTGGTTGTGTAACATACCATGCCGTGGAGAGTGCTGCAACCACCACAAGCGCCAATAGCAAGATTCGTTTCATGATATTTCCTTTCTTCTGTAATTATTGAGTTTTGGTTTATATATATATGTTTTTCAGCTTTTCGGAGAGCCTACAGCCACCCCACTTGTTTATACCAGGCAATGGCTTCTTTCACGCCGGCTGCCAAATCGTATTTCGGGCTGAATCCGAAATCGTTCTGCGCATCCGACACATCCACAAGCCAGTTGCGCTGCTTCATTATCTTGTATTTGTCGCCGTTGAGCGTACTGGGCTTTAGCGTGAGCATGCCAATGGTTTCGCTCACCTTGCACACCAGCTTAACCACCCACAGCGGGCAGCACACCGGCAGCACAAAGCGCTTGCCCAACTCGGCAGCCACCAGCCGGCGAAACTCCTTTTGGGTGTAGCCTCGCGGCTCGCTAATGAAATATGCCTTGCGGGTTGCGCCATGCTCCAGCGACTGCATCACAGCCTCGGCGAGGTCCTTTACGTAGATGAACGTGAGCATCTGCTTCTTGAACCCTACGCTAAAGTCGAACCCATACTTTATTGCACGCATCATCATCAAATAGTCGCGCTCGTGAGGACCATAGACGCCCGTGCAGCGGAATATGGTGTAAGGGAAATCGGCTATTGTGCGCAGGCACGTCTCGCCATTGAATTTGCTCAAACCGTATGCCGTGTTGGGCGAGGGTATGCTTTGCGACGTGAATGGCTTGTAGCCTGCCTCGTCGCCTACGCCCATCACACTCAGGCTGCTTATCATCAGGAACACCTCGGGCACCGCCTCTTTTTCAATCAGCACGTCAACCAGCAACTTCAGATACTGGCAATTGATGAGGTTGAACATGGCATAGTTGGTGCACTTGGTGGCGCCGAGGTTATGCACCACATAGTCCCACTTGCCATGCTCGGCAACATGCTGCTCAATGGTTTGCGCCAGCGCATCGCCGTCGGTGAAGTCGAGCTCAATGAAGTGTATGCGCTCGTCCTGCAAGAACACGCGCGATGTGGTGGCACGCACTGCCGCCCACGTTTCGTAGCCACGCTTCAACGCCTCTGCAACCATAAAGCCGCCAATAAAGCCGCCTGCCCCGGTTATAAGTATTTTCTTTGCCATGCGAAGTCTCAAGATAGTTGTTTAGTCGCCATAAAGTTAATGCTAATTATTGTCATTGGCAAATGTGTTGCCCACATATTGCCCCACAATGGGCACAAAAGCCTCTTTAGCGACCCTCCTTCATCGCCCTACAACCGACAGCAAAGGCAACACACCCACAGGTGCATTGCCTTTGCCAATCAACTCTATATTCTATTGAAATAGTGCTTTTTCGCTTTATTTCTATTCGGTGCTATTAGAAGAAACGGAGCATGTCCTTTTCAACCTTTACAGCCTTGCGCAGAATTTCCACTGCGTTTTGCATAACCACTTGGTTGCCTCGTGTAGAGGCAAATGTGCGGTCGGCTTCTACGTCGGTTGGAGTGCGTTCGCTCTTCGACACGCCGGTAACTTGGAATGCATACACGCCGGTAGCGCCCTTAACCGGACCAACCACAGCATCCTTCTTGGCTACAGCCACCTTGGCAGTGAGTTCCGATTCGCCTACGCCAATCTTAGGAATGAACATCTGACCGAAAGTAACTTGTGTAGTGTCGACGGTAGCCTTCATTGCCGAAGCAAATTCAGCAAGAGTCTTCTTGCCTTCGAGCTTCTTCATGAGGTCTTCAGCCTTCTTTTCGTTGGTTGCCTTGAGAGTTACGGCAGCCTTCACTTGAGCATCTTCGAGTGGTGCATAGCCATCGTATACGGCATCGAGTGCCACAACAAGCATCTTGTCGTTGTTGTCCTTGTCGTAGATTGGCGACACGTCGCCCTTCTTGGCTTCGAACAACCATTGAATTGCCTTGCGAGTGTTTTGGATGCGGTCGATTTGAGCTGTGCTTGGGCTAATGGTGGTTTCAACCGATTGATAGCCAGCCTTCACAGCATTGGCTTCGAAAGTGGCTGCAGTGTTGTTCTTCATGATGAAGTCCTGAAGTTTGTCGTGCAAGCCATTGGTGGTGGCAGTGCTTGGATACACCTTATGTTCGATTTGAGCGATGGTGTACATTGCCTTAGGCGCCTTCTTCTCGTTAACCTTGCAGAAGAATGCAGCCTTGTCGTTGCCGTCGAGCTTGAAATAGCCGGCAGGTGCGTTAACCAACTTGGTCTTTACGCTGTCAGCCACGCCCATAATCACTTGCCATTGGTTTTCTTGGCCGTCGGCAGTCTTCACGCTCTTCTTCACTTCGGCGAGTGTTGCGCCAGCGTTGAGCATGTTCAGCACTGAGTCTTGCAGGCTCTTGGCGCCTTGAACCGACACTACGTTCACGTTAACCGAGTCAACACCAAATTCTTTCTTAACCAGCTTGACAATGTTGTAAGTGCTGGTGCTGTTGGTGAACTTAGGTTCCGACACCTGACCAACTGCAGCTGTTTCAATGAATGCCTTAACCTCGGTATCGCGGATGTCGCCCAAACGAACAACGCCTTCGTTGATGACGAGTTCGCTGTTGTTACGCACGCGGTCAACGCCGTTTTCAAGACGAAGCGAGTCGAGTGTTTCGCCAATCATGGCAGCTGCCTTGTCGAGGTCGGCCTTCGAAGGAACAACGTCAACGGCGATGTAGTGAATCTTGCGCACTTCCTCGTCGAGCTTATACATGTATTTGTCCTTGTCGTATTGAGCCTTAAGCTCGGCATCGGTTGGCTTGTATTGGTCGCCGGTGAGAGCATCGTAGGCTTGCTTTACGTATTGCACGGTGCTGGTAACTGCGTTTTCGCTGTTGAGCTGCTTGCGGTCGAGCTTGTTAGGCTGAATTGCGCCGGCGATGAGGGTTTGAAGCTTCGAATACTTCAGGTTCTTAATCACTTCGCTTTGCAATTGTTCCCATTGAGTCTTTGCCTCTGCCACCTGCTGTTCGTTAGCGCCATACTTGGTGGGGTTGTAAAGGAGGTCGTAGAGCTGTGCAGGCGATTCCACACCCATTTGACGGGCAAACTGAAGCACCATCATATTGGCGTTCTTGCCGGTCATTGCTTCGGTGATTTCGGCGTTCGACACGTCGATGCCCACGCGTTCGAGTTCCTTTTCGAGCAAGCGCTCCGAAATCATTTGCTCAATCACTTGTTGTTGAACCAAGGCTGCGTCGACAGTTTGTCCCTGGTTTTGAAGTTGTTGGCTGGCTTGTTCATAGCGTTTTTGGAATTCCACGGCGTCGATTTTGTCGCCATCCACTTTAGCAATTGTGTTGCCACTGCCAAACAATGTACCTACCATCTTTTCGGCGTCACCAAGGATAAAGGCAAGAAGTGCCACACCGATGACAATTGTCAAAAAGACGGCTTTTTTTCTGATTTTCTCTAATGCTGCCATTATTTAATTAATTGTTTTATTTTTTGTTTCTCTCGTTAAAAAAAATTTTGAGCCTTTATGGCTATAAAAAAATCTTTGCGCACCTCTATAAATATAGATTAGCACGCAAAGATAGCAATTTTTGATAGTTGACCAAAATCGAAACACGTTTTTCTGCCGAAATTGTGCCAAATTAGTGTGTTTCGGGCGTCAAACGAGTCATTTAATCCACTTTATCACGTCTTTAAACGAGTTCTTCTTGCCATAGAGCAGAATGCCGGTGCGATAGATTTTTGCCGACAAGGCGGTCAAGCCGATGGCGGTGCCGTAGAGCACAACCACGCTGAGCACCATCTGCCATACAGGCACATCGTAGGGCAGACGCACCATCATCACCATTGGCGAGGTGAACGGTATCATCGAGCACCAGAATGCCACGTCGCCGTCGGGGTTCTCCATGCACGCCAGCGACGCGTAGAGGGCAATGATGATGAGCACCATTATCGGGGTGGTGAACTGCGAAGCGTCGCTGGCTTGGTCGACTGCCGAGCCAAAGCCTGCAAACAGCGATGCATAGAGCAGGAATCCGCCAATGAAGTACACTACAAAGAAGAACAGAATTTGCACATAGTTGACGCTGAGCAGCATCTCAACGAAGCCGTCGGACTGCGACGACTGCGCCATGGCTTGGGCGGCATCCACTGCCTCGGGCGACGCCACTGCCGACCCTATGAAGCCCATGCCCAGCACCGTGCCGGCTATGCCCAGCAGCACTGCCCAAATGGCAACCTGCGTGAAGCCCACAAGCGCCACGCCAAGTATCTTGCCCAACATTAGCTCAAGCGGCTTGCAGCTGCTCACTATCACCTCAACAATGCGGTTGGTCTTTTCCTCTATCACGCTGTTCATAATCATTGCGCCATACATCAGCACAAAGAAGTACGACAGCATCGACAAGGCTACGCCCACTATCATGGCAATGTCGGTCGACGAGGTTTCCTCGCTGCCGCCATCGCTCCACTTGATGGAGCGCACATTCACCTCAACATTACATTCTTTCAGAATCTTCTCGAGGCCCTCGATGCCGTAGGAACGCACCTTGGCATCGGTGAGCGTCTTGCCCATGCTGCGCTCCAAATGGGCAATCAGCGTCGAGCTAACGGCACTCTCGCTGTAGACAAGCAGCTGGTGGGTAGCCTCAACATCGCGTGGAATAATCACTATGGCATACAGCTCCTTGCCTTTCTCGTCGTAGAGCTGGCGAGCGTTGCCGCTTTTGGCTTGGTCGTAGTATTCAAAATCAAACTGGTCGTCGCTCTTAATAGCGCCGCCGTAGCGTCCGGTTTCGTCGATAACGGCTACCGTTTTCTCGTCGTTGGTGTTAATCATCTGCAGCAACACTGGTATGCAGCCCAGCAGAATCAGCAAAAACGGCATGAGCAACGTCATCACTATGAACGACTTCTTGCCCACAATTGACATATATTCGCGCTGAAGAATCAGCAAAAAACGTTTCTTGTTCATTGTTGCACCCCTCCTTGATTAGTGGTTTTGCCAGTTACGGTTTCAATAAATATCTCGTTCATGGTGGGCAGCACTTCCTGGAAGCCCCTAAGCTCATAGTTGGTGTTGAGCGAAGCAATCACCTCGCGGATGTTCACGCCCGGACGCAAGCGAATGAGCACCTCGTTGCCCTTCACGCGCTCCGACTTTATCTGCTCGATGGTGTAGAGCTGCGCGTTTGGAGCCACCACACCCTCGGCCACGCTGACGGCATAGATGTGCTTCTTGTATTGCTGGCGAATCTGGTCGACGTTGCCCTGAAGCACCACTTCGGCATGGTTGATGAGCGAAATTTCTTGACAGATGGCTTCCACCGAACCCATGTTGTGGGTCGAGAACAATATGGTAGCGCCCTCGTTGCGCAAGCGCAAAATCTCATCTTTCAGAATCTCGGCATTCACGGGGTCGAAACCCGAAAACGGCTCGTCGAAAATGAGCAGCTGCGGACGGTGAATGACGGTGCCAATAAACTGCACCTTCTGCGCCATACCCTTCGACAGGGCTTCAATCTTCTTGTTTGCCCACTCAGTCAAGCCAAAGCGCTCCAGCCACATGCGCATCTGCTGCGTGGCGTCGCTCTTGCTCATGCCTTTCAGCCTGCCCAAATAAACAATGTGGTCGGCAACCTTCATCTTCTTATACAACCCGCGCTCCTCGGGCAAATAGCCAATGTTGTTCACATCGAATGCCGTCATAGGCTTGCCGTTGAGCAGCAGCTCGCCGCTGTCGGGCTGAGTGATTTGATTGATGATGCGAATAAGCGAGGTCTTGCCAGCCCCGTTAGGTCCAAGCAAGCCATAGATGGCACCCTCGTCCACGTTCAGGCTCACATGATTGAGCGCCGTGTGCCCGCTGTACTGCTTGGTCACATCTTTCACTTCAATAAAATGCATCTCTCTATTATATTATTTATGTGTTAATATTATCGTTTTTTATCAATGCAAATATAATGCATTTTGCCCAATATGCGCATCATCGCCCTTGCCGCTTGCTTTTGCGAGAGCCAACAACGGCGGCGCACACTGCCAACACCAATCCGATGGTGACAAAAGGCATTGCCGATTTCAAAAATTCAAGTACCATAATCATTCTATTAATTTTGTTTTACACACCCTTTAGACGCACACAGGTTGCAAAAAATCACACCCCACGGCACTTTTTCTTGCAAAAAACCTATACAATGCCACCCAATGCCCCATATTTTTTAGCAATATCGGGCAGCTATACTATTGAAAATCACAAATTATTTTGGTACATTTGCACATATCAACCATATAGGCAAGTAAATATAAACTCTATAACAATTAATTTCAATGGGAACCATTAAACTAAACAATGCTGATGTTCTCGGCGCAGTGAGCGCCGCCGACATCGAATCGTTGCAACACGCTGCCGAAGCAGCTGTTGAGAAACTTGAAAAAGGCACGGGCGAAGGTAACGACTTTTTGGGCTGGCTGCACCTGCCAAGCACCACAAGCGACGCTTTGCTCGACGAGGTTGAAGCCGCTGCAGCCCAACTGCGCAACTCTTGCGAATATGTTGTTGCCATTGGCATCGGCGGAAGCTATCTGGGTGCAAAAGCCGTCATCGAAGCCCTCAGCGACTCGTTTGCCGCCTACAAGCCTTCGAAAGGCGCCAAAGTGCTCTTTGCCGGTCAGAACATCGGCGAGGACTATCTCTACGATTTGCAAGAACTGCTTCAGGGCAAGAACTTCGGCATTGTGGTAATCTCGAAATCAGGCACCACCACCGAGCCTGCCATCGCTTTCCGCTTCCTCAAAGAGATGCTCGAAAAGCAAGTGGGCAAAGCCGAAGCCGCCAAGCGCATCATCGCCATCACCGATGCCAGCAAGGGCGCATTGCGCAAGTTGGCTGAAGAAGAAGGCTACAAGACTTTCGTCATACCTGACAACGTGGGCGGCCGATTCTCGGTGCTCACCCCTGTAGGCCTCGTGCCTATTGCCGTTGCCGGTTTCGACGTTAAGGCGCTCGTTGAAGGTGCTCGCGCTATGGAAGCTGCCACTGCTAACGCCGATGCCGATAACGTGGTGATGGCTTATGCTAAAACTCGCAACGCCCTCTATCGCGCCGGCAAGAAGATTGAAATCCTCGTTAACTTCCACCCAAAATTGCACTACGTTTCGGAATGGTGGAAGCAGCTCTACGGCGAGAGCGAAGGCAAGGACCACAAGGGCATTTTCCCTGCTTCGGTCGACGACACCACCGACCTCCACTCGATGGGACAATGGATTCAAGACGGCGAACGCACCATCTTCGAAACCGTTATCACCGTTGAAAAGCAAGCTCGCACGCTGGTGATTCCGAGCGACGAGGCTAACCTCGACTGCCTAAACTACATCGCCGGAAAACGCGTCGACGAAGTGAACAAGATGGCTGAACTGGGCACCCGACTGGCTCACGTCGACGGCGGTGTGCCTACCATGGTTATCACCATGCCCGAAATCAGCGAGAAATGCCTCGGCGAACTCATCTACTTCTTCGAGAAAGCTTGCGGCGTGAGCGGATACATCCTCGAGGTGAACCCGTTCAACCAACCTGGCGTTGAAGCTTACAAGAAAAACATGTTTGCGCTGCTCAACAAGCCCGGATACGAAGCCGAAAGCGCTGCAATCCAAGCTAAGCTCGCCAAATAAACTAAGCCGTTTATAATTACACATTATTTTATAGTGGCTGGGGTAGTGACTGCTGCCTCAGCCTTTTTTTATGTGCTTCAATTGCACTCTCGGGAACATATTTCCCTCATACGCAACGCCTCAGCATCGCCTTTGTTGGCAACCAAAACACGCCCGACAACACATTTCCTCACCACCCCGCAGAATAAAATTTATGCAAAAGTGAGCCCACTTTGTGCGCCGAAACCAAATTTATCACTATATTTGTAGTAACAATTTCATTTTGTGACATCTATGCCCATTCCACGGGAATTTGGCAAGAGCCATGAAGCTTTGAAACATTTACAACCTGAAATAATAACCAATAAAAAATACCAAAATAATGTACGAACAAGACAAACGAATCGTTATGACCCTCGATGCCGGCGGCACCAACTTTGTGTTCTCCGCCATTCAGGGCTGCAAAGAAATCATCTCTCCAATTGGGATTCCGGCAGTTGCCGACAACCTCGAAGGCTGCCTGCTCACCCTTGTTGAAGGCTTTGAGCAAGTGAAGAAGCTTTTGCCCGAACCTCCGGTTGCCATCAGTTTTGCATTCCCGGGTCCTGCCGACTACAAAAACGGCATCATTGGCGACCTGCCTAACTTCCCGGCATTCCGCGGAGGCGTTGCCCTTGGACCGTTCCTTCAGAAGCATTTCGACATTCCTGTGTATATCAACAACGACGGCGACCTGTTTGCTTACGGCGAAGCCCTTGCAGGCGCATTGCCCGAACTCAACGCTGCCATCAAGGCAGCTGGCGGCACCAAGCAATATAAGAACTTGCTCGGAATCACCTTCGGCACCGGCTTTGGCGGCGGCGTGGTGGTTGACGGCAAATTGCTCACCGGCGACAACAACTCGGGCGGCAACGTGTGGTGCTGCCGTCACAAGGACTATACCGACAAGATTTGCGAAGAAGGCGTGAGCGTGCGCGCCGTGAAACGCGTGTATGGCGAGCTTGCCGGCGTTGATGCCAGCAACCTTACTCCAAAGGACATCTTCGACATTGCCGAGGGCACTCGCGAAGGCGACGCAAAGGCTGCCGCTGCCTCGTTTGCCAAGCTCGGCGAAATCGCTGCAAACACCATGGCTCAAGCCGTTACGCTGTGCGACGGCGTGATGGTGATTGGCGGTGGCATTGCTGCTGCTCACAAATACATCATCCCGGCTATGATGGCTGAATTCAACAGCACAATCGGCCGATTCTCGGGCGACACTTTCCCGCGCATGGAAATGAAGGTTTACGACCTCACCGACATGAGCAACATCGACAGCTTCGTGAAAGATGCTTCGGTGACTGTGAAAGTGCCTGTATACGGCGATGAAATCGTCTACGACAAAGAAAAGCGCAGCGCCATCATGGTGTCGAAACTCGGCGCAAGCAAGGCCATCAACCTGGGTGCTTACACCTTTGCCCTTGCCCAAATCGACGCTTAACCCCGATATTCTAATTAGCGTCATATTCTTCCGCTCAAGGCATGCTCTTAAATTTGCCTTGAGCGGGTGCTTTTTTATTTACCTGAGGGTGTATCAAAATTTTGCACTCTTGAAATTATCATACGCTTTGTCGCCTGAAAGGCGGGAAGCTGAGCTTTAGCGAGGCACTTAGCCCGGGGTAAGCGAAGCGCAATCCCGGGTCACCAACACACCAACATCTTCAGCATCTGAGCTTATCCCCACGTAGCCGACTGCACTACGTTTGTCATCAACGCGAGGTTATAGAAGTTGCAACCGCTCGCGCGGTTGTGCACGCCCAACCACCTAAAGATGTAAACACTTGATTGCCAGTGGTATTAACCGCGCGAGCGGTTACAACTTGCATAACCCCACATTGGCGCCGCAGGCGACTATGTGGGGACAGCAGAACGCTCCCCATCATCCACAACCGCGGCGCGGTTGCGGATTCAGCAATGATAGGTAATTCGCGTCTTTCTCAACGATGCTAAATGCATAATTAGTTATATAATTATGATACACCCTCTATTATCAGAAATTTATTCATTATTTCTTAATCAAGCGGCTCACCACCTCGCCATCATCGGTGGCTATCTTCACAACGTAGACACCACTTTGCAGGTTTCCCACTTGTAAAGCCACGCGTCGCTCACCCACAAATTCTCTATCAAGCAAAAGAGTTTCCCATAAGAATAATAAGTGTTTAATCTAATCGTCCAACGGGGCTATGTCGGCAATCAACACGCAGGCATAGCCCTTTTTATCATCCTCCCGCCACAAAAAATTAAAACGGCAGGTCAACACCATACGAAACGCACTCGTCCTGCAAGAAATCAAATTCACGCTCTACAAATACAGGTGATTGTTTCTGAAGTTTCTCCAAAAAAACTTTCCGTGATGTCAGATCATCAATCTCCATGCGACGAGCTTTGCTAATTTGCAAAAAGTCCACGCTATTATCTATTCCGAGGAAACGACGCCCAAAGAGATTTGCCGCAATGCCAGTGGTGCTACTTCCAGTGAATGGGTCAAAAACCCATGCTCCAGGACGTGTTGACGCCTGTATAATACGCGACAAAACACACAGCGGCTTTTGTGTTGGGTGCTTTCCACAAGTCTTTTCCCAGGGCGCAATAGCGGGCAATCGCCACACGTCACGCATTTGTTTTCCGCCATTAATTTTTCTCATCAACTCATAATTGAAGTAGTGCGACACTTTTGGTTCTTTTCGAGCCCAAAGGATGCACTCAGTGGAATGTGTAAAATATCTGCACGACAAATTTGGTGGCGGATTTGTTTTCACCCATGTTATACAATTCAGGATTCTAAACCCCAATTCCACCAAGCACCGAGCAATGGTGAAAATATTGTGATATGTGCCACTAATCCAAATAGTGCCGTCGCTTTTCAACTTATCTCGGCAAGCGGAAAGCCACGTTTTATCAAAGAGATAATCTGTTTCATATCCTTTTGATTTATCCCAATCGCCTTTATTCACCGACACCATCTTCCCACTCTGAACACTTATACCCCCATTTGAGAGATGATAAGGCGGATCTGCAAAAATCATATCAAACTTAAATTCAAATGAGTTTAAGTTCGACACAATCTCCGTTCAAAAGAGTAAAATCTCTATTATCCGATTTATAGTAGGCCGTTAACATTTCAAATCAGCACTTTTGAAATTATCCCATTTTCAAGATCTGCTATATTGTATAGATGCTCCAGCACATCGAATGTTTCTTTAAGATTGTTTTTTGCATTATGACACCCACACCCATCAGTAAACCAAACAAACTTAAAATACTCCAAATCTCTTGTTTCCAAAGTAATGGTTTTATAACTTCGGGCTGTTTCATTCAGTTTCGAGCCACTGCTGGTATAAAAGTTTGTTTCAATTCCATAAACAGTATCGCTACCTTTCACGACAAAATCAAACCGCTTCTCCGCTCCTCCGTTATTTGAGATGGCAGACAAATCTATACCCCATTTAGCTTCTATCTCATGGATATACATTTCTTTGAAATATGATTGCCCTTTCACAAGACCAGATTTACATAGGAAGCTCTCCACAAGGTTTTCATCAAATGGCCACCTCGATTTTTACGACCATTTGAGTCCATTCCTGTTTCAATGCCAGTTACATAATCCACAAGATTATTAACAATATGATTCTCCATCAAATCAAACAAGCCTGTTTTACGCATAAATTTAGCATAATCCCCAATCGAACAATTAGGCTTGCCAAAATGAAAGTCAATTTGACCCTCATCATCCATTGCCATGATGTCAAGTTCCCGCTTTGCCAAAAGAATAGGAATACACCTTAAGGTCTCGGGATACTGCGCTAAAATGGTTTTGAATTCTTCTTCAATATTTCTCGAGCCAATAAGCGAATTCAAAATATTGAGTGGCAATTTTATGGCGTCAACATTATTGAATACTTTATTAAAATCAACATAATATTTATAATCAGCAATTGATGGCCTAAATCCAGCAAGCCAAGCATCGAAATTCCTCATAATCGTTAAAAAATATTTGAAACCATAATCTCTGAAACCGCACCACGGCAGTTGACTTTTGAATTAATCATTCTTGTGGCAAATACTCGTCTTATCGAAAACATCTGATACAACCGATCAAAAAAATAATCTTTACTGTCAACATTTAACGGGTCAGAGTTACTTGCTACAAATAAAGACCCTCGTTTTGAAATTTGTTCACAAAAATCACGTAGCCTTGTCTGTTCTGCATCATCAAAACTCTCTTTTGAATATGAAGTGAACGACGACGTTTCAGATAGAGGTCGGTATGGCGGGTCAAGATAATATATTACATTGTCAGTGGCAAATTTGCCTGTTTGTGAGAAATCCCCACATAATATTTCAACGCGTTGAAGAAGTGCAGAATCTGCCCTTAATGTTTCTTCGTCGCAAATTCTTGGATTGGCATATCTGCCATG
>SFEA01000065.1 GCA_004557385.1 Bacteroidales bacterium
CTTCGATGTGCGTGGACCGAAACCGGGTATGAACCACGGGTCGCCGTTGGGATTTTTCTTATAGGAGAACACGTTGTGATATTTCACTGTCCACCCGGCTGAGATGTTTTGCCAGAGCTTCACCTTCAGTCCGAGCAACAACTCGCCCCACATGGCGTTCGACTTTTGGTTGAGCAGGTCGATGGCGTGGTTCTCGTCCCAGTAGCCGTTTGAGATGCTGATGTTTGTGATGTCGTATTTGAAAGTGGAGTAGCCTGCCCGTATTCCGGCAAAGAACTGGTAGTCGGGGTGGCTCTTGAACATGAAATTATAGTTTGCGCCAATTTTGGCGTAAGGTGCAAGTTTGCTTTTGTAGGTGTAGTTGAGTTCTTCGGGAGTGGAATTAGCCCAGCCTACACCCAACTCAACGATTGGCGAAAGGCGGTTCCACATGTTAATCGAAGCCGAAACGTCGAAGCTGCTGTAGTCTTGCCCGAAAATCTTGCCCACAGCGTCGCCAATGCCGGCACCCAGCGTGATGTCGGTGATTATGGGGTAGTGCGGATAGATTTTTTTGATGCTGTCGCGGCGCAGACTGTCGAGCGTGAGCGAGTCGCGTTCGATATATTTCAGCTTTTCGCCTTTGCGCGGCAGCAGTGTGCGGTTGGTTTTCACTTCAACCGGGGTTACGAAACGTTTGTTGCTCGTTTGGGCGGCTGCTGTGTCAGCCCAAGCGCACAAGGCTATGGCAAGCAATATGTAGATGTATCGTTTCATTCTTGCGTTCTAAAATACAGTTTCACTGTTTCGATGCCCAGATTGTTGACGTGCGGGTTTGGCACAGCTATGCTGTCGATGAGATGGTTGGTGCAATGGTGACTTTTGATGTCGAAAACATAGAATACGCCACATTCGTCCGATTCAAACCAAGGCATGGCATCGTAGGCGAGGGTGATGGTGTCGTTGTATCGCTCGTCGCTGATGGCTTTTTGGTCGTAGTGCAGCACAAACTGCACGTTGCCCACCGATGTTCGCAGCGGCAGCTCTAATTTGCTCAGGTTGCGGCCGCAGTTCACCAGCAAGCTGTCGCCCGGAGCCCCGATGCCGTAAACGGTGAGGCTGTCGACAGCGATTGCCTTTTGCGTCGACGAGGAGTAGAACCCTACAATCGGCACGCTGCTGGTGCCGCTGGTGCAACCGTCGCCGGCGCACGAGTGCAGCATAGCAGCCGCAGCAACAATGCCAAGTGCTAAGTGCAATATTTTCAGGCGTAACGATTGCATCACTTCAGTTCTTCGTTAATCTCATAGTGGTTGCGTTCCTGAGCGTTGCGAGCAATAAGTTCGCCCACAAAGCCGGTGAGGAACAGCTGTGTGCCAATAATCATCAGCGTGAGAGCGATGTAGAAGTATGGCGAATCGGTGACAAGGTTGTAGGCGTTGCCCGAATACATGTTGTAGAGTTTCATGCCGCCAACCACGATTGCCGAAAGGAAGCCAAGCATGAACATAAGGCTGCCAATCAACCCGAAGAAGTGCATGGGCTTAACGCCGAACTTCGACATGAACCACAGCGTAATCAAGTCGAGATAACCGTTTACAAAGCGGTCGAGCCCGAACTTTGTTGTGCCGTATTTGCGAGCCTGGTGTTGCACCACTTTTTCGCCGATTTTGCCGAATCCGGCATTTTTGGCAAGGTAGGGCACATAGCGGTGCATGTCGCCGTACACCTCGATGTGCTTCACCACCTCGCGGCGATAAGCCTTGAGCCCGCAGTTGAAGTCGTGCAGGTTGTGAATGCCGCTCACTTTGCGCGCAGTGGCGTTGAACAGCTTTGTTGGGATGGTTTTCGACAGCGGGTCGTAGCGTTTTTTCTTCCAACCCGACACCAAGTCGTAGCCGTCTTCGGTAATCATTCGGTAGAGTTCCGGAATTTCGTCGGGGCTGTCTTGCAGGTCGGCGTCCATCGTTATTACCACGTCGCCCTGCACGCGCTCAAAGCCGGTGTTCAGTGCCGGGCTTTTGCCGTAGTTGCGACGGAAGCTCACGCCCTTCAGGGCAGGATTCTTTTCCGACAGGTTTTTAATCACGTCCCACGAGTTGTCGGTGCTGCCGTCGTTAATAAACAGCACTTCGTAGGTGAAGCCGTGCTCTTTCATCACGCGTTCAATCCACGCCGCCAATTCGGGCAGCGATTCGGCTTCGTTATATAGAGGTACTACTACTGAAATGTCCATAATCAAAATTTAATGTTATATTGCGGTTTCTAATGAAAAAAATCATTTCTATCGTTAGCGCTTTGCTCGCAGCCTTGCCAAGAAAGCCAACGGCAACGAAATCACCGAGCCAAGCAACACCGTTGTCCAGCCCATTTGCACGGCAAACTCGATGGGTGTGGGCAGCTCGCCTTTGTCGATGGCACTCTGCAGGGCGTGCACCACGTCGCTGCCAGCCATTTCGGGCACTGTGCGATAGACGTCGACGGCTTCTTGCGCCTTTTCATAAAGAAAATCGGGGTGCAAGAATTGAATCCACACCACAGTGACAAGGGCGCAAATGAGCGAACCGAAAAAGAATATCATCACGCCTATGCTCCAAAGCCGCATGAAGTCGGTGGATGCCATGTTGCGCACATAGGCGCCTCGCAGCATCCTCAGCACCACCAACGGGCAAAGCATAAGCATTGCGAGCGACAATAGCGACATCAGCGCACTGCTGTCGCTGCCCACAAACATCAGGAACATCCCCGACAAATATAATCCGAACCAAAGCCCGTAGTTGGCTGCCAGCTGCACCGGGCTTGTTGATGGTGTATTGATATCTTCTTCGTTCATAACGCCACAAAGTTACCAAATATCGTTGATATACGAAAATTTAACGCGTGCCCTACATTAATAAATAATGCAAAAGTACTTGCAAAATTATTTGCTCGTAGCGCCTAAGTGATGTAATTTTGTAGTAAGAAACAACATATCATATTATACAGGACACTATTATGACAAACATATTGATTAGCGCCGTGGCGTTGTGCCTGGCAACCATGTTCGGCTCGGTGTTGGGCTTTGCCATCAAGCGCCTGCCGCATAACTGGAACGACACTGTTTTGGGCTATTGCGCCGGCATTATGCTTGGCGCATCGGTGCTGGGACTGATTGTGCCGGCTGCCGAACTCAGCCATCCATCGCAATGGTGGGTGGTGATTGTGGGCGTGATGCTTGGTGCGCTGTTCCTCAACGTGCTCGACTATGCTACGCCTCACCTTCACCACATCACCGGCATCGAGCCGGAGCAGCATCGCCAAAACAGCAGCATCAACCGCATCATGCTGTTTGTGATGGCTATTGCCATACACAAGTTGCCCGAAGGCATGGCTGCCGGCGTGGGATTTAACAACACTGCCGACCTTGGCAACGCCTGGGCGGTGACGCTTGGCATCTCGTTGCAAAACATTCCTGAAGGCATGGTGGTGATTTCGCCGCTGCTGCTTGCCGGCGTAAAGCCGTTTCGCACATTTCTCATCTCCACGGCAATCGGCTTGCTCGAGATTGTGGGCGTGATGCTCGGCTATGGGCTTGGCGCCATCTCGCAGGCAATGTTGCCGTTGCTGCTGGCGTTTGCCGGCGGTGCAATGCTATATGTGGTGAGCGACGAGATGATTCCCGAAACCCATGCCCACGGCTATCAGAAGCAGGCAACCTATGCTCTGCTGCTCGGATTCCTCACGCTGCTCTTTATGGAGCGCATGTTTGAGTGACTGCTGGAGCTTTTGCCGCCCTCGAAGGGCGTTTGAACTGCTCTTTCCCCACTTGCCGATTTTTATCGACAGAAAAATGGTCGCAGGTTTTGTCGGTTTCAAAAATTGGCAGTAATTTTGTGGCTTAAGAAATTCAAAACAACATAACATACATTTTCATCTTATGGGAGGCTTTTTTGGTACTGTAAAAAAATCGAGTTGCATAGCAGATTTGTTTTACGGCACGGACTATAATTCTCATCTTGGAACCCGCCGAGGCGGTATGGCGACTTACGACGCCGATGAACATCGTTTCAACCGCACCATCCACAACCTTGAGAGCAGTTATTTCCGAACAAAATTTGAGAGCGGACTGAGTAAATTCTCCGGAAATTCAGGTATTGGCGTAATCAGCGACACCGACCCGCAGCCTATTGTTTTCAATTCGCATTTGGGCAAATTCGCCATTGTCACTGTAGCCAAAATCACTAACATCGACGAGCTGGAGCGCGAGTTGCTCGATGCCAACATGCACTTCGCCGAACTGTCGTCGGGCAACACCAATCCCACCGAGCTTGTGGCTATGCTCATCATTCAGGGAAAGAGCTTTGTTGAGGGCATCGAAAACGTATACAACAAGGTGAAAGGCTCATGCTCAATGCTGCTGCTAACCGAAAACGGCATCATCGCCGCTCGCGATAAGCTTGGCCGCACCCCAATCATCATTGGCAAGAAAGAAGATGCTTTTGCCGTGTCGAGCGAGTCGACAAGTTTCCCGAATCTTGATTACGAAATTCACAGCTACATAGGTCCCGGCGAGATTGTCCACATCACAGCCGACGGCATCACTTGCCTGCGCAAGCCCAACGAGGAAATGCAGATTTGCTCGTTCCTGTGGGTGTACTACGGATTCCCAACATCGTGCTACGAGGGCCGCAACGTTGAGGAAGTGCGCTTCTTGAGCGGCTACGAGATGGGCAAGACCGACACTCACGAGGTGGATTGCTGCTGCGGCATCCCCGACAGCGGCGTGGGCATGGCTCTGGGTTATGCCGAAGGCAAAGGCGTGCCATATCACCGAGCTATATCGAAGTATACGCCCACATGGCCCCGCAGCTTTACCCCGTCGAACCAGGCAATGCGCGACCTCGTGGCAAAGATGAAGCTTATTCCTAACCGCGCCATGCTCGAAGGCAAACGAATGCTGTTTTGCGACGACTCGATTGTGCGCGGCACCCAGTTGCGCGACAACGTGAAGATTCTGTTTGACTACGGCGCAAAAGAGGTGCACATGCGCATCGCTTGCCCGCCGCTGGTCTACGGCTGTCGCTACATCAACTTCACTTCGTCGAAGAGCGACATGGAACTGATGACTCGCAAGGTGATTAAGGACCTCGAAGGCGACCCCAACGCAAAGCTCGACCGCTATGCCACAACCGATTCGCCTGAATATCTTGCCATGGTGGAAGAAATGCGCAAGCGCCTAAACCTCACTTCGCTGAAGTTCAACACCATCGAGACGCTCATCAAAGCCATCGGCTTGCCCAAATGCAAGGTGTGCACACATTGCTTCGACGGCTCGAGCCACTTCTGATTATTCGGGGCAGCCAATAGATTTGGGGCTGCATCGCTAAAATAGTAATCGGCGATTAGGCGCCTGAAAGGATGATGTGGGGGCGAATGGCCATCGCATCAATAATCAATCGCCTGCAGGGGTGTATGGCAATACGCCCAAAGCCCCTCTCGCGGACACCGCTACTCATCGAAAACCGAACCTGCCACGAACTTGACATAGCTACGTGCAGGACGTGAACCCGTCGGCATTCGCCTACGGGACTTAGCCGTGGGTGAGCGAAGCGTAACCCACGGACCACGACCGCCCCGATAATGGCGTACAGGACGCGAATTACCTTTATTGCTGAATCTGCAACCGCTCTGCGGTTGATGCCTCTGGGGTTCATCGGCTTTCCCCACGTAGCCGACTTCGCTACGCTTGTCGTCAACGTGAGGTTATTGAAGTTGCAACCGCTCGCGCGGTTGTAATTATTAGGATGCTTCACTGGTCCCCA
>SFEA01000066.1 GCA_004557385.1 Bacteroidales bacterium
AAATTTAATTATGTTTGCTTTTTTGGGAAAATAATCATATTTTTGTAAGCATAACCATTGAATAACTTAATATACCACCATAATTTTAACATTTTTGCTTATGAAAACAATTACAAGATTTTTGCGAACAGCGGCTATCGCTTCATCGGTGATGGTGAGCATGAATGCCTGGTCGCAAAGTGGGCAGCCCCACAGTGTGAAGGCGAGTGCTATCTTCGATCAAGTGACTGTGCAATGGAATGCGCCCGCGTCGGACATTGAGTTGAAATGGCACGACGACAAGTCCTACAACGGTATGGACGGTTTGAGGAACGACCCACAAGGCACAAGCGTGATTTATGCTGCCAGCAAATTCTTGCCATCGGAACTTGCGGCAGTGGCTGGCGAAAAAATTGACGCCATCGCCTATTTCCAATATCGCAACGTGACAAACGTGCGTGTGATGATTTACGAGAATGGCAAAGTGGTTCGCGACCAACCTGTGGATGTGAGTGGCTTCTCGAAAAACAGTTGGAAAAAAGTGACACTCAACGACCCTTATACTATCACAGGCAACGCAGAACTGATGTTTGTGGTGCGTTTTGAGCATGGCTACAACATGAATTTCGTGGCCAATACCAGTAGATATACCCATCCAGGCAAAGGTAACTGGGTGTCGTACGACGGCAAAAACTTCACAGCCACTGGTAATGGCGACTTCCTGATTACTGCATTTATCAAAAATTCGGCGACGGCAGAACCCACTGGCTACAACGTGTTCCGAAATGCAGAGCAGGTGAATACTGATTTAATCACCACCACCTCGTCGGTGCTTGAAGGCGAACCTGAAGGCGCAAACTCTTATCGTGTGGATGCTGTATATGCAGATGGCGTAAAGCAGTCCTACGCTGTAAAAGCCACGGTGGTGAAAGCCTCAAATATGCTTGCTCCTGCTGCCACATTCGCTGGCACGGCTACAGAACTGAATGGCGAATTGGTATGGCAAGCTCCACTCAAGGGTGGCAACGAACTTACTTGGAGTAACAAGAATTTTGCGACAAGAATTGGTGGAACATCTTCTTCTGCTCCAAAGGTGTGGGTAAAGCAAGAATTTGATGCTTCCGACCTCCTTTCTTTCCAACATTACAAGATTAATGCAATCAATGCTTTTGTGGCAGAGGCAATTACAGGTGCCACTGTGTTTGTTCTGAAAGACGGTGTGATTGATTATTCCGAAGTTGTGGAATCGGTGGAAGGTGTAGGCGGCAATAAATGGTCGAAATTCACACTCTCCACTCCTTACGAATTGGCTACTGGTCATGAATACGCATTCGGTGTGTATTTCACCCATGCTTCAGGCGGTCACCCCATCGGAGTTGACAATTCTGAAGTGGTGGATGTGAAGGGCAACAGCTTCTCGGTTACTTCTCCAAGTTCAAAGGGGTTCAACCAGTCGAAGCCAACATGGAAAACCCTTTCAAGCGGTAAAATTGCGGGCAACTTCATGCTCACAGCCGATGTTGAGGCTATTGGTGAAGCTGCTCCTGTGGTGGAACCTAAGGGCTACGACCTTTATCGTGATGGCGAAAAAGTGGCAAGCGACCTCACTACCACTTCGTTCAGCGACGCAGTTCAGCAACCTGGCACATACAACTATACTTTGGTTACCAAATACGAAGGTAAGCAATCGCCAGCCCTCACCACAAGCGTGAAATACACGATGCCTGCTATCTATTCGGCTCCTGTTATCACCGACAACTCTTTCAACAAAGAAACAGGTGAATTTAATCTTGCTTGGAGTCCTGAAGCAGCAGAACTCAAGCACTACGACACCCCTACTTACACTGCAGGATTTAACGAGGAAATGGCTCTCGTTTATGGTGCGAAGTTCACTAAGGAAGAACTCGCTGATTACAAGGGTTACGAAATCAAGTCAATC
The DNA here is from genome assembly GCA_004557385.1 of Bacteroidales bacterium. Lineage (GTDB taxonomy): Bacteria > Bacteroidota > Bacteroidia > Bacteroidales > Muribaculaceae > SFTJ01. The sequence goes on from SFEA01000066.1 coordinate 1,919, forward strand.
AAGTTTGGCATTGGTGCAGCTCTCGAATCCTTCAAGATTGAAATCATCAACGGCAAGGGTGAGCGTTTAGCTTCTGAGGAAATCAGTGGTAGCGATGTGCAACCTGTCACCTTCTACAGCCTCACGCTCTCCAACCCAGTGGCAATTACTGGTGAAGACGACCTGTATCTCGCTTACAATGCCACTCTCCCAGCAAAGGTTTCGGCAATGATTCTTGATAAGGGTCCAGCTGTTGATGGCGGTGCGATGGTAAGCCTCTCAAATGGCGCAAACTGGTTGAAGCTTGGCACTATCGCTACAGATTATGCGGCATACAACATTGTGATTGGCGCAACTGCCCTTCCAAAAAATGAAACCGCAAATGCAAAGAGCATCAATATTGGCACCAGCATCAACATGAACGATGCAGAGGTTATCACAATCGATGCAAATGACTTAAAGGTTGGTTTCGGTGTAGAGGCAACAGCACAAACCGCTACAGCAAAGAAGGTGGCAAAGAAGGAATCTACTCGTCCGAAGGCAGTGGGCTACAAGGTGTATTGCAATGGCGAAGTGAAGGCTCAACAATCTGAACGCACCTATAAAGAAGTGCTGAAAACCAACGGTGAATTCGACTATTTTGTTACAAGTGTGTTTGAAAATGGTTGGGAATCTCCTGCAAGTAAAGTTGTAGTAGTTGACAATCCTATCGTTCAAGCCTCGCCTGCTCCATATTCATTGAAGGGCAACTTGGGCGACAACGGCACCCTTAAACTCTCTTGGAAGGCATCTAACGAAGCATCGGTGCTTACTTATATGAACGCCACCGATGCCGACATGGCACTCGGTTTAACAGGCTCTGGCACTCGTGAGGCTTACGCAGCCGTTCGCTTCCCTCTTGACAGTTTAACAGCCTATGCAGGAAAGAAAATCACTTACATTTCTTTCAAACTTGCAAGCGTTGACCTCAAAACCGCCAATGTGTTTGTGATGATTGGTGAAGGTCAGGATATCGTATTTGAGCAACCTGTCGATGTGGCATCGCTCAAAATAGGCTGGAACGTGATTCGTCTCAACAAGCCATTTGAAATTACTGGCGACACGTCTGTCGGTTTTGGTTATCATGTGACTTACGCTAATGGTGTGAAGCCTCACATTCTTGATGCAGGTCCTGCAACAGCACCTGGATTGAGCGATCAGATTTCTTCATCGGCAAGCGATGGCAGTTGGCAATCACTCAAGAACAAGTTTAAACAAGACTACAACTGGCGTATTACTGCCACTATTGCTGATGCTGATACTGTTATTGCCTCAAAGAAAGCGGTTCGTGTGAAGGATGCTGGCGAAGAAGCATACAATGTGTATCGCGACGATAAGTTGATAGCATCCAACGTTTCAACTACAAACTTTGATGTGGAGAATGCCATTAACGGCACTTACACCGTTACAGCTGTGGCTGGTGGTGAAGAATCTGCAAAGTCAAATGCTGTGGTCTTTGAAGCAGGCTTGAAGTTGGGCGACTTGAACGCTGACGGTAATATCGATGCTTCTGATGTTACAGCTCTTATCAACAAGGTGCTGGGAGTAACAGAGATTGCAGATGACATTTGCGACATCAATGGTGATGGAATTGTAAACGTAAGCGATGTTACCGCTCTCATCAATATCATTTTAGCGAAGTGATATGAGTCACCTTTAGTATATAAAAGCTGAAGCCCCACATAGGGTTTCAGCTTTTTTTGTGCCATTGGTTAGTGGCTTATTTCTTGATGGTGATGTGCATTTCGCATTTTGCGCAGTCGCAATGCACTTCTAAAAGGCGGTCGCCTGTACGCAGGAAGAGTTTGTCGGGCAGTTGTTTGCCGCCTTTCTGCTTTTTGCATGCGCCGAGTTCGCGACGAATGCAGTATCGGGTGTGCATTACAGTGGGTGTGCCGTCGGGCATTTCACATTCAAGGGCTGGCTCGATAGATTCTGCACCGTGCGCCTCATACACTTGGCGTGAGAGATGGTTAGCCACGTTGTCGGCGTAAGTCAAATTCTTTGCAAAGCATGGCGCATCGGCTTGCTCAGGCAAACGAAGCGGACGCTTGAATGTGATTCGCTGCGCACGGTCGAGCGCAATCACTGCGTCGCGTCTGAGTTGCGCCAACACCGAAGATGGAATGAATTTATCGCCCATCACCTGTGCGTTTGCAAGCTGGTAGATGGTGCCGCCTAATTTACCGATGGCTTGTGTTTGGCGTGGACCTTGGTCGCTTTTTGCAGCGTCCAACTCTGGGCAGTCCACCGATTTCACGATGCGGTTGCCTCGCTCGTCGGAAAGTTGGAGATTGAGCGAACCATTTGCCCACCATAGTTGTGCGTTGATAGCCACTTTGCGTTCGGCTGATTGTCCACTGAGCGCATCGTCAAAAGCCTTGTCGTAGGTGCGAAACACAGGAGTGCCAGCTGCGATTGAGATGGGCTTTGTCAGAATCAAATCAGCACCGTCCACCCTATTCACACGGAATCCCATATATTCGCCTTGCTGGTTGAAATAACTCAGCCCATCGCCGTTTGCTATTGAAGTAGATGTTGCGATTCTGTTTGTTTTACCTTTGGCGTACAATACTTTACCAATAGGCTCGCCAAGTGATTTCGGAGTATTGAGCGAAGCCATTGTCTTGCCATTTTCGGGGTGACGTTCTGTAAGGAAATACGAAGTGAAAGAGCGGTTGAAACTTTTGGAAAGCGCTGGTTCAAACGAGAGTTTCGACACGCCGAACGATGCTCTCACATATTTATCGGCGTGCTTCGCTATCACACGGTCGAGAGCCTTGCGGTAGTATGAAACCACATTTTTCACATATCCGCTGTCTTTCAGTCGGCCTTCAATCTTTAGCGACGAAACACCGGCTTCAAGCATCGCTTCCAAGTTTTCGCTTGCGTTGTAATCTCGCAGCGAAAGAAGGTGCTTGTTCTTTTCCAGCACATTACCGTCGGCATCGAGCAAATCAAACGGCAAGCGGCAAATTTGGGCGCACTCTCCCCTATTCGCACTTCTGCCTTTCAGGCACTGGCTCACTTGGCATCGCCCGCTATAGCTTACGCACAAAGCCCCATGCACAAACGCCTCAAGTGGGGTGTTGGGCACAGTTGTGTGAATGGCATTGATTTCGCTTAGTGTGAGTTCCCTTGCCATCACCAGTTGTGAGAATCCCATGTTTTCAAGGAACTTCGCTTTTTCTGGCGTGCGCAGGTCGCACTGGGTGCTTGCATGGAGCGCAATGGGTGGAATGTTCATGCGCAGAATGCCCAAATCCTGAATGATCAGGGCATCGACACCAGCCTCGTACAGCTCGTGAATCAAGCGTTCCACACAGTGGATTTCGTCGTCGTAGACGAGCGTGTTGACCGTCACGTAAACGCGTGCGCCATATTGATGCGCAAACTCTGCCACACGGGCAATGTCGGCGGTGGAATTACCAGCCGCCGCACGAGCGCCGTGGCTTTTTGCTCCCATATACACGGCGTCTGCTCCGTGCAATATGGCATCAATGGCAACGCTTGCATCGCGAGCCGGTGCAAGCAATTCGATTACTCTTCGTTTATCTTTCATATTCAGTGCAAATTTACGAAAAAAGGCTGTATTTTCGGGGATTTAAGCATAGTTAGCAACTTTTACTATCAATTTTAGCAGTTTTTTAAGTTTTTGCGCTTGTTTTCTTGTAAATAATGAGTAATTTTGCAGTTTAGAACAAAAACGCTTTTAAATATAGCCAATGACTG
>SFEA01000028.1 GCA_004557385.1 Bacteroidales bacterium
GTATTTGGGGAATGTGGCGTGCGCCGAGATGCCGAGCACGGCATCCATTGCAGCCTTCACCGGGTAAAGCTTCAGCGAAGCATTCACCACGGGAGCCATGCGTGTGGCAAGGCTGCCCATAATGTCGGTGTTGGCAAGCAAAATCTCGCGCAGCCCTGGACCCTTTTTGCTGTATTTTATGCGCGCCAGCTGAATGATGTCGCCAATCTTCACGCCCGACGGACATGCCACCTCGCAGCGCTTGCAGTTGAGGCAGTATTTCAGGGCTTCGTCGTAGAACGCGGCATCCTTCAGGCGATAGCGCTCGCCGTCAGGACCGGCTTGCTTTGGTCCCGGATAATCAGGATTTACGGCAAGCACCGGACAATAGACCGTGCATATCGAACACTTCAAGCATTGTTCGAAATTGTTTTCGCTGATGTTTTGTTGCAATGCCATAATATTCCGGATTATTTGATTATTTCATGTGCGGCACACAATCCGGTGATGAGCGATACGCCTGTCTGGCATCCGTTCTTCACCGCATCTATTCCGCTTAACACGTTTCCTGTTGCATAAAGGTTCTCCACCGTCTTGCCCTCTTTCGAGACACGCAGCTGGGCATCGGCGGCAACGCCGAAACTCATGAACGGCTGATGGCTGAATATGTCGGGGGCGGTCCACTGATAGCGGTCGGCTATGCAGTCGACGTCGACACCCAGCGCCGGCTCATACACGCCGTCGCGAGTCGAAGCCAAGCCGTGAGTTACGAAATTGCCGGTGGCAAGAATAAAGTTGTCGGCAACAAATTCGCGGTCGCCGTGGTTGTCGGTGAAAACACCAGCCAGACGATTGCCTACGAAATTGCCCTTCACCACTGCATCGCCCTGCAAGATGGTTCCGCCTAAGCGCTGGAAGCGCTGTTGCATAGCACGCTGCAAGCGAATGCCAGCCACCGAAGGCGGCAGTGTGGCAATCAGCTTCGCCGGTTTGTTCAATGCCTTCAGCAATTCGCTGCAAGCCTCGTCGCCATTGATGCCAACCACGGCAGGCAGCAGCACAGCCTCAGTGGCGCTGCCGACAGCCTTGTTCACCTCGGCGGCAAAAGCGGCAAGCGCTTCGCCCACGAGTGCTTTGGCAATGTTGGTGGCACGCATCTCGCTGGGGTTGCGACGCAAAGCAGCAAGTTGCGGCGTGGTCACCTCAACTATTTCGGCTTTTACGCCCTGCTTTGCAAGGTTGGCTGCCACAAACCCGGCATTGAAATCAAGAAAACCTTTTATATTAACAATAGTTACATTCTTCCAAGGCATTGAGCCATCGGCGGCTGTTGCCATCTCGCTCAGCGTGAGCCAAGCCGGCTTGAGCAAGCCCACCGGAGTGACGCGGCGATGATTGCACGCCGTTTCGCCCACGAGGTCGACATTCATGGCAGCAAACATCGGTTTCACCAGTTCAGCCATTTGAGCCACCTTGTCGGCGCCGATTTTGGCATAAGGATGAGCTGCCGGCAAACTTGCGATGGCAGCAATAGGATTGCCTTCGGCGCCCAGCAACTCAAACGAACCGGCAAAAAAGTGCAGCGCACTTTGTCCAGCCGACACCATCAGGCACTTTTGCCCGTGCTCAGCCAATGTGATTCCGGCAGTCAAGCCGCTCAATCCGCCTCCTATGATTATTGTATCGAATTTCATGTCATTAGCCCTCCTGTGCGTTAGTGTTATAAGCATCGAGTCCGCAGATGCCTTCGTAAATCATCGACGTCAATTGCCCTTCGCTGAGAGTGTCGCCCCAGCCCACAGGGTACATGCCGTGCCAACGCTCGTTGACAAATTCCACCAGGTCGGTTTGAGCCTTTTCGGCACAGCCATTGGCTTTGGCAAGCAGTCCGGCAGCGCGGCACATGCACAACTCGCCTTGGCAGGTGCCCATAGCCACACGCGTGCGGCGGCGCAGGTTGAGCATGTTGTGCACATTCAGGTTGCCGATGGCATAGTTCACTTCGCCCACCGTAACCTGTTCGCATTCGCAAACCAGAGCATTATTGTAGATGTCGTCGCTGTCAACCTTAGCGCTGAGCGTGCCGTGGCGGCCTTCCGAAGCCCGTGATGCCACCGGTTTGCTCATGTCGTAGACTTTCGCCTTCGAGCCATCGCCCGATTTCGCCTCCGAACCGGCAAGCGGCGTGGTGGCGGTGGTGCAAGCCACCGAACGTCCCAGCTTCTTGCAAGCAAGGTCGGTAGCCCATTCAGCCATGAGGCGATAAGTCATGAGTTTACCGCCGGTGATGGTGATGAACCCGGGTATACCGTCGCGCACCTCATGGTCGAGGCACACAATGCCGCGGCTGATGTTTCGTCCCGAAGGGTCGTTGTCGGCAGCCACCAACGGACGCACCCCGGCATAAGCCCTCAAAATGCGAGTGGTGGCAAGGCTTGGCGCCAGTTTTTCGCCCTCACGCATCAGCACCTCCACCTCCTGAGGCGTCACGCGCATGTCGTCGACGGTATCGATGGGCACGCGGTCGCTTGTGGTGCCAATCACGCAGATGGTGTCGCCCGGCACAAGAATGTCGGCATTGGCAGGTTTGCGGCAACGGTTAATCACCACGTTGTTCACGCGGTGTCCGTATACCAGCAACGCACCCTTAGCCGGGAACATGCCGATGTTTGTTCCGGCAAGCTGAGCTATTTTTTGCCCCCAAATGCCGGCAGCGTTAATCACTATTGCGGCATAGGCATATTTCTTTTCTTTGGTGTTGTGGTTATACATTTCCACGCCCACAACACGGTCGCCGTCCTTAATCATGCCGGTCACCTCGTGATAGGTGAGCACGTCGGCGCCATGTAGGCGTGCATCGAATACGTTAGCCATGGTCAAGCGGAACGGGTCGACAGCGCCATCAGGCACCTTCACAGCGCCAATAAGGTCCTTATTGGCAGCCGGTTCGAGGCGCAATGCCTCTTTTGGGTCGATGGCTTGAGCATTGATGCCGGCACGCTGGCACGACTCGATGAATGTGGCTTGATAGTTGAGGTCGTCCTCAGGCAGAGTGATGAACAAGCCGTCGGTTTCCTCCACACAATGGCGGGCAATCTTGCGCAACGTCATATTTTCGCGAATGCACTCCTCAGCACTCTCCCTGTCGGTCACGGCATAGCGCGCTCCGCTATGCAGCAACCCGTGATTGCGGCCTGTTGCGCCGGTGGTGAGGTCGTAGCGCTCCACCAACAGAGTCGACAAGCCTCGCATGGCACAGTCGCGTGCTGTGCCTGCGCCGGTGATGCCGCCTCCTATAACAATCACATCGTATTGTTTATTTACGTCCTTCGCCATTGCTTAGATTTTTGGTTTTGTTTTGCTAACGCAATTCTTGTTTCGTTTTATTTCCTTTACTAATATTTATGGTTTCTTTTCGTAACAAATTTATGAAACATATTCTTTCGTTCCAAATATTTTGCTCTTTTTTTTGAATTTTTTTACTATACATTATTTATAAATACAGAATGTTTCAATTCTGTTTCAAAACTTTTTTGATTTTCACATCATAGTATGCCAGAAATTTGCATTATATTTGCATTAACACAGTCCATCACGGAAAAATCAACATAAATATGACTGAGCATAAACTGATGACCAAGGAAGAGCGTCATGCTGCCATCCTTGAACGACTAATGCAATTCGAGAGCGTGCAGGTTACCGATTTGGCAAGCCTGCTCAACGTTTCGCTTGTTACCATACGAAAGGACCTTACTGAGCTCGAGAAGGCGAATAAGCTATATCGCAGCCACGGCAAGGCAATTTTGATTAACCCCTATGCCACCAACCGAAACGTAAACGACAAAGAGAAACTCTATACAGCCGAAAAACGCAACATCGGTCGCGAAGCGGCGCTGCTCATCGAGCGCGACGACACCATCATTCTTGCTTCAGGAACCACTGTGCACGCCCTGGCTCGCGCCATAAAGCCAGTGCATAAGCTCACACTCATCACGGCGTCGATTGTGGTGTCGAACCTCGTGTCGCAAGAGGAGAACATCGACATCATTCAGCTGGGCGGCATGCTGCGCCACAGCAGCCAGAGCGTGGTGGGCCGCCGTGCCGAGCGCTATCTCGACGACGTGGCTTGCAGCAAGCTGTTTCTGGGCGTCGACGGTATCGACTTTGATTTTGGCATCACCACCACCGATATGCGCGAGGCTGAACTGAACCAAGCAATGATGCACACCTCGCAAAAAACCATCGTGCTTGCCGACTCCAGCAAGTTCGGGCGACGTGGTTTCAGCAAAATTGCCAACCTCGACGACATCGACATCATCATCACCGACGCCGGCATCCCGCAGTCGGCGGTGGCTCGCATCGAGGAACTCGGCATTGAGCTAATCATTGCCAAGCCATAATTGCGTGGTTGGAGGCAAGCTATGCGTGCCAAACACCCCTACCCCCTCTGCCCGCAACACTACGTGAAATGTAACATTATATTCATAACTAAAAAACTCATCAAAGAAACATGAAGAAATTGCTATTTGCAATCGCCATGATTGCTTGCACGTGCATGGCAGCAAATGCCGGGCACACCATTTATGTGTCAACCACCGGCAAAGATGCCGTAGCCGACGGCTCGGCGGCAAAGCCCTACTATTCGCTGCAACAAGCCATTAACAAAGCTGTAGCCGTGAGCGGCACCGACACGGTGACCGTAGATGTTCAGCCGGGCATCTACACTGTGCAACAAACCATTTCTGTGACCCAAAGCCCCAAGACGCCGCTGCTGGTGCGCTGCTCGGACAACGAGCCGGCAGTGATGAGCGGCGCCATTGCAATCGGCAATTGGCAACGCGGCAACCACGGGCTGTGGACAGCTAAGGTGCCTGCCACAAAGCAATATGGATTCACCTTCGAGCAACTTTATGTGAACGGCGAACGTGCTATTCGCGCCCGCACTCCCGACAAGGAATGGTATATGGTTAAAGGCTCGAAAGAAACAGTGCACTACAACGGCAACGGTCGCGCTCCGCAATATGCCACCCAGCAAATCAATGTGGACAAAGAAACCTTGGCAACAATAGCTTCGCTGCCTTTCGAGCAACGTCAGAACGTGATGGCTATGTTCTATCACAAGTGGGACAACACGCGCCGCTACCTCAACGAGATTGTGCCAGACTCGGGCTTTATTTTCCTCAACGGTCCGGGCATGAAGCCTTGGAACCAAATCACCCGCGGCAGCCGCTTTGTGCTCGAAAACTATAAGGGCGCACTGAACATGCCGGGCGAATGGTGGCTCGACCAAAAAGCAGCCGTGCTCTACTACATTCCACGCCCAGGCGAGGACATGACCACAGCGCAGGTGGCAGCACCTGCCATCGGCACCCTGCTCAGCATCGAAGGTGCAGCCAATGCCAAGGTGAAGAACATCACCTTCAGCAACATCAGCTTCCAACACTCGGCTTATGTTATGCCTAAATGGGGCAAGGACAGCGAACAGGCTGCAGCAAGCATCCCTGCCACCGTGCACCTCGACTTTGCCGAGAACATCCGCTTTGTTGGTTGCGACGTGCAGCACACCGGCAACTACGGTTTCTGGTTCCGTACCGCTTGTTCCAACTGCAGCGTGAAGCATACGCTCATCAGCGACCTTGGCGCCGGTGGCGTGAAGATTGGCGACTTCGACGTGCCTGCCGACACCACACTCGCCACCCGAGGCATTGTCATCGAAAACAACATCATTCAGCGCACCGGCATGGTGCTGCCTTGCGGCGTTGGCGTTGCCATCTTCCATTCGTCGCACAACAAACTGCTGCACAACGAAATTTCAAACCTGCGCTACTCGGGCGTATCGGTTGGCTGGATTTGGGGCTACACCCCGAGTCTTGCTCACCACAATGAGGTGGCTTACAACCACATCCACCATGTGGGCTGGGGCGAACTATCGGATATGGGCGCCGTCTACACACTTGGCATCTCGCCCGGGACCCGCATCCACCACAACGTGATTCACGATGTTTATAGCTACGACTACGGCGGCTGGGGACTCTACACCGACGAGGGCAGCACCGGCGTGAGCATGGACCACAACGTGGTGTATGCCTGCAAGAGCGGCGCATTCCATCAGCATTACGGCAAGGATAACATAATCAGCAACAACATTTTGGCTTTCGGTCAATATCAAACGCTGCAATTCACGCGTGTTGAGCCTCACCGCTCGTTCACGTTCTGCAACAACATTGTGCTTGCCGACTGCGGCGAGATTTACAGCGGCGCTTGGGACAAAGCGAAAATAGATTTCCACCACAACCTCTATTGGGACCTTCGCACCAAAGACCCTAAATTCCTTGGCAAGACCTTTGCCGAATGGAGCAAAGCTCACGAGAAGCACTCGGTGCTTGCCGACCCACAGTTCCGCGACGCCGCCAACGCCGACTTCCGCTTCAAGAACACCAAAGCCGCCAAGAAAATCGGCTATGAGCCTTGGGATTACTCGAAAGCTGGTGTCTACGGCTCGGCTGAGTGGCGCGACAAGGCGCTCATGAGCGACGACGACATCGCCCGCTTCCGCCAAATAATCATCTCTCGCGAGAAGGAGTGCAGCAGCTACTATTCAGCGCACTAATTCAGCCGACAATTATTTGGGCAACAAAAAATTAAGCGGTGTGTAGCTGATTGTTTGCTACACACCGCTTTGATATTATATCTACTCTAAACCGAGCAAGGCGTCGGGCAGGATTATTCCTCCGAGTCGTCCTCCTTCATATTGTGGAACACGTTCTGCACGTCGTCGTCGTCCTCAAACTTTTCGAGGAGTTTTTCGAGAGTTTCGCGCTGTTCGGCAGTCACTTCCTTGGTGTCGTTAGGAATTCTCACAAATTCGCTGCTGGTGATTTCGAAGCCATTGTCTTCGAGATACTTTTGAATGTTAGAGTTTTCCTCGAAAGCGCCGTAGATTACGATATCTTCTTCGTCTTGGTCGAGTTCGTCAACGCCGTAGTCGATGAGTTCGAGTTCGAGGTCTTCGAGCGAAACGCCGTCCTTAGGCTTGATGTGGAACACGCATTTGTGTTCGAACATAAACGAAAGGCTGCCCGAAGTGCCGAGGTTGCCGCCAAACTTGTTGAAGTAGCTGCGCACGTTGGCTACGGTGCGAGTGTTGTTGTCGGTGGCAGTTTCCACAACGATAGCGATGCCGAATGGGCCGTATCCTTCGTAAACGATTTCCTTGTAGTCGCTTGCATCTTTGTCGGTGGCTTTTTTGATAGCGCGGTCAACGGTGTCCTTAGGCATATTAGCAGCCTTGGCGTTAGCCATGAGGGCACGCAGGCGTGAGTTAGCTTGAGGGTCAGGACCGCCAGCCTTAACGGCGATAGTGATTTCCTTACCGATTTTGGTGAATGTGCGAGACATATTGCCCCATCGTTTCAGTTTTCTTGCTTTGCGATATTCAAACGCTCTTCCCATAAAAATTGAAATGTTATATTGTGATTATTTTCTTGTTTTGTATCGTTTGCTGGTTAAAAGCATTTTGCCTGACGCACAAAGGTCAGGCAAAACACGCTATAAGGGTCAGCGCAGTTTAGCGCCGAGTTGTTTTTCGAGGTTTGCAATCACCTTGTTCATCACAGCATCGATTTGCTTATCCTGCAAGGTGTTTTGGTCGTCTTGCAGAGTGATGCTGATGGCATACGACTTCTTGCCGGCTTCGAGGTTCTTGCCCTCGTAGACGTCGAAGAGGGTGACGCCTCGCAGCAAGCGCTTTTCCGACTGAGTGACCACGCGCTTAACATCGTCGAATGTCACAGTCTTGTCGAGCAGAAGCGCCAAATCGCGCTTAACGGGCTGTGTCTTAGGCAGGTCGGCGAATGTCACCTTCTTCTTGGCGCACATCTTCATCAGGGCATCCCAGTTGATGTGAGCAAAGAACACCGGTTGATGAATGTCGAGTTTTTTGAGCTGCTTGGCAGCCACCACACCCATCTCGGCAATGAGCTTGCCGCCACGGTTTTCGTATTTCAATGCCGGAGCATAGATGTCGCTGGTGAATTGCGTGGCAACGAGTTCCTTTTCGAGAATACCCAGGCGGGCGAAGATGTCCTCAACAATCTTCTTGAGGTCGAACACAGTAACGTCGCGCGGAGCCTCAGCCCAGTTGCCGTCGTGAGTCTTGCCGGTGAGCCAGATGCCCAGTTCGGTGTTTTCGCTGAACTTGGCAAGCACGCGCTCGCTGGCGTCGGCAGCGGCATCGAAGTGATAGCAGTTGCCGAACTCATACATCTTGAGGTTGCTGCTGCGGCGATTCACATTGTGAGCAATGCTTTCGAGGCCGCCATAGAGCAGTGTCTGACGCATGAGCATGAGGTCGCTGCTGAGCGGGTTCATCAGCTTAACGGCACCGGCTTCGGGATAGGTTTCGCCCTCGGCATAATACTGCACCGATGTGAGCGAGTTGTTCAATATTTCGTTGAAGCCCATGGCAGTGAGTTGCTGCGAGATGAGCTCCTGCATGTCGTTCTTGAAATCGGTAGCCGACTTCGACGAGAGGTTGCTGCGCACGGCGTCGGTGAACTCCACATTGTTGTAGCCATACACGCGCAGGATGTCCTCAACCACGTCGCAAGGACGTTGCACGTCAACGCGATAGGTAGGCACAACTATGTTGAGCGCCTCGTCGGTTTCGCCCACAATCTTCATTTCGAGGCTTTCGAGAATGCTCTTGATGGTGTCCTTGCCAATGCATTTGCCAATCAAGCCGTCGACATAGTCGTAGCGCAGTTCAACCGGGAATGCAGGGAATTCCTGGCTCTTGATGTCAACCACGTCGCCGCAGATTTCGCCGCCAGCCACTTCCTTGATGAGCATGGCAGCCACCTTGAGGTTGTCGACGGTGGCATTAGGGTCGATGCCGCGCTCAAAGCGGAACGAAGCGTCGGTGTTCAAGCCGAAACGGCGAGCCGACTTGCGAATCCAAGTTGGGTGGAAGTAAGCCGATTCAAGGAAGATGTCGGTGGTCGACTCGGTCACGCCGCTGTCGAGGCCGCCAAACACGCCGCCGATGCACATAGGTTCCTCGGCGTTGCAAATCATCAGGTCGCGCTCGGTGAGCGTGCGCTCAACGCCGTCGAGGGTGACAAACTTGGTGCCCTCGGGGCAAGTTTTCACAACCACCTTTTCGCCCTTCACCTTAGCGAGGTCGAAGCAATGGAGCGGCTGATTGAGCCCGAGCAATATAAAGTTGGTGATATCTACAATGTTGTTGATTGGGCGCTGACCGATGGTAGTCAACAGGTCCTTGAGCCACTTTGGACTTTCGCCCACCTTCACGCCGCGTATTGTCAAGCCGCAATAGCGCGGGCAAGCCTCGGCGTTTTCAACGCTCACCTGCACAGCGCCGTCAGTGCGGTCGATGGCAAAGCCTTCAGCCGAAGGCTTGGTGAGCTTAAACGGCTTACCGTTTTGCTTGAGCCAAGCAGCCAGGTCGCGAGCCACGCCATAGTGCGAAGCGCCATCGATGCGGTTAGGCGTGAGGTCAACCTCAATCACATAATCGTCGTCGATGCCGTAGTAGTCGCGAGCCGGGGTGCCAACAGCCACGTCGGCAGGCAGCACAATGATGCCGCTGTGGTCGGTGCCTACGCCAATTTCGTCCTCGGCGCAAATCATGCCGCGCGACTCAACGCCACGAATTTTCGATTTCTTGATAGCAAATTCCTTGTCGCCATCGTAGAGCTTAGTGCCAACAGTGGCAACAATCACCTTCTGACCGGCAGCCACGTTAGGAGCACCGCATACAATTTGGGTGGGTTCGCCGTCGCCAAGGTCTACAGTGGTGATGTGCAGGTGGTCGCTGTCGGGGTGTTCAACGCAAGTGAGCACCTCGCCAACCACAAGACCCTGCAGTCCGCCCTTGATAGTTTCAACTTTTTCTACGCAGTCGGTTTCGAGGCCCAGCGATGTGAGCGCTGCTGACACCTCCTCGGGTGTAAGCTCGAAATCGAGATAGCGTTTCAACCATTTATATGATACGTTCATAAATATATATTATGTTTTGTTTATTTTCTTGAGCCACAGCAGCCAAAGGCTACTGCTTAAAAACTTACAAATTTACGAAGAATTTTCGATATAGTCGGTTCGCGACGCTCAAAAACACCTGTTGCCTCTTTATTTTTGCAAAAAACAAGTTTTTTCACGCTCCGGAAAATGACAATTTCATTTCGAAATCTATTTTTCGTCATTATTCTTAATTATTTTGTTGAAAAATCCAAAAAATTACATTATCTTTACACCCACATTTCACAACAGCCTTAAATCAGTAATACATTAATTTTATGAGTTTTTAGTTTGGCTTATTTATTTAAGTTTTATCTAAACCGACAGCATTTGTAGTGACTACAAATGCTGTCGGCATTTTTATGGTGTAAGCCGTCGTGAAAATGCCAAATAAAATCAGTAACTTTGCACATAATAATATAACACACCCATCACTCGATATGCGACAATCAGCAAACAATGACGAACACCGCTTTCGTCGCCCCGACAACATACGCACCTATGTGGTGAACGAAGCCGACACGCTGCTTTCGGCAGTGAGCAAAATTCTGTCCGACCATACGCCATCGAAGGTGAAATCGATGCTCAAGCACAACCAATTTGCCATCAACGGCATGCCCTCATCGCAATTCAATCAACCGGTGAACGCCGGCGACGAAATATCAATCAATTTCGACCGCGCCTTTGCCGTGTTCAAGCACCCGCGCATACAGCTGGTGTATGAAGACGACCACCTGCTGATAGTGAACAAGGGCTACGGCGTGCTGTCGATGGGCACCGACAGCGTGAAGGAGGGCACCGTCTACAGCGAGATGCGCAAGTATGTGAAGACTCACAATCCCAAGGCGCAGGTGTTTATTGTTCACCGACTCGACCGCGACACCTCGGGGCTGATGCTGCTTGCCAAAAGCCGCATAGCCAAGGACAACTTGCAACATAACTGGAACAACATGGTGCTCAACCGCAAATATGTGGCAGTGCTCGAGGGCGAGATTGAAGGTGCCGCCGAGGGCGTAGTGCGCAGCTATCTTGCCGAGAACTCGAAGTTTGAGGTCTACTCGGTCGACGACCCCGAAAAGGGTCAGCTGGCGGTGACTCGCTACAAGGTGCTGGCGCGCCGTCGCGGACACACGCTCATGGAGCTGGAACTCGACACCGGACGCAAGAACCAGATTCGCGTGCACATGAGAGACCTCGGACACCCCATCGTGGGCGACCGCAAATACGGTGCCAGCCACAGCCCCATCGGTCGCTTGGCGCTGCACGCCCGCTCGCTGCGCTTTGTGCACCCCATCACTCGCAAGGTGATGGACTTTGAAACACCCATCCCAGCCCGTTTCACCGCGCTGGTGTGAGACTTCACCACACAATTTCATTAACACCCCACCACTCACCCTCTCTGCCGAGTTTCCCATATGCCACAACCAAAGCAAATGTATGCCAACGTGATTGTGCCGCTTGCCCTGCAAGGCACATTCACCTACAGCGTGCCGCAGGCCATGCAACCGAGCCTGCGCACCGGCTGCCGTGTGCTTGTGCAATTTGGCAGAAAAAAGACCTACACCGCCATCGTGGTGGCGCTGCACTTCACCAAGCCCGAGGGCTACGACGTGAAGGAAATTCTTGCCATGCTCGACGACAAGCCCATCATACGCCACCCGCAGCTCGACCTCTGGCAATGGATTGCCGACTACTATCTGTGCACCATCGGCGAGGTGTATAAGGCGGCGGTGCCGTCGGGGCTGAAGGTGGAAAGCGAGACATTCATCAGCATCAATCCCGATTACGAAGAAACGGAGGACGACCGCCTGAACGAGCGCGAGCGGGTGATTATGGACTTCACCGCCCAGCGCGGACGTGTGCAGCTCGACGAGATTAGCCGCGCCACAGGGTTCAAAAACATAGTGTCGGTGGTGAGCCGCATGCTCGAGCGCGAAGCCATTCACATTGCCGAGCGCGTGGTGGATAACTATCGGCCCAAGACCGAGACCTGCGTCATCCTTGCCATTGAGCACGGCAACGAGGCTGCCCTGCACGAGCTGTTCGACAAGGTGTCGCGCGCCAAGAAACAGGAAACTCTACTGCTTGCCTATCTCGACCTGTCGCACTGGCTGCAACGCCCGCAGCCTGCCGAGGTGACCAAAGACGCGCTGCTCAAGCGCGCTGGCGTGACTCAGCCGGTGCTGCGTGCCGCCATCGATAAGGGCGTGTTCACCCTCTACAAGAAGCCCGTCAACCGCTTTGACATGGTGGGCAAATGCCATGCCGACGCGCCGGTGCTCACTGACGAACAACAGCGCGCCTACACCGAGATTCACCAGTCGTTCACTTCGCACAACATCACCTTGCTGCACGGCGTAACTTCCAGCGGCAAGACCTCGATATACATCCATCTCATTCAAGATGCTCTCGCCAAAGGCAAACAGGCATTGTATCTTGTGCCCGAAATAGCCCTTACCACGCAGCTCACGCAGCGACTGCAAAAGGTGCTGGGCGAGCAACTGCTCATCTATCACAGCCGCTTCAGCGACAACGAGCGCGTTGACATCTGGCGGCGACTGCTCGACAGCAACGAGCCTATGGTGGTGATTGGTGTGCGCTCGGCGGTGTTCCTACCGTTCTCCAACCTCGGACTGGTGATTGTCGACGAGGAACACGACAGCAGCTATAAGCAGCAAGACCCCGCGCCCCGCTACAACGGCCGCGACATAGCCACCGTGCTGGCTTCGATGCACGGCGCAAAGACGCTGTTCGGCTCGGCTACGCCTGCCATCGACACCTACTACAAGGCGCTGAACGGTCGCTTCGGGCTGGTGAAGCTGCTCACACGATATGAGGGCATCGAACTGCCGCGGGTGCACGTAATCGACACGAAACTGGCTCGAAAGAAACACGAAATGAACGGCTTGTTCTCGCAAGAACTGGTGAGCAAATGCCGCCAGGCTCTCGACCGTGGCGAACAGCTCATCTTGTTTCAAAACCGACGCGGCTATTCACCCATGGTGCGCTGCCGCGAATGTGCCTGGACACCCAAGTGCACCAACTGCGACGTCACACTCACCTATCACAAACGCCTGTCGGCTCTCACTTGCCACTATTGCGGCTACACGCTCACCCTGCCATCGATTTGCCCTGTGTGCGAACAGCCTGCCATCGAGGTGGTGGGCTACGGCACCGAGCGCATCGAGGACGACATCGAAAAGGTGTTCCCCGAAGGCAAAATTGCCCGAATGGACCTCGACACCACCCGCAGTAAGACCAGCTACGAACGCATAATCAACGAGTTTTCCGAACACAAGTCGAACATTCTTGTGGGCACGCAGATGGTGACCAAGGGCCTCGACTTCGACGGCGTGAGCATTGTGGGCATACTCAATGCCGACACCATGATTTCGTTCCCCGACTTCCGCAGCCACGAGCGCGCCTTCAACATGATGGAGCAGGTGGCTGGCCGTGCCGGACGAAAGCATGCGCAGGGGCTGGTGGTGATGCAAACCAGCGACCCCGAGCACCCCGTGGTGAAGCTTGTGCAACAGCACGACTACCTCGGCTTCTATAACCTCGAGATTGCCGAGCGCCAGCGCTACGCCTACCCGCCTTTCACGCGCATAGTGAACATCTACATGAAGCATCGCAACGAAGATGTGCTCACCGAGATGTCGGCAATGTTCAGCCAGATGCTGCGGCAGGTGTTCGGCACCCGCATCCTCGGACCCGAAGCGCCCATGGTGGCACGCGTGCAGCAACTGTTCATCAAACAGATTGTGCTGAAAATCGAGGTGGCAGCATCGATGTCGAAGGTGAAAGATTTTTTGCGCAAAATATATGCCGACTTTGTGGCTCGCGACTCGCGTGCCAAGGGTTGCATAATCTACTATGACGTCGACCCGATGTAATACACACAATTCGCCGCTCTCCACCGCCCTCACACCACATTGTATTTCAAGTTTAATAAGAAAACACGATGTCACTACGAAACTACTTTGCTACCTACCGACCTCATTACGCCTCAATCATACGTCTGGGCATACCCTTGCTGCTGGGTCAGCTGGGTGTGATTGTCACCGGCTACGCCGACACAATCATGGTGGGCAACTACAGCACCGAAGCGCTTGCGTCGGCATCGTTTGCCAACAGCGTGATTGCGTTTGTGCTGATGCTAAGCATAGGCTTCTCCTACGGTCTAACTCCGCTCGTGGGGACATTGTTTTCGAGCGGCAGCACCAACCGCCTTGCCGCCACGGTGCGCGCCGGCGTGGTTGCCAACCTGGCATACGTGGTGCTGTGGTGCGTGCCACTCGTGGCAGTGTATGTGTGGCTTCACCGCCTTGGGTTGCCCGAGCACCTGCTGCCGGTGATTCGCCCTTATTTTATGCTGCTGCTCGTTTCGCTGCTGCCGCTGGCTGTAGTGAACGCTTTGCGCCAATTCACCGATGCCATCAACGACACCAAAGTGTCGATGTACATTCTGGTTTGCGGCAACGCCCTGAACATCGTGCTGAACTATGCACTCATATACGGCCACCTCGGGCTGCCTGAACTGGGACTTACCGGCGCCGGAATAGCCACCCTCGCCTCGCGCGTGGCTATGCTGATTGCCTACGTGGCTTATCTGCTGTGCCACCCGCGCTATCGCTGCTATCGCGCCAACCTGCTGCACGCGCCTTTGAGCGGCGCCAATGTGCGCACCATCGTCGTCACCTCGCTGCCCATATCGTTGCAGATAGGCATGGAAACCGGCATTTTCACCGCAGCATCGGTGTTTGCCGGCAGGCTTGGCACCAATACGCTTGCCGCCGTGCAAGTGCTTACCACCATCGGGCAATTGGGATTTATGGTCTACTACAGCCTTGGAGCCGCAGCATCAATCAAGATTGCCAACTACCTTGGCGTTAGCGACACGCTGCGCATACGCCAAGTGGCTCATGCAGGATATATGATTACTCTGGCGAGCGCCGTGGTGGCAAGTATGGCGTTTTATTTTGGCGGCGAGTTTCTTGCAGGGCTGTTCACCAACGATGCCGCTGTGGTGGCACTCGTCAGCTCGCAAATCGGGTTGCTGATTCTCTATCAGTTTGGCGACGCCACACAAATAGCCTTTGCCAACAGTCTGCGCGGCATTGCCCACGTCAAGCCCATCATGGGCATCGCCTTTGTGTCGTATATCGTTGTGGGCATTCCGGTGATGTACGCGCTATGCTTCCCCTTCGGGTTTGACATAAGCGGCATCTATCTGGCACACACCATCTCGCTGCTCACCGCCGGGCTGTGGTTCCGACGCACGTTCAGCAAGCATATAGCGCAGCTGTAACTCCCCCCAAAGAAACCAAGGCACATTTATTCAAATTATAGAACGGCGCGAATCTGCACTCATTTTATTAATCAACGAGAGGTTTTCGCTGGGTCTGCAACCGCTCCACGGTTGGTGATTTGTAGTGCCGTTGCCTTCCCCACATAGTCGCTTCGCTCCAATGTGGGGTTATTGACATTGTAACCGCTCACGCGGTTAATTTCGCTGGCTATCAGATGGTTACAACCGTTAATTGTAGGGGGCGTATGGCAATACGCCCTAACAACACAGCGGCAGGTGTAACGTCCCTCTCGCAGATTGCGCAGATGCCGTAGAACGGGAAGAGCAACAAGCGCCGAAGGTGCTTGACCATGCATAACCGCTGGCAAGCCCACAAGGGCGCAGCCTGCGGAGAGTTGGCACCAATAATAATGTGCCTCGAAGTGGCACAACATTGTTCGACATCTTCGACGCCGAATGATAGTGAGGTATCCGCTCCCCGCAGGTTGCGCTATCCCGAGGTACGCATAGCGCAACCCCGGGTTAATTATACCTTGCAAATGCCTTTCAGGCGACATGGCATGTGATATTCTTGGACGCCCCAAGATATAAATTAGTCGATGATATCGAAGCCCGTGTACTTCTGCAAGCACTTAGGCACACGAATGCCTTCGGGTGTCTGGTTGTTTTCGAGCAACGCAGCCAAGATGCGAGGCAATGCCAGCGCCGAGCCGTTGAGCGTGTGGCAAAGGCGAGTCTTCTTGTCGGCACCACGATAGCGGCACTTCAGACGGTTGGCTTGATAAGTGTCGAAGTTCGACACCGAGCTGACTTCAAGCCAGCGGTGTTGCGCCTCGCTGTACACCTCAAAGTCGTAGCAGATGGCAGCAGTGAAGCTCATGTCGCCGCCGCACAGACGCAGCACACGATAAGGCAATTCAAGCTTCTTGAGCAGTCCTTCCACGTGCTCAAGCATCTCCTTGTGGCTTTGGTCGCTATGTTCGGGTGTGTCGATGCGCACAATTTCAACCTTCGAGAACTCGTGCAGACGGTTCAAGCCACGCACATCCTTGCCGTAGCTGCCAGCTTCGCGGCGGAAGCACTCGGTGTAAGCACAGTTCTTGATAGGCAACTGCTTCTCGTCGAGAATCACATCGCGATAGATGTTGGTTACAGGCACTTCGGCAGTTGGGATGAGATATAGGTTATCGAGTCCGCAGTGATACATCTGACCCTCCTTGTCGGGCAGCTGACCGGTGCCGTAGCCCGAAGCCTCGTTCACCACCGTAGGCGGCATGATTTCGGTGTAGCCGGCAGCATTTGCCTCGTCGAGGAAGAACTGGATGAGAGCACGCTGCATGCGAGCGCCCTTGCCGATGTAAACCGGGAAACCGGCGCCGGTGATTTTCACACCAAGGTCGAAATCAATCAAGTTATACTTCTTGGCAAGCTCCCAGTGAGGCACCTTAGCCTCGTCGTTCACGACGTCGTGCTTCCATTCAGCCACCGTAGCCACCTCATCGCTAAGGTTGCTCTTCACCACCAAGTTGTCGCCGGCAGCAGCGCCCTCCGGCACCAAGTCGTATGGCATGTTTGGTATGGTGAGCAGAATATTGCGTATTTCGTCCTCGGCAGCCTTCAGCTGTTCGTCGATTAGGCGATTGTTTTCCTTAATTTGAGCCACCTGAGCCTTTGTGGCTTCAGCTTCATCCTTTTTGCCCTGCTTCATCAGTGCACCAATTTGGGCAGCAAGTTTGTTGAGCTGGGCAGCCTGACCGTCGCGAGCAGTTTGAGCAGCACGACGCTCCTTGTCGAGCGCAACAACGCGGCTGATAGGCTCACGGGCATCGAAATGTTTTTTTGCCAACTTGGCTATCACACCTTCGGGGTCGGCATTAATTACTTGTAGAGTAAGCATTGTATATTATTACTGATGTTATTGTTATTTGCAAATCAAAATCTCACAGCAGCTTTTAGGCAAGCAGCTCTTTCACCTTTGCACTGATTGCTCGGCCCTCAGCCTTTCCGGCAAGCGCCTTGGTGGCAACGCCCATCACCTTGCCCATGTCGCGTGCCGAAGTGGCACCCACCTGTACAATGATGGCTTTCAGCGCCTCGGTGAGCTCCTCGTCGGTGAGTTGCTTGGGCAGATACTCCTCGATGATAGCAGCCTCGGCAAGCTCGTTGGCAGCCAGCTCGGGGCGTCCGTTTTCCTCGTAAATCACGGCAGTGTCCTTGCGTTGCTTAACGAGTTTTGCTATAATCTTCAGCGCAGCATCATCAGCCAGTTCACCGTTAGCGCCCGGCGCAGTCTTTGCCTCAATAAAATCTTTCTTCACAGCACGCAGCGCATCAAGGCGCACTTTGTCGCGGGCTTTCATAGCGGCAGTGATGGCACTGCTGATTTCATCGAATAAACTCATAATCAAAAATTTCCTCCTAAATTGGTTAAATTGAAATTGCAATATGCAAAATTACACTAAAATCAGTAATTAACGAAATTTTTTTTGCATAAGCCACACGATAACCTCTCGCGGCGAACGCTGAAAGCGCGTGAAGGGCGTGTACTGGGGTTGTCAGGCATCGGAGAACTCGTATGGTTCGGGTGCCGAGGGTATCAAAATTTTGCATTCTCGAAAATATCATACGCTTTGTCGTCGAGAAAGACGCGAATATGCCCTTTCGGTTGGGTCTGCAACCGCTCCACGGTTGTGGTATTTTGGGGCGCTTTTAGGTCCCCACATAGTCGCCTGCGGCGCCAATGTGGGGTTATGCAAGTTGTAACCGCTCGCGCGGTTAATATGGCTGGCTATCAATTCTTTACACTTATACGACACCTAAAGCACAACCGCGCGAGCGGTTGCAATATCAATAACCCTGCGTTGACGGCGAGCGTAGCGATGCCGGCTACGTAGGGAAAGCCGATGAACCCCAGAGGCATCAACCGTGGAGCGGTTGCAGATTCAGCAATAAAGGTAATTCGCGTCCTGTCCGGACGCCGGTTTCGGGAGCGTCGGTGGTCCGTGGGTTACGCTGCGCTCACCCACGGCTAAGTCCCTTCGGCTTTCGCCTTCGGGGTCACGCCTTTCAGGCGACATGGCGGCGTGGAGTGGTTGTCGGAGAGTTCGTGTCGCCGGGCGTATTGCCATACGCCCTTTTCACATAACGCAGGCAGCACAGAACGGGAAGAGCAACAAGCGCCGGAGGTGCTTGACCATGCTTAACCGCTGGCAAGCCCACAAGGGCGCAGCCTGCGGAGAGGTGGCACCAATAATAATGTGCCTCGAAGTGACAACACAACACTTCGCAGCAGCCACCGGGCGTATTGCCATACGCCCCTACAGCATCGCATCAATGCGCCCCTACAAGGCTGCACCGCGCACCCTTTCTGCGAGTTCTGTGCCGTATGCGAGAGGACACCCTTCTGACACGTCAGCGATTTTGGCGAGAACCGAAGGGTTTAGGGATACAAAAAAGGGGCTGCAACGTGGTTGCATCCCCCTTTTATATATATAATCAATCTTAAAATGCAGCAATATTATTCAACATAAACCTTTTCAACAACTTCACCGTCAACGACAACGATGTAAATACCGTTTTCGGTTTCGATGATGCGACGACGTCGTCTGTCAGGAGTGTCACCCGAACCCTTAACGGTGGTTGCACGACCGTCAGGAGTAACTACTTGGATTTCGTCGCCACCTTCAACGATGATAGAGCCTTCGCCTGTGGTGATTACGATATCGTTTTCGTCGCTGATTTCAGCTTCCTCGGC
Source organism: Bacteroidales bacterium (assembly GCA_004557385.1). Classification (GTDB taxonomy): domain Bacteria; phylum Bacteroidota; class Bacteroidia; order Bacteroidales; family Muribaculaceae; genus SFTJ01. The sequence goes on from SFEA01000028.1 coordinate 19,083, forward strand.
AGTACCGTTTGAGTAGTCGATTTCGATTGGAAGAATCTGTACAGCACCGTTGCGAACGTCAACAATACCCACAATCTTCAAGCCTGTGTAAGCTTCGATTCTTTCGAGGTTAAACTTGTTGTAAGCAGGCACTGTGCGTGTTTCGTCCTTGATATTGAAGTTAGAACCGTCGATATCGAGGATTTCAGCGCCACTCAACTCAACAACACTGCAAATTGCGTCTGTTCCAATCTCCTCAATAGTTGTGGCTGTTGTAACAATAGTGCCTGTTTCAGTAGCTTCAGCGAGACCCTCGCAGTCGGTGATTTCAGGAAGACCGTTGTATTCTGCATATGTTCCTGTGAAACCGGCTGGGATAATGTCAGTTTTCTCATATTCTGGAAGGTCGGCAATAGCACCAAATATCACGATACCATCACCATCTTCGTCTTGAACATAGTAATTTACTTTATTATTAGTAGTCTTGTAAACAGCGGTTACAGTGAGCGGGCAAGTAATCTTAGCGATACCGCCAACGCCCAAAGCCTTGAATTCAGCAACGCTGGCAACAGTTTTCTTCGATACGAATTCAGTTGGATAGAGTTGAATTGTTTGAGGGTCATCGGTAGTTTTTTGGAATACCGATACAATACCGTAAACGTCGTATTCACCGGCAACAGGAAGAGTTATGCCATTGAAGCGATTATAAACTGCCAATTCGCCACCATCGGCATCAGTAAATTTCTTGTTAGTGGCATCGTAAGTTACGCCCTTAAGGAATACATATTGGTGAACATTGGCAGCAGTGATGTCAGCCAATTTCTTTTCAGCAGCAACGATTGGAGTAACTTTTTCGGTAGATGCCTTGAAAGAGCCATCGCTTACTGCAGCATCCAATTCATAAATTCCATTATAATACTTCTTTGTGCCAAAGAAACCTGCAGGGATAACATCGCCGTTTTCATAGGTTTGACCAACTGAGCCATAAATCAATGCCTCGCCAGTTTCATCCTTAACATAAAGATATATGCCGTTTTGGTAAAATGCGGTAACAGGGTTTGTGAACTTAACCACTGCATTATCGTCTTTAGTGAGATATTCGGCAATGTTTGCAACTTCAACCGGAGTTTCGATAGTGTAAGTAGCCGAAGTGATTTCGCTCGACTTGTCGCCGTCAACAACAACAGCCTTGAGGGTTGTGGTGGCAGTGATTTCAATAGGAGCTGTGTATTCAGTAGACTCAGCAGTTGGGTCGTCGCCATTGGTAGTGTAGTAAACCTTACCCGAGCCGTTAGGATTGGTGATTTCAACAGTCTGGGCTTCATAATAAGTACCAGCAGCAACCGAGAATGTTGGAGAAGAAATAGAACCATCAGAAACATAAGTAACAACAATCTTTGTTGCTCTAACTTGATTAGAAGTAGCATTTAAAACCACTTCCGATGCAGAACCCGTCCAAGTTCCAGTTTTACCTGCTGTCTCGAAAGTATAATTACCTTCTCCAGAATTTGTAAAACAGCCAGGACCTTGCTTAGTAGTGCCATTAGCAGTGCAAGTGAACACTACTGATGTAATCTTGCCACCAACGACAGAAATCTTGGCATTAGAACCTTTATAGAAACGATAATCAGAAGTTCCTTTGTTTCCGTGGTCACAATACAAAGTTACGCCATCTATGGTTTCACTTTGCTCAATACCAGAAGTATTAGTGGTATTTTGCCATGTACAGTTTGTTGAAGTTGGGTCGAATGTAACTTCAGCAGCATTCGCGACAAGAGCGAATGCAAAAAGCGATAAGATTGAAAGCAATAATTTCCTCATGATAAGATTGTATTTTAAGCGTTGATTAGTTTATTTGGGGCAAATGTAAGAAGAATTTTACAAAAAACAACAAAATTTGGAATGAAAATTAACAAAAAATATTGACTTTAACCATTTTAACCTATTGTTTATTAAAATTTATGTGCATTTTTTACGATAAGTGTTGAAATACATCTGCATCACACACGAATGCCGAAAAAAATAAAGCGTCAAAAGCAGCTACTTCAATTTGCAAAAAATTAACATACGCTATTAACAAACAGCCACCCGACGGCATACAGCGACGGGTGGCTTGAATGTGTTATTTCAGCGTTGGGCTGCGACGAGCCCTAACGGAATGTCATCAATTTTTGTTGGTCCAGTTCACGTTCCAAACAGCGTAGCGGTCTTTGTTCTGCGAAGCATTGTTCGACGGGCAAAGGTTGGTGAACACAATTTGGAAGTCGCCGGCAACGTCGACGTCAGCCGAGAAGTCGTAGGCGGTGAGCTTGGCACATTCGCTTGCCGATTTGGTGACGTTGATGGTCTTTACGGCAGAGCCGTTTTGCATGATTTCCACCTTGAACGAGATGCCGTTGCTTTCGGTGTAGGCAAAACCGTATTTGAAAGTGAGTTTGCCAATGCCGCCTGAGATGGTTGGCGAAGTGATTTTGCCAACAGATGCAGTCTTGCCGTTCATGCAGGCAGCGAAGAAAGGAGTAGTGCCCTCTTTGTAGCCGATGAACTTGAAGGTTGGGTTGTTGTCGGCAGCGCCGCCTTGCAAGATGTTGCAGTTTTCAGCCTTCCAACCTTGAGCAGAGGTGTAGGTGCCGTAGTAGCTAACGGCAGTGCTATTGTTGAAGGTCTCGAAGTCGGCGTAAGTGCCGCTAATTGCAGAGCCGCCTTCACCGCCGCCAGGGTTCTCGCCGCTGACTTCGCCAAGCACGACGTCGTCGACACACCAAGTGGCGTAGTTAGCGTCGGAAGTGGCTTCGTAGCGGAAACCGATGAAGATAGTGCCGGAGTAGCTGCTGAGGTCGATGTCGCCCGAGTTAGTCCAGTCGCTGTAGCCCGAAGCCGGAGCAGTGGCAAAGTTGGCGTTGAGCTTAACAGGCTCGCACGAAGCAGGGTCGGCAGAGGTGAGCACATACACGCCAATCTTGCTGGTGGTAGAGCCGTAGCCGTTCACCTGAGTGCGGAAGTTGAGCACCTTGTTTTCCACCTTGTTCATATTGATGGCAGGCGTGATGAGCCACGAGTCGAACGGAGCAGTGCCCTTGTAGCCGGTCATTGCAGCATATCCGTTGTTGCTGAAAGTGGTTTGGAACCAAGCCTTGTTGCCTTGCTTCTGCACGTTGGTCCAGTCGGAAGGCAGAGCCGAGTCGAAGCCCTCTTTGATGCCGGTAACGCCGCCGGTAGCCACCGAGAGGCGGAATTCGTCGGTAGAACCCGAGTTTCCGGTGATGCCGTGAGTGCCAAGGTAAGAAGCCATAGTGCCCTTCACCTTGATGACGGTCTTGTATACCTCAACATTGTCGGCGAGGTTGGCTTGAGTGCGGAACGGAGTGCCTTGCGGCAGAGCCACAACGAGGCACTTGGTGTAGTCGGTGCAATCGGCAGTAGGACCGATTACGAGAGTGGTGCCAAGAGTGGTAGGAGCACACCATTCGATGTCGGCGTTGCTCTTCACTGCGGTGACTTCAGGAGCCACAGCACCCACGATGTATCCGCTCACCCAACCTTCGCGACCGGTGTTTTGCAAGCTGATAGCCTTTTCAACGGTCCACGGGTTCGACTCTACGCCGCTGAAGTCGGTAGAGAAGTCGATGCAGTCGTCGGCGCTGCGCAGGAGCAGCTGCCAAGTGCCGTTGCTGGCGTTAGAGCCGTAGTAGCTGAGGATGCCCACCACCGAGCCGTAGCCCAGCGGAAGCAGATTGTCCTTGAAAGTAGAGTAGTTGCTGGTGCGCACCACAATAGAGTTGCCGCCGGCATCTTCGATGGTGCGGTTGGTGGTGGCGTCGCCGGTGACGAAAGTGTTTTTGCCGTCGGCGTCAGAGAATTTCACGTCGTCGAAGCGCACCAATTGGCTCTGCCACTTGCGCAAACCGGCAGCGTCGGTCGACAGTCCGGCGATGGTGGCAGGAATGGTGTCGATTTCAGCTGGAGCAGGCAGGCCGTTGAGTTCGGCGTGGTCCTGGAAGGTTTCGAGCGGCAAGAAAGTGGCTTCCCACACGCCGCCTTTTTCGTAGTATTCGGGATAGCCCAGCTGTTGCAGCGAGTTGTACTTGCCCACCCAGATGTCCTTGAGCGAAATCACCACCTCTTGACCGATGCGATAGGTGTTGTAGAGGCTGTTGCCGTTGAGCGAGATTGACAAAGCGCCTGTTTCGTCCTGAATGACGAGGCTCTTGTAGATGTTGCCCGAGGCGTCGCTGCTGATTACGCGGCCAGCCACCACGAGGTCTTCGCGCACGGTGTCGATATAGTTAACGGCGTCCTGCCAATATTTTGCCTTGAAGTCGGCGATGCTGATGTTAGCCGTACGGCTTGCTTGCGGCACCATCAACGGTGGGGTGTCGAAGTTGTCGGAACAACTGCTCACAAGTGCAGCCGCTGCCATTATCATCAAACTGAAATATGACTTAATATGTCTCATAGTTTCTTTATATTATATATAATGTATGTAACTTTTTTTGAACTAAAATCTTTTTTTCTTAGAATTTCACACCCACATTAACATAAGCGCGGAAGCCTTGTGCGTAGTAGTATTTGTTAGGATACTTTGTGGTGGTGTAGTTGGTGTAGTCGAAACGGCCCTGCTGATAGCCCGAAGTCTGGATGTTGCGGTTGTTGAGCACGTTGTCCAGATTAAGGTTGATGTTGAGCGAAGCCGTGCGATTGAGGTAGATGAGCTTGCCTATGCTCAGGTTGAGCACGAAGTTGTCCTTGAGGCGCTCCTGGCGAGTGATTTCAGCCACCTTGGCATGAAGTTCTTCCTCGGTTTCGCAAACCTTGTAGAGGTTAGGCATAGCTTCGTGGCGGATGGGCGAAAGGTCGACGTAGGAGTCGGCCATATACACGCCATTCACCTCGAAGAACCACATCTTTGGCGCGCTCCACTTGAGTGTGAGCGAATAGGCTTGCTGAGGAGTGCCGCCAACGTAGAAGTTTTTCAGATAAACCACCTGAGTGGTGTCGGGCGCCTGACCGTTCTCGTAGCTGCGGGTGCCGGTTGGGCGGTTCTTATACTGATAGCGCGAGAATGTGGCAGCACCGCTGAGGGTGATTGACGGAGTGATGCGATAAGCCATACCCACTTCCACACCCTTGTAGGTCTTTTTCACGCCGGTGAGCACATAGTTCATGAATGTGCTGAACTGGTCGTCGTAGAACGAGGTGCGCTCGGTTTGGTTATACATATCGGTCCAGAAACCGGTGATGCTACCCATGAATCGGCGATAATTGAAGTTGTAGCTCAAGTCGCCCGAGAGGATGCGCTCGCTGGCAAGTCCGGTGATGGCATCATCCTTGATGCGCGGCGAAACGTAGGCTTGGTCGAACTGCGGCGCCTTAGTGCCATAGTAGGCATGGGCAGTGATGTTGTTGCGGCCATCAATCTTGTAGGTTGCACCAGCCTTCACGCCGGCGTTGTCGAATTCGTGGCGTACGCCCTTGCCATAGGAGTTTTCAGGAGCACGACCGTTGCGCATGTGTCCGTCGCGCTGGAATTGTGTGTAGCTGACGGCAATGCCGTAGTTGATGTCCCAACGCGGCAGGTTAATCATATTCTGAATCCAAGCGTTTGCGCTGAACGAGTTGACGTCGTAGTCGTAGCCGAAACGGTCGTCAACCAGCACCTTGCGGTTGGGGTGGTTCATGTCGTTTTGCAACATCTGCTTGTCGTTAGGATAGTCGCGTTCCGAGAACTGGTCGGTGTCGGTCCAGTAGCGGCCGCCGAGCAGGTCCTTGATGGTCTTGTAGTACGACGAGCGCGACCAGTTGGCACCCACGCCAGCCTGCAGTGTCATGTAGTCGTTGAGGCGAGCATTGAGCACCGAGTTGAACATGGTGTTCAGCTGATTGCTGTGGCGTTTTTCAATGATATATGTAGCGCCTTTCGAAACACCGGTTTCGTCGGCTTGAAGGTTGTTCAGATAGTTGGTTTGATAGAGTCCAGCCCAATCGATTTGACGGAACGAATCGTCGGTGCGCCACTTTTCGGTGTAAAGCGCCTTGGTGTCGTCGTCGTCGAAATACGAAGGCAGATAGCGATAGTAGTCGGGACGCGGGTCGGCAGCGTTATACCAGTTGAGCGCCGACGACGAGTAGAACGACTTGCGCACAGCCACGCCGGTGTTGAGCGTCACGCCAGCCTTCGGGGTCCAAATCCAGTTGACAATGGCAGTAGGGTCGAACGATTCCACCACCTTGGCGTTGCGTTTCTCGCCCTCTTGCCAACCCCAGCTCGGGTTGTAGAGATTGTCGCCAGTGAGGTCGTATGCCTCTTGGAACGTAGCCGTGTTGGCAGCGCGCTTGGTTGGAGCACCAAAAGTGGTGATTGAGAGCGAGTGCTGCGGGTTGAACACCTTTTGAGCCGAAATGAAGTAGCCCCACGAGTTGTAGAACGAGCCAGGCACGATGCCCTCGTTGCTATATCGAGCCACAGCGCTCATGGTCAACGCCCAACCGTTTTTGCGCAAACCGGTGGCGTGAGTGAGCATACCGCGAAGATAATAGTTGCTATTGGTGTAAGCCACGCTGGCACGAGTGCCCGGAGCATAGTCCTTGGCAAAGGTGACAATGTTGTTGGTGCCGCCCACATCGCCAAAGCCGTAGCTGGTGGCTTCGAGTCCCATGCCGATGCTCTTGTTCTTGAACGCCTGGTTCATGCCGCCCATCATCGAGTAGTTGAAGCGGCCGCGAGCCGGGTCGTTGAACACAATGCCGTTAATCATCGTTTGGGTGTACTCGCTGTCGTAGCCACGCACACGAAAACGCATTAGGCTAAAGTCGTAGCTGGCAGCCTGATAGAAGATGTTGTCGTTAGCGCCGCTCAAGGTTGCAATCGACTGACTGTTGCCCTCCTCATCTTCGATTTGCGATTCACTAACGATGAAATCGTCGGCATCGTTAGAGCCGTCGGCTATGCCAACCAGCTTGATGGTGCCAACATTTTCCACCACATTTGCAGAAATTATCACATCCTGCATCCAATCTTTGTAGCCGTAGCTAAGCACCAACAGGCGGTCGTTGCCAGCCACTGCGTCAGAGATGCTAAAATCGCCATTCGGCCCACTCGTGACCGATATGCCTTGCTCGTCGAGCATCACCGTTGCTCCCACAACAGGCAATCCCGTCTTAGCATCAACCACCGAGCCTCGCACTCCCGTGCGCTGTGCAAGCGCCGGCAATGCCACGAAAAGGCTTAGCAGTAAAAACAGTTTTACTCTCATAAGGTCCTTTTTTGTAGTTGTTTGTTTTTTTGTAATATTTTTCAATGTATTAACTATTCTCACGGCGTTTGTATTCAGGGCATAATATGCACTTTGAACAAAAACCTTCAAATTTAAAGAATATTTTCCGAATTATTACAACTTTTTGAACTTTTTTATTTTTTATTCGCCATGAAACCTCCGATAAGAAGTGCAATGTTAACTACTCGCTCCTCTCACAAAGCACGATAGAATCTTTTTTAGAATAAATTTTGTTGATGAAGAAAATTTACACTAAATTTGCTGCAAAATTAACAATTAAATGAGTGGAATTGAACAAATACGGAAAACGGTTGAAGCATGTCCGAGAGGAAGCATTTTCTTTCCGGAAGACTTCTCGTTTATCGGGGGAGTGAAAATGGTGTCGTCGGCGCTCACAAGACTTTGCGAAGATGGGACGCTGATTAGAGTAGGTCAAGGAATATACTGCTATCCAAAGATTGACACTCAGTGGGGACTTGGCGCACAAATGCCATCACTCGACGAGATTGCATCGGCCATTGCCAAGCGCGACAAAAGCCGAATCGTTCCCACCGGGACATACGCACTGAATAAACTTGGCTTATCGACACAACTGCAGGCCAATGTGGTTTATTACACCGACGGGTCGCCACGAAGAATAAAAGTGGGCAACGGCAGAGGCATATTGTTCAAGCGAAGTTCAGAAATGAAACGATTCTCATTCCGCAACGAACTGATGCAGCTTATTGTTGCCGCAATGCGAGAGATAGGCAACGGAAAAGTATCCGACGAAGAATTATCAAAGATTTCAGTCTTGGTAAAGAACGTTAGTCAAGCCGATTTTATTCACGATATAGCCCTTGCTCCATCGTGGGTGCAAACAATATTAAAAGAACAAAGATGAAATTTATTGACATTCCAGCAAATCAACGAGCAGATTTGCTGAGCAATCTTGAAGGACGTATTGGACTGAAACCAGCCATCATCGAGAAAGACTGGTGGGTTACAGCCGTGCTACGCGCGTTATTTCAATTGCCATACGCCAAGCATCTGAGCTTCAAAGGCGGAACAAGTCTGAGCAAATGCTGGCACGTTATTGAACGGATGTCTGAAGACATCGACATCGGAATAACACGCGAATTTCTTGGTTTTGAAGGTCATTTGAGCAAAACACAAATCAGCGACAAACTGCGTCGTGCAGCATGCTCATTTGTCAGAGAACAGATGCAATACGACCTTAAAGAGCAACTTGTAAAAGACGGCATATCTCCCAAGCATTTCAATGTAAGGGTTGATATTACACCCGTCAGCACCACCGACCCCGAAGTGATTTGGATTGAGTATGAATCGGCAGTAGAAACTGTGGAATACATACCTAATATCGTGAAAATAGAAATTAGCGGCCGCTCAATGTCGGAGCCTGTTGCCAACGTGGAGATAGATTCTTTAATTGATGCTGCGGCACCTGAAGCACCTTTTCATGAACCCTCCTTTAATGTGCGTGCAGTGTTGGCGAAGAGAACGTTTCTTGAGAAACTGTTTTTACTACACGAAGAATTTTCGAAATCAAGCGAACAAATCAGAGTTGACCGAATGTCGCGGCACCTCTATGATGTTCACAAAATGCTTTCAACTCCGATAGCAAAGGATGCATTATTGGATAATGAACTATACAACACGGTCATTGAACATCGCCGCACATTTATCGGACTTCATGGATTTGATTACTCCACACTTGCAAAGGAAACGCTGAACATCATTCCGCAGGATTCGGTCTATCAAGCATGGCGAAAAGACTACGAGTCGATGCAAGAGAATATGATTTACGAGAATTCCGTACCATTTGACGTGCTGATTGAAGATTTGCGCAAATTCAACGAGCAAATAAAGTTGCTTGGATAAAGACACTATTATTGCAGGACGTCGTTCCACTTTAGCGTCGACTTATACTGCCCAACAGGAGCAATTCTCATCGAATACAAATAGCAAAAGTATGTCGCCATTGCCAGTAACAACAACAATTTTCTGCCTACAATGGCACCTTAGTATAAAAAGATTGTGTATCTTTGAAGCATCATAAAAAACCACATAACGATATGGAACCTATTGTCACCCACTTCACCGACACCGACCTATATAAACTCACCATGTGCTGCGCCATACTCAACTGTTTTCCGCGCGCCGTGGTGAAATATCAGTTTGTCGACCGCAACAACACCGTATATCCACAAGGATTCGCCGAAGAACTCAAGCAACAAGTGAAGTACCTCGAGGACCTGCGATTCACCCGCGAGGAAGAAGAGTTCATGAAACAGCGTTGCTACTATCTGCCCACTTGGTTCTACACCTATCTGCGCGGTTTCCGCTACGACGCCAACTGGGTGGAAATCAGCCAAGACGCCGAAGGACACCTGCACGTCGACTTCGAAGGCTACTGGCACCAAACCGTGCTGCTCGAAGTGCAGATTCTTGCCATAATATCGCAACTGCACCACACCATGACCGGCAACCTCGCCAAGGTGGACATGGCTGACTACTACGACCTCACCTACCGCAAAGCCCGCCGAATGCTTGAGGGCGGACTGGTAGTGACCGACTTCGGACTGCGCCGCCGTCTGTCGTTTGAAAGCGAAGACGTGGCTGTGAAGGCGTTCATCGATGCCTCGAAGGACGTTGAAACAGGCAAATTTGTGGGCACCAGCAACGTCTACCTCGCCATGAAATACAACGTGACACCGGTGGGCACTATGGCTCACGAATGGATTGCCGGAATTGCCGGAATGTTCGGACCGCAAGAAGCCAACAACATAGCCATGGACATGTGGCAGAAAACCTACATCGGCTCGCTCGGAATATTCCTATACGACACATTCGGGTTCAAAGCCTTTGCCGACAATTTCTCGGAGCACTTTGCACGCGTGTTTGCCGGACTGCGCATCGACAGCGGCGACGAACTCGAACAAGTGGAAAAAATACAGAACAAGTATCGCGAGCTGGGCGTCGACTACCGCACCAAGCAAATCATCTTTAGCAACGCACTCGACACCGACCGCGCACTCGACATTCACCGCCGCGTGAAAGACCGCTGCATCGACAGCTACGGCATTGGCACCCACATCACTTGCGACACCTACGGCTGGGGATTCAAACCCATGAACATCGTCATCAAACTCGTGGCAATCAAAATCACCGAAAAACGCGAGTTCAACGACACATGCAAAATGAGCGAAGACCTGGGCAAATACACCGGCAAACCCGAAACCGTGGAGCTGTTCAAAAAACTCTTACACATCAATTAATCATAAATATTCACAACAACCCACTACACTACTGCATGAAAAAGCTTTTAGCATTATTGGCAACCCTGCTGGTGCTCACCTCAATGACCACCGGCGACGACAAGCCCGCCTCGTCCGCCAAGCAATTCGAGGCATTTGGCGTGGCTTTCTATAACCTCGAAAACCTTTTCGACACCATCAACTCAAACGGCACCTACGACAAAGAATTTTCGCCGCAAGGCGCACGCCAATGGAACTCGGAAAAATACTTCAAGAAGCTCCACAACTTGGCATACGCCATCAGCCAAATGGCAACCGGCTCAACCCCAAACGGACCGGCAATACTCGGAGTGTCGGAAATAGAAAACATCAGCGTGCTCAAAGACCTGGTGAAACAACCCGAAATACGCAAATGGCACCTGCAGATTGTGCATCACGACTCGCCCGACCGCCGCGGCGTTGACGTGGGCTTGCTCTACAACCCACGCTTCTTTCGCGTGCTAAACGTGGTGAACACTCCGTTGCTGCTGCCCGACCGACCAACATTCCGCACACGCGACCAAATGTGCGTCACCGGACTGCTCGGCGGCGAAAAAGTGAGCATCATCGTCAACCACTGGCCATCGCGCCTCGGCGGACAAGAACAATCGAGCCCACTGCGCGAAGCTGCCGCTGCACGCGTCAAGCAAACCGTCGACTCGCTGCTTGCCCTCGACCCTAACCAAGGCATCATAATCATGGGCGACCTCAACGACGACCCGCACGACCGCAGCTGCGCCCAAGTGCTCAACGCCAAGCGTAACCGCGACGACGTGCCCGAAGGCGGCCTATACAACCCTTGGTGGGCAACCCTCGACAAAGGCATCGGCTCGCTTGCCTACAACGGCGCCTGGAACCTCTTCGACCAAATCATCATCAGCGACTACTTCCTCAAAGGCGACCGCAAGCACCTCACCTACCTCAACCACCGCGTGCTAAATATGGACTTCCTGCAAACGCACGAAGGCACGCGCAAAGGCTATCCGCTGCGCACCTACTCGGGCGGAGCGTTCCTCAACGGCTACAGCGACCACTTCCCAACGCAAATCATAATGGTGCGCGAAGTGAAGCAATAACCGCCTCAGCATCCATTATACATCCAACCCTATATGCGCCTCAGCACCGTCTGAGGCGTTTTTGCGCCCTTTTTGCCACAAAAAACTCATCGCCACAAAAATATTTGAGCCAAAATAGTTGCTAATTGAAAAAATATCCTTAACTTTGCACACGCAAAAAGGCCCAGATGGCGGAATAGGTAGACGCGCTGGTCTCAAACACCAGTGGGGCAACCCATGCCGGTTCGATCCCGGCTCTGGGTACCGCAAGGCGGGGAAAGATGAAAATCTTTCTCCGCCATCTTTTTTTTCGGGGGCAAATCAAAAGATTTCGCTGCTTGTGGCGTGCACTTTAGCAAATTATGGCATATATTTGCATTTACATCACTAACCTCGAATCAATAATCTCTAAATACTTATCTAAGGCTATGCGTAAATCTGCTCTATTCAACCTTATCACTGCCGCTGCACTCGGCACGGCATCGGCTTGGGCGCAATATGCCCCCGCCGGAAACAAAATTATGACTCAGTGGGGCGAAAACATCAACCCACAATCGGTGTGGAACGAATATCCCCGACCCATCATGAAGCGCGACGCTTGGGCTAACCTCAACGGCTTGTGGCACTATGCTGTGACGCCGATGGGTTCGGCAGCGCCCCAAGCACCGCAAGGCTCCATACTGGTGCCATTCTGCATCGAATCGGCACTGTCGGGCGTGGGCAAAACGCTCAGCGCCGACAAAGAACTGTGGTACACGCGCTCGTTCAGCGTGCCATCGGCTTGGCGAGGTAAAAACGTGCTGCTGCACTTCGGCGCCGTCGACTGGAAAGCCGACGTGTGGGTGAACGGCATTAAAGTGGGCAGCCACACCGGCGGATACACCGCCTTCAGCTTCGACATCACCGCCGCGCTCAATGCCAAGGGCGAAAATACGCTGCAAGTGCGCGTTGTGGACGGCACCGACACCGGCTATCAGCCGCGCGGCAAACAAGTGAGCGACCCCAAAGGAATATGGTACACCTCAGTGAGCGGCATCTGGCAGACCGTCTGGCTCGAGCCTGTGCCCGAAAACCACATCACACGCGTGCTGTCGACGCCCGACATCGACCACCACACCCTCACCGTCGACGTAGCCACATCGCTCCCGTCAACCCGTGCCATCGCCGAAGTGATAGTTAAAGACGGTTCGCAAATCGTTGCCCGAGGCAAAAGCATCAACTCGCAACCCGTGGTGCTGCACATGCCTGCCGACGCCAAGCTGTGGAGCCCCGACTCGCCATTCCTCTACGACGTTGAAGCCACCATCAGCATCGACGGACGCATCGTCGACCGCGTAGCCAGCTACACCGCCATGCGCAAAGTAGCCACCCAGCGCGACTCGCACGGCATTGTGCGACTCACCCTCAACAACCAACCCATATTCCACTTCGGACCCCTCGACCAAGGATGGTGGCCCGACGGACTTTACACCGCCCCAAGCTACGAAGCCATGATTTACGACCTCGACAAAACCAAGCAATGGGGCTTTAACATGATTCGCAAACACGTGAAAGTGGAGCCCGAACTATGGTATGCCTACTGCGACCGCATCGGCATCATCGTATGGCAAGACATGCCAAGCGGCGACCGCGGACCCGAATGGCAAAACAAGCAATACTTCAACGGCGTGGAACGCCTGCGCTCACCCGAAAGCGAGGCCAACTTCCGCAAAGAATGGACCGAAATCATCACCCAGCTCAGCACCCACCCCTGCATCAACGTATGGGTGCCATTCAACGAATCGTGGGGACAATTCAAAACACAAGAAATAGTTGACATGACCCGCCTGCTCGACCCAACACGCCTCATCAACCCGGCAAGCGGCGGCAACTTCTACGCCTGCGGCGACATCCTCGACCTACACAACTATCCCGGCCCCGACATGTACCTCTTCGATGCACAACGTGCCAACGTGCTCGGCGAATACGGCGGCATAGGCTACGCAGTGAAAGGACACCTGTGGTTCGACGACCGCAACTGGGGATACGTGCAATTCAACTCGGTTGACGAAGTCACCGACCAATACGAAAAATACGCCGACCAACTGCTGCAATACGTGCAACGCGGATTCACAGCCGCCGTCTACACCCAAACCACCGACGTGGAAGGCGAAGTAAACGGATTCATGACCTACGACCGCCGCGTGGTGAAGATGCACGAGCAGCGCCTGCGCACCGCCAACCTCAAGCTCATCCACTCCCTCACCCGATAATTCCACAACAACCAAAAAACTATAGACTCGGGCAGCATACACAAGCAAATGTATGCTGCCCGATTTATATATTGCAAGAGTGTTGGGTGCCAAGCGGGGGGAGGAGGGGCTGAGGACTTACAATTAAGTCACATTTTAGAGGGAGGGGGATTATTTGCCGGCGGCGGAGACGGAGTTGCGGTCGAGGTCGTTGTTGAGTCGGCGGTTGCCGCTGTTGTATTTTCGTCCCCAGTTGATGTTGTAGGAGATTTGAAGCACGAGCTGGCGCGACATGAAGTTGAAGTGGCTGTTTCGGTGGTATCCGGCGAGGCGGTTGAGGTTGGTGCTCTCGAGCTTGAAGTCGGATGTGAACGGGTTTAAGCCTACGACGGTGAAGTTGAAGTTGCGGTATTTATAACCGGCAGCAATCCAAAATCCTTGACCGTTGTTTTGGGTGATGGTTTCGCCATACAGGCTTTTCATCGAGGTGTTGTAAGAGATGTCGAGGTAAGCGTTCCAGTGTGTGATGGTGATGCCGAAGTCGGTGCGGAGGCGATTGAAGGTGTGGTTGTAGATGTTGCCGTGCACTATGAATCGGCGCCACGACAAGGTGGTGTTTGCCGAGAGCCATTCGGGGATGATTTCGTAGCGGGCATTGGCGCGTAAATCAAGTGTCTGTGCATTGCGGAGGTTGGCGTACGAGGTCAGCACCGAGCCGTCGACCCATTGTTTTTCTTGTTCGATTGGATTCACGGCAACGCGATAGGCGGTGGTGAATTGGGCGTAGAGGCGTTTGTGCGAGTATTCGTAGCGCAGCGAGCCTTCGTGGGTGTTGAATGTGCGCAGATTGCCCGAGCCAACCGATTGCTGCATGCCGTCTACTTGCTGGCGCACCGACGAGAGTTGACCGAGCGTAGGTGCGGTGCCGTAGAGCTGATAGCCCAAGCGCAAGGTGTTGCGGTCGTTGAGGCGATAGCGCATGTTCAGGCGTGGTCGGGCGAGCCATTTGCCTGTGCTTTCGCCGCCCACAATTCCGTAGTGCTTATATTGCACGCCGATGCCTATTGAGGCGTCGAAGTTCGAGCCGAAGCGTTGCCAGTATTCGCTGAATAGGTAGGTCGACGAGCTGCGCATGCGTTCAACGGAGTTGTAGGTTAGGTAGTTGCTTTTGCTCCAGTCGTAGGTGAACGAGCCGCCGAGTGTGAGGCGACGGTTGCGCCAGCTTTGCTCGTAGTTCACTTCGCCCAGCAGGGTGTTGCTGTAGGAGCGTATTTCGTTGAACACGTCGGCAAGCATGTCGCCGGCGCGGCTGTCGATGATGGCTTGCTCGGTGTAGGTGCGGCGCGAGTGGGAGCGACCCAAGCCGTTAACCACGTTCACCATCAGCAGCTTGTCTTTGCTGAAGTTGTGTTGATAGTAGAGGTTGAGCGAGGGGTAAGCCGACGACGAATAGTTGCGGTCGTCGAGGCGGATGGTGCTTTGGTCGAGCGAGCTTACGAGCGTACCGAGGAAATCCTGATGGCTGTTTTGGTCGCCATAGAACGACAGCTGAGCCGAAAAGAGGTCGCGTTCGGGCACATAATACATATATTCCATATTCATCCAACCGTGGTTGTACGACACCGGGGCAGGTTCGCCGGTTTCGGTGCGGGTGAACGATGTTCCGTCCTCGAGGGTGTAGTTTTCCACGTTGTCGCGCCATTGCTTGAAGCCAGACATAAACTCGTCTTGAGCCATAAACTTGAATGTAGAGCGCTTGTAGTTGACTTCGAGCGTGGGATTAATCTGCCATTCCTTGCCGCGGAAAGGCACCAGTTGCCCCATCACGCCAAATCGGCCACCCGAGTTTGGCACCTTAACGATGAAGTCGAGCACGAGGTCGGCTTGACCGAATCGCATCGATGGCGTGTCGTGATATTCTACGCGTTCCACCGAGGCAGGGTCGAGAGCGCGGATGTCCTCGCTGCTCACGGGGCGACCGTTGATGCAAAGCTTGAGCGCGCCGTTGCTGTAGAGGCTAAGGGCGCCGGTCATCGGGTCGACTTTCACGTCGGGCAGCTGCATCTTCTTCACCAGGTCGGAGCCGTTGGCTGCCACGCTCTTAATCTCCGACGTAGGGGTGATGAGTTTGCGGTCGCTTTTGTTGATTACCGACGCTCCGGTTACGGTCAGTTCGCCAAGATTGACGAAGCGGTCGGTGAGGAGTTCGAGACTGTCGATTGCCGCACTATCGGGTGCGGCAACCTCTTGCGCCTCGGCACTCATTACTGAAGTGATTATCACGGCTAATGTTAAAATCATCTGTTTCATAACTCTAAATCTGATTCTTGTTTGATTCAATATTCTTTATTTCTGTATCTCTCCTAACTGAAGCGACTCAACTGATGAGGTTCTTGCCGCTTTTCACTTGTTTAGACGCACCAACCCGAAAAAAAGTTGCAAAATCTGAAAAAATTCTCCGAAAAATTAAAATAATCGTTAATGTGGTAATTTTACCTTTATTTTGTTTGCATTTTACCATTTATCGTATTATCTTTGCACTACCGATTGCAGAGCACCCGACACACCGACACCTTAGCAAACACTAACCTCTGCAACGGCGGCAATCAACCCATTGTTAACCTTATATCAACGAAAAACACACTTATTTTTGAAAAAATGGAAAATGCAAAAACACACATGCGCCACCTTCGCGACAGAGAATTTTTGGCGGTCTACCGGCAGGTGGCGCAAGAGATGATGCAGGGCAAAGAGCCCTTTGTGCGCCGCGAGGCAATACGCCGCACGCTTGAACGCGGCAAACCGCTGTACTACCTGAGTTACAACCGCACCTACACGGTGATGATGCACTACATGTCCACCGGCGATGTGCCGCTGAAGGCACGCCAGCAGCGCGCCATGTGGCTGGAGATTGTCGCCGCCGTGAAGCGCGAGATGGCAGAACACCCCGAACTGACCATGCCGCAAGCCATAGCGCGTGTGCTTGCCACAGCGCATGCCAGCCGGTTTTATCTGAGCGAAGCCTATGCCTACAAGCTGCTCTATCGCATTGTGCACGAGCGCCGCCAGGCTGCAGCAAACAAACACTAACCCCATTAACAACACCATCAACATGAAAACACACATCAACACCATCACCGTAACGGTGGACATCGACAACCTGCTGAAAAGCGTTTATGCCGAAAGCGCTTGGCTGAAAGCCTCAAACATGATTAACGGCACCGACTCGCCGCTGCTCAACCCCGACCGCCGCGCCATGGCAATGATGCTGCTCGGCGAAGCGTACGCCGACCTTGTGACATGCCTCAACGCATATATGTGCAGCAACAACGCCGACACGTTTGCCACCGACGGCATGCTCGAAATGCAACTCAAATACGCCTCGCGCCAGAGCGACAACCCCACCATAGGGCTCAGCGCAATGGTGGCGCAGACGCTTGCCAGCCGCATCCTTGCGCTCGCCTACCCTGCTCTGCCCAACTATGCCGACCGCTACAAGCGCCACCGACGGGCACTGCTCACCACCCTCGCCCGCGCCGAGCAAGCTTGACGCCCCACGAATACCGCAGGAATAAGGTGTTTGACTCACACAGATTAAGCAGATAATAGGATATTCTATGGTGCCGTCGAAGATGGCAAACTATGCTTAACCGCTGGTGGAGCGTTAGCGGAACCTGCGGAGGAGCTGACACGTCACTTCTTCGGCGTCGAAGATGTCGAACAATGTTGTGCCACTTCGAGGCACATATTTCTGGTAACACACTCTCCGCAGGCTGCGCCCTATGGGCTTGCCCGCGGTTAAGCATGGTCAAGCACCTTCGGCGCTTCTTTTGCTTACTGCCAATTAAACCCTTTGCGAAAGATTATTGTTAGGTTTGTTCGTTGGCGACCAAAGCTGAGCATAGCAACACGATAGCGCCCCGCGCACTTTTCGCAAGTCCGCAGGGCGTATTCTATGGTTTATTTCGTGTTTGTAGTTATTTAACTAGTTCGCCTTTCAAATCAAATGGCGGAACCGCTGATGTGCCGGGAAGTTGGGTGTCAAGCAACTTCTGCATTGCCAACGCACCCTCTTCTTCACCAACTTTTTCGAAATAGTCCCTCCAAAATTGAATTGATTTCACACCGGAAGCCCAAGCGTTAATAGTGTCAATACGCGGAATGCCATCGAAAACAATTTCATTGCCATTCGAATAATTGTATAGTATGAACACAATGTTCGAATAAAATGTGTTATCATATTTGGCTTTGTATAAATCTTCTATGGTTTCATCAGAACCAAACAAATTTTTGCAAAATGCTTTAGCTCCAATTTCATCTGCCACTAATTTATAATCACAGGCATCATTCCACCAAAACTCTCCAGGAAATTCTTTTGGTTCGGATTCGTTTGTCTCTTTTGAATAGAGCTTCATTTCACCTTTTGAGTTCATTCTTATGCCAAAAATGCTTGCTCCCATCTGACGCTTTATATAGTCCATAATATATTCAAATGCAACTTTGTGAAATTGCTCAACGGTGTATGTCTCATCCTTCCAATCAATGGTGAAATAAGTGCTTAATGGGGCGGTAGGCTTGGAATAACTAACAGGTGACAAAGTAAACTCTGCTGCCATACCATCTGCGATTAAGCATTTCAACAAGCCATTTTTTGCTTCAATTTCATAGTTTACATCAATGTTTAACTCACCTGACTTACAAGTTCCGGTGATTTTATATTGAATGTCTGCTAATGAGCCAAAAGTAGATTTTGTCGTTTTGTATTCAAACGTAAAGTAATCTTTGTGTAAAGTGGGCTTGAACGTAATCTCCATATCAGAGAACTCCAAATAGGTATTATGATAATACGGGAACTTTAGTCTCAGGACGTCAGGAGTATTGGCATCATAAAGATAAATTTTAGAAACACTTGGCGATGTAAATACTCTACCATTTATTGTGATATGTGTTCTATTAGCAGGATATTGTCCGAAATAAGAATTTAATGGCTGCACGTCGTCAGCATCGCTGCAAGAACACAACAGTACGGCAAGAAACCATACTAAGAAATAATTAATAGATTTCATGTTTTATATATTTTAAATGTTTTATATGACGAGGGGCAAATTTACGACAAAATTTACGACAAAAGGATGATATTTGTCGCCTAATTTCAATATAAAAGATAGAAAAGGACAAATATTAACACTTTTGGAGTGGTTTTGAGCACCAGACTCAGGATATTGCCTTGGCGGCTGGGTGTGCAACCGCTCCACGATTGGCTTTGGATGGGGGATGCACCGGCTTATCCCCACGTAGCCGACTGCACTTCGTTTGTCGTCAACGCGAGGTTATAGATGTTGCAACCGCTCGCGCGGTTAATACTTCTGATAATTAGGCGGTTACAACCTTTGTGTGGCTGTAATTCGCGTCCTGTCCGGACGCTGGTTTCGGGGTGGTGGTTGTGGACCGTGGATTACGCTTCGCTCACCCACGGCTAAGTGCCTCGCCTCGACGGCTCGGCTTCCCGCCTTTCAGGCGACAAAGCGTATGATATTTTCGAGAATGCAAAATTTTGATACGCCCCGCAGCCTCGGCTCAATCGCCTTTCTGCGGTTTCTGCAATAAACTGCCTCTATATTCGGTAGGCGACATGCCGTTCATGCGGCGAAAGAAACGGCAAAAAGCCGATTTGCTCGACTACACCCGGCTGAACGTGATATTCAACAGCGGCCCCAATGGCTCTCAAACAGGCGACATGAAGATTCGCAACAATGGCGTATATAACTCCAGTGGCGACACGGGCATCACCGGCATTGCAAACATCACTAACGATGCCAACGACAATGCACCTGTATACTTCGACCTTATGGGCCGCCGTGTGACAAACCCGCAAAACGGCTTGTATATGCGCCGTCAAGGCAACCGCGTCACCAAGGTGTACATCCCATAATCGAGGATATTCTTCCCTTTGAATACAACCAGAGCCTGTGCCGCTTATCCGACACAGGCTCTCGCCGTCATAGAATGTTCAACTCAATGCAAGGCTCAATTCATGACAATGCGCATGTGTGCCTTTGGATAGCGCAGCACCAGACACGACGCCTCGGTGAGCACTATGGCGTCGGTGTTGCGCTGGCCCGATGCCTTGAGGTTGAGCGCCTCGGTGCCAAAAGGCAGATGGCTGTACTTCTGCAAGTATTCGGGGTCGATAATCATGGCGCAATTCTCCATGCCGCACTCATCGAACACCTCCGACAGCAATACATACAGCTTGCCGAACTTGCTGCGCATCTCGCTGAAATCGATGCCCCACTTCACCACGCTCTCGCCGGCGTTCACCACCTTGCTATAGGTGAGCTTGTTCAGGCGGCTGATGAATGCCGAGCCGCCAATGAGCACCTTGCGCTTGCTGCCGGCATTGCCGGTGAACGCCTCGCGCATCATGTCCACCAAGGTTTCCTCGGTGAAGCTGTCGGCGCTATAGGCAAATTCCTTGCCCGCCTGATGCCAGATGCCGCCGGTGAGGTATACGTTCTCGCGCTTATTGTGGTCGTAGATAAGGCTCTTTATGCCAAAAAGGAAGCTCTTTTCCATGCCAAGGCGCATATCGTAGATGGCAGCCTCGCCTTGGTCGTTGAGTGTCCAGTCGACCTCTTTGTTAGCCATTCGGTGAAGCACCGACTGCTCGACCTGTGCCTTGAAAATCTGGCAGTTTTGGGTGGCACGCTGTGGCAAAGCCTCAAACTGGGCAGTCTGCACATCGAGCTCGGAGGCTGCACGCCCCATGCGAATCAACTCGGTGCCTGCGGCAATCGACGGCACCAACCCTTTTACACCGCCGGCATTCATGCCGTTCACAGCCATCACGGTGATTCCCTTGTCGTCGCTCTTGCCCACCACATACAGCACCAAATCGCAACTGCTCTTTGTGCCGTCGGCATTATATCCGCTCACGCCTTTCACCAAAATGGTGTCGCTGATGTCGAAGATGGCGTCGTTCGACGTATATATCACTTTGCGCACATCCTCGGGCATATACATGCCGTCGTCGGGCAATGTGACAGCTGTCTTGAGAGTGCACTTGGTGGGCTTGGTATCAACGTTGTAATAGTCAACCACCATGCTGCCGCAACGCTTGGCGCCTGCCAGACGCGAAAGCTGGTCAACCGGCGTCGCCATCGGGCGTATCTTGGTGATTTGGCGGTCAATCTCGTTGAGCAAATAGTCGTTACTCGACTCGTGCACGGCGTCGGTGGTGACCGGACCGCCCGTCACCATCTCACCTCCTGCTCCCGTAGCCACCAAGGCAAACGCCAGCGTGGCGCCATCGGTGTGACACGAAAGCATGAGCAGACCCAGCGTAATCATCGCCAGCAGGGCGATTGTCAACTCGCAGCGATGTGCGTGAAGTTTCTCCAAAATTCTCTTGATTTTTGTGTTCATGGTTTTTGAAAAATAATTAATAAAACGTGTGTGTTTAATAGGTTTGATTATCACTCAGCAACTATCGAGCTTTGAGCCAAAGTTAATCGGCAATATCCCAGATGCTGCGTCGGGCAAAGCGTGGCGTCACGCTGTTGCGCTCGGCACGCGCCTCAGCGCTTTGGTCGAAACGGTTTTCAAATTCAATCTTCTCGTTGCGACCACGCAAATAGCCTTCGCCGTCGGCGTTGCGCACATCGTCGTCGTGAGTCACGCCTGCCAAGATGGTTCGGATAGTGGTTGCGCTCACCTCGCCGCGCACAATCTCGCCGCATAGCGCCTTCATTTGAGCCACAGCCTCAGCTTCCACCTTTTCGGCTTGCGCAAAATCGTCGATGGCAAGCTCATTGAGCAATTGTCGCTCCTCGGCATCGTTTGCCGGAGCAGTTAGTGTGTTTTCGTTTTTCATACTTCGCAAAAAATGTTATTGTTATGTGTGTTTATTCATTTGCTTTCAGCAATGCAAAGATGCAACATCGCAGCAGCGGCATTAGCATCAAAAAAGGATAAAGCCACAAGAAATTTTAAAGATTCCGCTTCAAACCTGTCAACTTCACGCGCTTGATGGCGCTGTGCGAGAACAGCCGGCTGAACTCGGCTGGCGTCATAGCCTCAACGGCAGCAGGCGTGAGCGAAAGTATGTCGTGGCGCGGAGCAAAGTCGTCGACGGCGGTTGGTTGAGCCAAGGCGTTGTGCGGACACACCAGCTGGCACTGGTCGCAGCCGTACAGGCGGTTGCCTTTAACCTCAGCCACCCACTCGGGCAACTGTTCGCCACGGTATTCAATGAGCAGGCACGACAAGCATCGCGACGCATCGAGGGCGCTGCCATCGGCACTGAGCGCACCACCGGGACACGCATCCACACATCGGCGACAGCTGCCGCAATGCAACTGGCACGGCGAATCGGGCTGCAACGCCAGTGTGGTGACCACCTCACCAAGAAAGAAAAACGACCCTTTACCGGGAATGATGAGCAGATTGTTGCGTCCCACAAAGCCAATGCCTGCACGCTGTGCCCAATATTTCTCGCGAATGGGCGCCGTGTCGACACACACGCGGCACTCAGCACCCCACCCCTCGGCAATATATGCCGCCAGCTGCGCAAGGCGCTCGCGAACGACCTCGTGATAGTCGCGCCCATAGGCGTAACGGGCTATTTGAAGGGCATCGGCATCCTGCTCTACGGCAGGGAAATAGTTCAGCGCAAGCGAAATCACCGTACGCGCGCCCTCGAGCAACAATTGCGGATTGTTGCGCACGTCGGCATAGCGCTCGGCATAAGCCATGGTGAAGTGTTTGCCCTCGGCAATCCACTGCTCGTAGCGCCGCTGCGCCTCGGCATCAACAGCCTCAGCCACAGCAAAGCCACAGGCATCGAATCCCAGCTCGGCAGCGCGCTGCTTGATGGCTGCCTCAGGTGTGCATTGGTATTTTTTCGAGTTCGTAGCCATTTTCCAACAGCCATTCTATTGCCTTGGGCAAGGCATATTTCATGTTTTTCTCAGCCTTGAGCGAATCGTGGAACACGATAATCGACCCCTTGCGGGCAAAGCGCTTCACGTTGGCAAGCACGCCCTCGCCGTCGATGTTGCCGGCATAGTCGCGCGTAACCACGTCGTACATAATCACCGAGTAGTTGGCGCGCACCGCCTTCGACTGCGAAAAACGCATCAGTCCGTGCGGCGGCCGGAACAAGTTGGTGTGTATCAGCTCGTTAGCTCGCTCAATGTTTTTGAGATAGGTCTCGGTGGTGACTATTCTGCCCTGCATGTGGTTCATGGTGTGGTTGCCCACACTGTGTCCACGGCGCAGCACCTCCTCAAGCAGTTCGGGATGCCGGCGAACATTATCGCCGACCATAAAGAACGTGGCTTTCACGCCATAGCGGTCGAGAGTGTCGAGCACCCACGGTGTAACCTCGGGAATAGGGCCATCGTCGAAGGTGAGATAAACACATTTTTTCTTTTTTTGTATACGCCACACACATTCCGGAAACAGCATCCGGTAGAGCAGCGGTGGTTGTTCAACAAACATAATTTGAGAAATTCAAAAAATAAAATTTGAACAAAATTGTATGGTAACACCTAAGCAGAATGGCGGTTGCCCCTTGGGCACATTTTTTATGCCACAAAAGTTGGACAATCCGCCATTGCTTTATAAAGTAATATGAATAATCATTCCTTGCTGAAATGAGCAGCAATCATCACATTGGAGCAGTGCTGTCGGCAACGGCAACCTCCTCCTGGGCTGGTTCGGCTTGTTGCTTCTGCGCCTGATAAAGGAAGTTGAGCGAGCGCTCGATGTTCACACCTTGCTTCATGAGCTTGTTGATGAGCGCCTTGCTGCGTTCTTCCGACACCTGACTCATATAATAGAGCATCTCGGGGAACAAACGCTGGTCGGTATAGCGGTCGTTGAGCGTCAAGCGGCTGTACAGCGAGCTGTCGAGGCTCTGATAGTACCTCACATACTGACCGATGTGCTCGGTTTCTTGCTCCAAGAACTTGATGAAATAGTCCTTGTCAGCCTTGTTGCCGCTATATTCCGAAAGGAATTCCCACGTCTGGGCAATGCTGTAACCCATGTGCACCGAATATGGGCAAGCCTTGGCAGGAAGTTTCTCCTCCATGAGCTGCAACACTGTGCGCGCCTTGTTGAAGCGGTCGGTTGAGTATGCCAGCAACTTAGCCTTTTCCTCGGCGCTCATCGGCTCAGTGGTGCTTTCAGCCTTAAGCTTGGCTTCGGCGCCCTCGTAGGTGAGCATATTTGCAAGGTCGTTCATGGTTGAACGCGTGGTCGACACCATGCGACGGATAGTTTCGTCGAGGTAGAGGCTTCCCGGCTCGGCTTTGTCGATGCCAGCCCAGCGGAAACGCTTGGTGACATTCTCGTAAGCCTTGTCGGTGTTGGTCACTATTTCGCCATCTTGAGCGAGTTGACGAATTGGTGTCACCTCGTAAGCCATACCGGTGTTTTGCATATACGGCTTCAAGCCAACGTAGTAGCGGTCGGGCACAGTCATGGCAAAATAAACCGGACGCTTCCAGCCTTGAGCCACCGACGATGCCAAGATGTCGAGCACCATGGTGCCGCTGCAGCTGATGGCTTGGTCGTTGCCCACATATCGGTCGTGGAGCAGGTCTACGAAGATTGCCTCTTGAATCGAAGCACGCTTGCTTTCTGCAACCACACCCTGCTTGATAGCCACGTCGGCATCAACCGGAATATACATCAGCGGATATTTGAATTCCGGCAGATTCCAGATGTTTTTGTCGTAGTCGGGCGCGTAGAGCCGTTCAAGGGCGCTGAGCACCGGCGTAGGCGTTGTGTCAGGCTCAATGAAGTAGTTGTATTGGCGACGGTCGTAGGCGTAGGTGGTGTCGCTGGCAAGCATCGGCACCGGTGCCGAATCGTAGGTCGGATAGCGCATCTGGTCGATATACCAGTCGGTTGACAGATACGACAGGTTCACCACGCGCACGTCGGTGCGGAATCCTTCCACTTCTTGGCAATACCACAACGGGAATGTGTCGTTATCACCATTGGTGAATATTATAGCATTTTCATCGAGGCTTGCCAAGTAGTTCATACCGAAGTCGCGCGCCGGATAGCGCCCGCTGCGGTCGTGGTCGTCCCATGTCTGGCTAACCATCTGCAGCGGCACAAACAATCCAAACAGCACTGCCACGCATGCCGCAGCAAGCTGATGCGTGTTGCCCTCGGCTGATGTCGGCTTCTGAAGTTTCTTCATAAGCTGCATGAGCAAGTGCCACAAGCCTGCCACACCCATGCCAATCCAGATGGCGTAGGCGTAGAACGAACCGGCAAACGCATAGTCGCGCTCGCGAGGCTGGCTCGGAGTTTGATTCAGATAAAGCACAATGGCAATGCCGGTCATGAAGAACAGGAAGAATATCACCCAGAACTGCTCGATGCCACGCTTACCTGCATAAGCCTGCCACAGCAAGCCAATGATGCCCAATATGAGTGGCAACAAATAGAACACATTATGGCCCTTGTTGCCGGCACCGAGGTCGTCGGGCATAAGGCTTTGGTCGCCCAAGCGGAAATTATCGATGAACGGTATGCCGCATATCCAGTTGCCGTTGGTGATTTCGCCTTGAGCAGAATTGTCGTTCTGACGGCCTGCAAAGTTCCACATAAAATAGCGCCAATACATGTAGTTGAGCTGATAATCGATGAAGAATTGCAGATTTTCGATGAATGTAGGCTTCACCTTTGGCTCTAAGGCAATAGGGTTGCCTTCGCGGTCGAGGCGTGTGGTGGCATTCACCACTTCGCCTTGCAGGTTCACCCATTCCTTGTATTCATTGGCATGCGCACCGCTATACATACGCGGGAACAGCATGTTGAGCTCAGGGTTCATCTTATACTTATAGTCGTTGCCCTTCATGAAGTAGCGGTCGCGGCCCTGATGGGTGCTTGTCACATCCTTGGCATAAAGGTCTTTGCCGGCGCTCTTCTCGGGTGAATAACCGCCGTTGCCGTTGTCCTTATACACGATGCCCGAATTGAACGTCTGCCCGTAGAGCAACGGACGCTCGCCATATTGCTCGCGATTGAGATAGGTTGACAGCGAGAACACGTTGTCGGGGCAGTTTTGGTTGATTGGCGTGTGCGAATTGCTTCGAATGAGAATCAATGCATAGCTCGAATAACCAATGAAGATGACCAAGATTGACAATGCCGTGAGCGTGAAGATGCGCACCGGAATGCGATTGCAGAACTTAAACAGATATATGCCTAATGCAATCACAAGCACCGCAGCAATCAGCCACCCGTTGCCGAAGAACAACATTCCAGACAGCACCACAGCGGCAAAGAACGACACCTTGATGTAGGTGGGGTTCTTCTGGCGATAAAGCTCGAAAAGGCACCATGCAAACACGACAAAATTGAGTATGGTGTAGATGAGCACACCCGAGTTGTACGGCATACCCAGCGCGTTCACGAAGAACAGTTCGAACTCTTGCGCTGCCTTCACAAATCCCGGAACAAGGCCGTAGAGAATGAGCGCAATAATCACAAACGACACGCCAAGGGCAATGAGCGAGCCTTTAACCGTGGTGTCCTTGTACTTCTTATAGTAGAACACAAGCACGATTGCCGGAATACACAACAGGTTGAGCAAGTGCACGGCAATCGACACGCCTATCACATAGGCTATCAATATCAAATAGCGGTCGCTGTTTGGCTCATCAGCTCGATTTTCCCATTTGAGAATAAGCCAGAACACCAGCGCGGTGCAGAACGACGAGAAGGCATACACCTCTGCCTCTACTGCCGAGAACCAGAAGGTGTCGCTCCATGTGTAAGCCAACGCACCGGCTACACCGCTGCCCATAACCAGCAGATATTGCGTCAGCGTCATGCTCTCTTCCTCGCCATCATTCACCACCAGTTTCTTCACCAAGTGGGTGATGGTCCAGAACAGAAGCAAGATGGTGAGCGCCGACAATATTGCACTCATCACATTCACTGCCACCGACACATATTGCGGGTCGCTGACAAAGTTGATGGCAAAACGTGCTGCAAGCATGAATATCGGGTTGCCCGGCGGGTGTCCGATTTCAAGTTTATAGCCTTGCGAAATAAATTCCGGGCAATCCCAGAAACTTGCCGTAGGCTCGATGGTGAGCAGATATGTGGCAGCTGCTATCACAAACATCAGCCAGCCCATGGCATTGTTGATTTTATTGTATTTCTTCATCGCGTTTGAAGTAAAAAAAATAATTCTTGTCGGCAATATGGTGCTTACCAACCATACCAATTTACAAAATTAGTGCAAAACACCACAACTACAAAATATTGCGCCTCGGTTTCACACTTTTTGGCAATTAATTGCCGTCGGCAAAAAAATCAGGGTGGTTTTGCCCCTTACGACAGAACCACCCACGACCTTATAATAAATGAATATGAGTTTCGTTTATCAATTAAAACGCCAGCGACGGACGCACCATGTAAGCCGACGTCTTGAAGTTGGCATACAGTTTGCCGTCGAATGCCTGCAGCACCCACACCTTCTGCTCGCTGCACTCGGTGGATGTCCAGTAGCCAAACTCCTTCAAGCCCACAAAGCCTTCTTGCTTGGCAATTACTCCGCTGCGATGCAAAGCATACATGAGCGCCATCTCGCCTGCCGAAGGCAGATACCACGATGTAATGCCGCCATTGTTGAAGTTCTTTGCATTGTAACCTGCCGGATACTTTTTGGCAGCGCTGCCAACACTCTCGGTGTTGCGCTTGCCGTTGAAGTCGCTCAATGCTCCTGCCGAAGGCCAAACATCGATGCTGCCGTCGGGCTTGAGCGATGCGTTTATCTTGATGTCGGCATCTTCGCTGTAGCCGATATTGCCGCCCGACACATGGAATGGCAGATAGCCATGGTCGTTGCTGCCGTCGGCATTGGCATAGTTGGCAAGCAACGGCATATCGAATACCATTGACGCATTATACGCCCACACGCTCTTGCTGGCATCAACCATTGCCATCACGCGGCCGTGGTTGCTCGATGCCAGGTTCGGGTTGATGTCGCCTTCTTCCTTGTCGCTGAGGGCATACACAATGCCTACACACGTCTTTGATTCGTCGTATACACTCGAGTGGGTGAAATCGCTATAGAAATAGTCGCCAATCTTGGCTTCGCCTTCTTGCTGCTCGCAGTCGAATGCAATGTCGTAAACTCCGCCGGCAACTATGTTGTAAATGTTGGCGTTCCTGCCCAAATACATTTTGCCTTCAGCCGTAGTCACCGTCACGCCAAAGCGCATCCCGTTGCCGGCAAGCAACGACACGCGCGCCTCGCCATTGAGTCCGGCATTCACAACAGAGATGTTGCCGCTGCGCACATTGTTGAACACCAGCGTCCTAAGCTCATAGTCGCCTTGATTTGGCAAGGCATTCTTGTCGGAATACAATTCAATGTGGGTGATGTTGTTGATAGGGCTGCCGTTGCTGTTGAGCTTGAGATTGGCAACTGCGTTCAATATCTTCATCTTTACGCTCGACTCTGCCTGGGTGCCGTTGATACTTGCTGTGGAACTGCCTGCCAGATAATTAGTGGCATTCACGCCGTCCTGGCGAGCAAGCGAAATACGCACATAGGTGGTGTCGCTCGTGGTTTGCATAAGGGCATCCGCAGGATAGAAGAATCCCATGTTGATGCTTCCCGATATCGACGGAACCGAACCGCTAAAGTTGGCTCCATTGTGCGCCATTCTAACTATGTTTCTACCATAGGCGAGATTCAAAAATGCAATCTGGTCGCCGCTCTTCCAGTTCCATCCTTCGGTGAGTGTTGTTTCGTTTTCACTCGGGTCGCTGGCGTCAAGCGATAGGTTGTAGTATACAATCTCCGTACCGGTGCTCGATGGTTCGTCTTTCTTGTCATCCTTGCATGATGCAAACACACTTGCCGCTACAAGCATAAGCAAAAAAGCTCTAATTGTTGTTATATTCATCCTTTTCTGTTTGTTTCTGTTCGATTATTACATATTCGAGTGCAAAATTACTACATTCCGTCTTTCCGTCAAAGCGATAGAAAGGCGAAATGACATAATTCACCGACAAAGGTAGCAAAACATTTTCGTTTTAATACTTAAAAACTATCAAAAGCACCTAAAAAGACTTTTTCAATTGGCTTATTTCGCTGATTATTTGGCAAAAAACCGAGTCTCGAACTGAACGCCCAACTATTTTAGGGCTTTTTCATTTCATCACCTCATTGTCGGTTTGTGATTTAATCATTCGTAAATTTTATTCTTTTTACAAAAAATCATCAAAAAAATGTTCAAAATAGTTGCACATAAAATAAACAATTTTTATATTTGCATTGTGGATTTGTGATTGGCAAGAGAACAATGAACACAATCCACATTTAAATATTTTATCAGACATTTTAGGATATAATTTAGATATTTTTACGTGTTTGTTTATCACAGATATTCCGACGTGATGTCGGAATATCTGCTTTTTATACCCCAGCATATTCACACTCTCCACACCCCGAACCATGGCACACATGCCCCTGAGCAAAAATTATGGCGAACACCCCACACAAATATGCAGGAATATTCGCCACAACTATGCCATTATAGTATTTGCTTAGAATTTTGCCAGCTTCTTGCCTCCGGC